>NZ_CP078067.1:2331782-2658401 GCF_019195395.1 Kaistella faecalis
CGGCCTTTTTGCACTGCAGCACCGCGGCCAGGAAGCTTGCGGAATTTCTGTGATGAAAAACGGAAAGATTTTCAATATTAAAGATGAAGGTTTGGTGCTTGATGTTTATAAAAACATCCGCGAACCAGAAACTTTTATGGGAAATTCAGCAATCGGGCATACCAGATATACGACCGCAGGGGACAAGAAGAAGTACAATTTCCAGCCATTTTTTGCGAAGAATGAGTATGATCAGATTATCCTGTCCATCGCACATAACGGAAATTTAACCAATGCTGACGAACTCAAAAAAGAACTGGAGGCAGAAGGTGTGGTTTTCAAAGCAACTTCGGATTCGGAAGTGATCTTAAGGCTGATTCAGAAAAACCTGGATTTAGGCTTAAGAGGCGCCATTAAAGCAACCATGGAAAAAATTGAAGGTGCATATTCAGTGGTTGGAATGACGAGAAATAAATTTTTTGCTTTCCGCGATTTTCACGGAATCCGTCCTTTGGTTTTAGGAGCAATTGATGAAAAAACTTTTGTCGCGGCTTCAGAATCTGTTGCTTTAGACGCGGTAGGTGCACAATATGTGAGAGACATTTTGCCCGGAGAAATTGTCTATACCAGTGAAAATGAAAAAGGCCTGAAATCGTTTTTAGTTAAAGAAAACTGCGAAAACAGGATCTGCGCTTTCGAATATATTTATTTTGCCAGACCCGATTCCACTTTGGAAGGAATCAATGTTCATGAAATCCGCGAAAAATCCGGTATGAAAATCTGGGAGCAGGCTCCTGTGGAAGCTGATATTGTAATTGGTGTTCCCGATTCTGGAGTTCCGGCGGCGATTGGTTTTTCCATTGCGTCAGGCATTCCTTTCCGGCCGGTTCTGATTAAAAACCGTTATATCGGCAGAAGTTTTATTGTCCCGACTCAGGAAATGAGGGAAAGAATTGTCAACTTAAAACTTAATCCGATTGTTTCAGAAATAAAAGGGAAAAGGGTAGTGATCATCGATGATTCCATTGTTCGGGGAACAACTTCGAAACGTTTGGTTAAAATTCTGAAAGAAGCCGGAGTCAAAGAAATTCATTTCCGAAGCGTATCACCGCCAATTATTGCACCATGTTATCTTGGAATTGATACACCTTCAAAAAAAGATTTAATCTCCGCAAATATGACAGTTGAGGAATTAAGGGATTATCTTGGCGTAGATTCACTGGAATTTTTAAGTATGGATAATCTCAAAGTTATTTTGGGAAGTTCCAGCCACTGTTTTGGCTGTTTTACGGAAGTGTATCCGGTTCCGCCAGGGCCAAGTCCTGAATATACAGATCAATAAAAAAAGGCTGAGAATTTCTCAGCCTTTTTTTTCATCCTAAATGTTATTAGAATTTGTAAGCCAAACCAACTTGGAATACGTTGTTTTTCACAGCGTCACCAGAGTTTTGTCCGTCTTTATAAATATCTGTTAAACCAGCAACATATCTTGCAGTTAAACCGATGTTAGGGGTAAAATAATAACCTGCTCCCAGACCGATACCTGCATTAAAGCTGTTTAAATCATCTTTGTAGTTACCGCTTTCAGCTATTGTTTGTCCGGTAGTTTCATTTTTTTGCTTGTCCTTTGCAGAAACCAATAGTCCGAATTCCGGTCCAGCTTCCAGATAGAAAGATGGAGTAGCGTTATATTGGAACATAATTGGTAACGCAACATAATCTAAATGAGTAGCTCCTGAGATTCTATCACCCGTGATTGGTTGAGTGTAATCGTATTTTTCTCCCATTTGAGAGTAAAGTAATTCAGGCTGAATGCTGAAGTTTTCACCAATCGGAGCATTCATGAAAAGACCAGCGTTAAAACCGATTTTTGATCCCTGATCACTTAAATTTGAATCTTTTGAAAGTGAAGAAACGTTCATTCCACCTTTAATACCGAACTGTTGTGCGAATGTCAATGAACTCATTGCGATAGCTGCACCTAAAAATAACTTTTTCATAATTTTTAAATTTTAATTAATTTTTTGTGAATTTGACAATCTTAATTTAATGCTGCTCTAGAATCCTTATCAGAAAAACTTTGCAACTTAAAAAGGCTTATCAATTCGCGTTTTTAATTTTGTTTTACGATTGGTTATTCGCAAACCCTGTGCCAAAAGCAAATTAAAATATTAAAAACTAAACAGTAGTTTAATAGTGGTGAGATGTAAGTTGTTGATTTGTAAATACTTATTTGTGATAATTTTGCTACTAAAGAAAAAAGCGTCGGTTGGATACTATGATATAAATAATATTTTAAACAGTATTTAATTTAAATTTTGATAATAATTCAAAGCCGAAATAATTTGTTCGTTCGACATTTCGCTGTCAAAAGTGCACTCCCCAATACTTTTTAAAAGAGAGAAACTTATTTTGCCGCTTGAGTTCTTTTTATCATTCATCATCAGCGCTACAATTCTTTCATCCGTGAACTGACTGATGGCTATATATGGATAAAATTTCCTGATATTTCCGATAATCTCTTCAGCTTTGTCGTTGCTGATGTTGCCCGCCAGAAAAGACAGATAGGTCTCGCAAATCATTCCGAGTGCTACAGCTTCACCATGGGGTATGGGCTTTCCCTGCTGCAGAAAAAGACTTTCCAATGCATGACCTACAGTGTGCCCGAAGTTAAGCGTTTTTCTGATGTTCTGCTCTTTAAAATCCTGTTCAATAATCGTCTGTTTAATCCGCATTGAGTTTTCAATAAGTGGAAATATGCTTTCTGCACTCAGATTTTCAAGTGATGTTAAATCGTTCCAGTGAGTTTGGTCTGCAATTAAACCGTGCTTGAGCATTTCTGCAAATCCGCTTCGCAATTCAACATAAGGTACTGTTTTCAAGAAATGTGGGTAGACAAATATTTCCTCAGGCTCTGCAAAAGTTCCTATAATATTCTTTAAGAAATGATGGTCAATACCTGTTTTCCCGCCAATAGAAGCATCGCACATCCCCAAAAGTGTTGTTGGGATGTTGACAAATTTAATTCCTCTTTTATAAGTTGATGCCACGAATCCGCCCAAGTCGGTAATGACTCCACCGCCCAGATTAATCATCAAAGATTTGCGGTCGACTTCAAATTCAGATAAAATTTCCCAGAGTTGAGAAGCTGTCTCAATTGTTTTTAAATCTTCTCCTGGTTCAATTTCAATAATTTCAAAGGGGATTTCAGTCTCCAGATTTCCCAGAAGTACGGGCAGGCAATATTCATGGGTGTTTTCATCAACCAGAATAATGATTTTGGTGGGTTTTAAATCCGTTATAAAAAGGTTGAGCTGCGAAAAATCCTGGTCTAAAACTGATATCATTTCATGAAATTTGTCACAAAATTAAACTTTAAATTCGTTTTTTCAATTCATATAGTATCGTTAAATTTGCTCTAATTTAAAATTACCCATGAGCATTTTCAATAATACCCAAATTGCCTTTGCAGACAAGACCGACGCTCAACTCCGCAAGGCGTACTGGATGTTTAAAGCTATAGAGCAGCCCGTTGTTACAAAGTTTGGCATCTCGGTTCTTAACTTTACCGTAGAGAAAAATTTTCCTTTTGTGACCGGAGTTGTTAAACAAACTTTGTTTGAGCAGTTTTGTGGCGGCGAAACCCGTGAGCAAAGCATGAAAGTAGTAAAGCAGATGTTCAAGCGGCATGTAGGAAGTATATTTGATTATGCCATTGAAGGAAAAGCTGAAGAAAGTGTTTTTGATGAAACCTGCGAAGAAATTAAACAAAACATAAAATTCGCAGAAGGTAATCCGGCGATTCCGTTTGTAGTTTTTAAGCCCACGGGTTTTGGAAGAATTGAAATATACGAGGAAGTCGGTAAAAAAGTAGAATTAACGACCTCTCAAAAAGAAGAATGGGCGAGAGTGGTGAAGAGATATGAGGAGGTTTGTCAGATGGCGTTCGACCGCAATGTGGTTCTGATGATTGATGCAGAAGACAGCTGGATGCAGGATGCGACCGATGATTTGGTGAATGAAATGATGGAGAAATTCAACAAACAGAAAGCCATTATCTGGAATACCATCCAAATGTACCGCACTGGTAGAATGGAATATCTTGCTGAAGATTTAGAACGAGCCAGAACAAAAAACTATTTCTTAGGTTACAAATTTGTTCGCGGCGCTTATATGGAAAAAGAGCGCGAACGTGCAGCTGCAATGAATTATCCGGATCCTATTCAGCCTACAAAACAGGCCTCAGATGATAATTATAATGCCGCGATCGATTTCGTATTGAATAATTTAGACCGCGTTTCAGCGTTTTTTGGAACCCATAATGAGAAGTCTACTGAACTTGTAATGGATAAAATGCGGGCAATGGGATTACCAAATGATCATCCTCAGATTCATTTTGGTCAGCTTTACGGAATGAGCGACAATATCACCTATTTTCTTGGCGCAGAAAAATACAATGTCTGCAAATATCTTCCTTATGGCCCGGTGAAAGATGTGGTTCCTTATTTAACAAGACGTGCGCAGGAAAACACTTCTGTGGCCGGACAAACAGGTCGCGAACTTGGCCTCATCGATAAAGAACTGAACAGAAGAAAGGCAAAATAATAAAAGCAATTCTTCTAAAATCATTATAAAAATCTTTTTGAACGGGCTTTAGCCCGTTTTTTATTGAAGTAAATTCATTGGCTTTAGCCAAAATAAAATCTAAATTTGTAATTCGCTCAAACACTTCTCACATAAAATCAGTTTACCAGCTTTGACTTTTGCCCAGATCATTCTCCCGCTCAATCTTAAAGGAACCTTTACTTATAAAGTTTCTGAGGAATTAATCCGTAATCTGGAAGTTGGGATGAGGGTGTTGGTATCATTTCGCGGCAAAAAGATTTATACAGGAATCGTTGCTGAAATCCATAACACCGAGCCCGAAAATTTCAGTCCAAAAGAAATCATCAGTATACTTGATGATTTTCCAATTCTTCCACCTCAACAGATTAAGTTTTGGAACTGGATTTCCGAATATTATCTCTGTAATCTTGGCGAAATTTACCGTTTTGCGTTTCCCTCGTCTTTAAAACTGGAAAGTGAAACTTATTTAAAGTTAAAGGCGAATATTAAAGTCGATTTCGAAAACTTAGATGTGAATGAAATGTATCTCATCCAGGCACTAGAAGTTCGGCAGCTTATTAATGTGACCGAAATTGAAGCATTTATTCCAAAGAAAGACATCGTCAAAACCATAAAATCGTTAATCGATCTTCAGTACATCGAGATTGATGAAAAGATTGCCGAGAAATACAAAGCGAAAGAAATCGCGTATTTGCGTGTAAATGATTCAGAACTGGACGGTAACAGTCTTCCGCAGATTCTCCTGTCGCTGAAACGTTCTCCTAAACAGCAGGAAATGTTTCTTTCGATCCTCGAAAAGCAAACAGAACATCCCGAAAAACCTATCAGGAAATCTGAAATTTTCGGTGAAGGAAATTTTTCCCAGTCACAGTTAAAATCTTTAATTGAAAGAAATTTAGTACAGGAATATTTTCTGCAGAAAGACCGTATAGAATCTTATCAGGGGGAAATCGAGGAAATTGAAAAGCTCACTAAGCAGCAGATCCAGGCGAAGAAAGAAATTGATAATGCTTTCACTGAGGGGAAAAATGTTTTGCTGCACGGCGTTACTTCCTCCGGTAAAACTCATATTTATCTTGAAAAAATTGAAGAAACCGTTTCAGCCGGAAAAAATGTTTTATTTCTTCTCCCCGAAATTTCTTTGACCAAGCAGATCGTGCAGCGATTAGAGAAAAAATACGGAAAACAGCTTGGTTTTTATCACCAAAAACTTACAGATTTCGAAAGGGTGGAAGTTTGGCGCCGAATTAAGAATAATGATGTTAAAATCCTTATCGGAACACGTAACGCGTTGTTTTTACCTTACGAAAACCTCGGTTTAATTGTGGTTGATGAAGAACATGATTCGGCTTATAAACCACGGGAAGTTTCTCCCTATTTCAATGCAAAAGATTCTTCACAAATCCTGGCAAAACTATATTCGGCAAACCTTATCCTTGGCTCTGCAACGCCTTCAGTGGAATCCTATTATCTGGCGAAAAAAGACAAAATAAAATATGTTTTCCTGAGCGAGAGGTTCGGTAATGTAAAACTTCCTGAATTTGAACTTATCAATTTTAAGGAAGAGCAGGATTCAAAGAAAATTATTGGAAATTTCTCTTTAAAACTCATCGACGAAATAAAAAGCGAATTGGAGAGGAAGAAGCAGACAATGATTCTGCATAACCGCCGCGGCTACGCAAATGTAGTAGAATGTGAAACCTGTGGTTACGTAAATTACTGTTCAAATTGTGATGTGGTGATGACGTATCATAAATTTTCCAATGAAATGAAATGTCACTACTGCGGCCAAAAAGCTTCTAAACCGAAAGTCTGCCCCAAATGCCATTCTGAAAATCTGAATGAAAGAGGGGTAGGAGTTGAACAGATTCACGAGGAAGTTTCGAGGATTTTTCCTGATTCTGAAGTTGACCGGATGGATGTAGATTCGATGCGGAAAAAGTTTGCCTACGAAAAATTATACGAGAGAATTGAAGAAGGTGAAACCGATATTATTGTGGGAACACAGATGATTTCTAAAGGTCTGGATTTCGACAATATAGAATTGGTTGCCATTCCAAGGGCAGATGCTATGCTCTACGTACAGGATTTCCGTGCGGAGGAACGCGCATACCAATTGATTATGCAGGTGTCGGGACGCGCCGGACGAACTTCCGGGGAAGGAAAAATTCTGATTCAGACCTATAATCCTCAGCATGCGGTTTTTCAGCTGATAAAAGAGAATAATTCTGAAAAGATATACTCGCATTTTCTCGATGAAAGAAAGAAATTTCTTTATCCGCCATTTGTGAAACTGATTATGATCGAACTGAAACACCGCCGTGAAGATAAAGTGAACCGCGCTTCCCAATTTTTAGGGTCGATCCTTAGAAAATATCTACCCGAAGACTGTATTTTGGGTCCGGAAAAATCACCCATCGCAAAACTCAATTTGATGTATCAGTATCAAATTCTGCTCAAACTACCGCGTGGAAAAAAGTACGCTGAAATGAAAGGTCTGGTTTTGAAAAGTTTTGAAGAATTCGACGAAATAACTGCTTATCAGAGTATTAAAAAGCTGATATTTGTTGATTTTTAACAATTTTTAACAAAATTTACCTGCTTTTGGGAGGGTTAAAATGTTGTCTTTCAACAATAATGTATATTTTTGAGCGTTGAAAATATGTTTTGCATTTCATATTTTCATTTTCTTAACAAATGAGTTCAGAGATAATCAAATAACAAAATTAAATGATTAGACTAAAAAATATATTTCTTGCGCAGGCTTTAGCATTTTCAGCAATCGCATTCGGGCAAGGTACTTTCACTTCAAATTTACCCCAAACTTACGACAACCGGCCAAGCAGTACCGTTAAGGATTTCAGTTCTTCTGAAAAATTAATGAGTGCGAAGGAACTGGTGGATATCAACATCAATTCTATGATGAATGATCCGGTTCTTCGTAACGCCAATTGGGGATTTGTAATTTTCGACCCGAAAACCAGAAAAGTGGTAAGTTCATACAACGAGTATGCATCGCTGATTCCAGCTTCTACCACCAAATTATTAACCACTGATACAGCAGTAAGCCTGTTGGGCGAAAATTTCCGTTGGATTACACAACTCGAATATTCAGGGGACATTGATGAGAACGGTAATCTTCAGGGTAATTTATATATTGTAGGTAGTGGTGACCCATCTTTAGGTACAAATAAGGCCGGTGCTTCAACGTATTCTGCAATAGTTTCAGACTTTATTGCGGCTATTTCTGAAAAGGGAATTAAAAAGATTAACGGCGATATCATCATTCAAACCGGAGTTTTCAAAGTAAATAAAACGCAGAAACTCCCGGAAAATATTGTATGGCTAGAGAACGGAAATTACTATCTTCCAGCCGGTTCTACTTATGAAATCAATCCTCAGAATGAAAGGCTCATTGCAAAACCCGCAAATCCTTTCGCTGAAAATAAAAACTTCTATTACATCTCTCCTTATATAAAGCAGATGGTTTATGCTGACAAGTTTGATGGAGTAGGCCTAACTACCAAAGTTGCTGATCCGCCGGCATATCTGGCAAATTCTTTAAGAAGCACCATGGTTAAAAGAGGTGTTGGTATAACAGGAAAAGTGGTGGCAAGAACAACAGAGCTCAACCCAGAAAAACGCACAACGATAACTACTTACCAATCACCAACTTTAGCAGATATTATCTACTACACGAATCAAAGAAGTGATAATGCATTGGCAGAAGCTACGCTGCGAATGGTTGGTTTTCAGAAAAAAGGCGATCAGACTTTAGAATCCGGAAGAAGTGTTGTAGTTGAACATTTGAAGGCAAATGCATTCGAAACCGACGGATTGAACTATATGGATGGAAGCGGACTTTCACGGAATAATCTGGTTACTCCGATTTCTCAGGTGAAATTTTTAACCAACATTATGGATGAGAAATATTATAAAACATATTTTGAATCACTTCCAATTGCAGGACAAACCGGCACTTTGAAAAGTATGTTTAACGGTGAAGGAAATGGACAGATTTTTGCCAAAACAGGAACTTTAAATAAAGTGAAAACCTTAGCAGGTTACATGAAAACCCATACCGGAAAAACATTGGTATTCTCTCTTCTTATCAATAATTATGCGGGTTCCGTGGATCAGGTAAAAAACCGGATGGAACAAATTCTTCAGCCTGCACTAAATCTGTAATATTTAAATAAATCACGAATTACTTAACCTTTCAATAATTATTGAGAGGTTTTTTTTAACTTTAGCGAAAAATATAGCTAAATGAAAAAACTTTATGTAATACTGGTTACATTGATTTGCGTACAGGTTTCCGCTCAGAAAAACGAAGAAGCAGAACGCAAAAGTATGATCAGCAATGAACTTCTAAAATATTCGAAAATGATTGATTATAACGTGAATCCCAATACGTTGAATTATGATTTAAGATACCAGCGGCTCGAACTTCAGCTGGACCCTGCACAGCAGTTCGTAAGTGGCACCGTTACCAGTCATTTTATTCCGAACCAGAATATGGCAAATATTTATTTTGATCTTTCGGATGGTCTTACGGTTTCAGAAGTGAAGTATCATGGCAATACCCTTTCTTTCACGCAGCTCAGTAGTAAAGAGGTTAAAATTGATTTCCCGACTAATATACCGGCAGCAACCCTTGATTCCCTTTCAATTAAATATTTCGGCGCGCCGGATACAGGTGGTAGCGCAGGAGATGCTTTCACAATATCAACTCAGGGTGGAACACCTGCTCTGTATACTCTTTCCGAGCCATACGGTGCCCAGGAATGGTTTCCGACAAAACAGAGCCTTAATGATAAAATTGAAAAAGTTGATATTAAGATCAACACTCCGTCCCAGTACAACGTGGCTTCCAACGGCAAACTTATTTCGGAAACAATGTTGACCGGCGGCAGAAAACTCACTTACTGGCAAACAAATTATGCAATTCCGGCTTATCTCATTGCTTTAGGAATTACGAATTATACGAAATTAAATGATACGATGGGAAATCCACCTTTCCCTTTTGTAAATTATCTTTATCCTTCAACCACATCGAATGGTACAATCATGTCTAATATTGAATGGACCAAAACTGTGATGGATACCTTTGAACAGTATTTCGGTCCGTATCCTTACAGAAATGAAAAATACGGTCATATGCAATTCGGCTGGGGAGGCGGTATGGAACATGCCACCATGTCTTCTATGGGATCATGGGGAAGAGGCATTATCGCACATGAACTCGCACACCAGTGGTTCGGCGATAAAGTAACCTGCGGTGCCTGGAACGACATTTGGCTTAATGAAGGATTTGCGACTTTTGGTGAACATCTCGCCAACGAAAAATTACTCATGACCAATTCTCAGTTTCTAGGGTATCTGGGTTCTGAAATGAGCTATATCACCAGCGCAGCCGGAGGAAGCGTATATGTTTCTGACAGTAACCTGGGCAATACCGGCGCAATTTTCAGCGGACGGTTGAGCTATTCCAAAGGAGGTTATATCGTAAGAATGATAAAATGGATATTGGGCGATGACGCATTTTATTCCGCTATTAAGGATTATCATTCAAGGCCGGAGCATGCTTATGGATACGCCAAAACAGCGGATCTTAAAAATTCCCTTCTTTTGTCAACAGGTAAAGATTTTACCGAATTTTTTAATGACTGGGTTTATGGTCAGGGCCACCCAACTTACCAAATCCGCTGGAATCAGACTTCAGACCAGATGTTAAGATTCAGGGTAAGCCAGACCAGAAGTCACTCATCAGTAAGTTTCTTCGAAATGCCGTTGCCTATAAAGGTAAACGGAACTGGAGGGCAGGTTGCTTATTTGGTGCTTAATAATACTGTGAACAATCAGACTTTCGCCAATCAGGTGAATTTTCCTGTGGCATCTGTTCAGTTCAATTACGAAAATCAGATTATCCATAGAAATTCTACAGTAATTAAAGACGCAACGATCCTCTCGGTGAATGATAATACAAAAGATGGTATTATGATTTATCCCAATCCTGTAGGTGATAAACTAACGGTTTTAGGAGTAGGAAACAATCAGCAATATGGTATTTACAGTGCAGATGGGAAGTTGGTTAAAAAGGGAAAATTTACAGAGGGGAAGGCAGTTGAAGTCCATCATCTTCCAAAAGGTGTCTACCTTCTGAAAATCGAAAATCAGAATCTCAAATTCATAAAAGAATAAACAAAAAAGGCCTTCAGAAATGAAGGCTTTTGTGTTTAATGACTGATGTTTTCTGCTATATAACTGCCATTATAAATAGGGTGATTTAGCGGTTGATCAGCTATGGCTTTTATGGTAATTTTATATTTTTAATGTAAAATATTCTAAACACTTATATTGATAAATTAAAATTTTAACACAAAAATCAAAGCCATGAAAAATTTCACTAAACTCTTTACGTTGTTTTCGGTTGTTGTTTTTAGTACGTTTTTACATTCTCAAAAAAACGATATTGATATGGTACTCAAGCTGAATGCAGATTTTGATAAGGCGTCCCTGAGTGGGGATCTACCATTTTTCGAAAATGCGCTTGCTCCCGATTTTGTTTCTTATCACCCGGACGGATCTAAGGTTACGCGTGCAGAAGTACTAGAGCGAATCAGGAAAGAGAAAGAAAAACCCTCCTATAAATTACTAAGTGTTAAAAGTGATGATGTGAAAGTGAAAATGGACGGTAATCTGGCCTATGTAACCGGGCTTTGGAATGCATCAACCTCCGGCCTTGAAGCGGATGCTGTACCCCATAACGATACAGGGTTCTACAGTGCCATGTTTGAAAAAAGAGATGGTAAATGGATGATTGTTTCGGATCATTCTACTGAAAAAACTCATACTTCAGACGAATTGATGCCCTCACTGAAACAAGCAAGCGATAATTACGATAAAGCGATATCAACACAGGATGCCCGCATGTTTGATTCGCTGCTTTCTGCAGAATTTACTTCTGTCAATGAAAATGGAAAAATAAGAAATAAAGCCGAAGAGATCGCGCAGATAAAATCTGCTGACCTTAAATTAACTTCAGTGAAGTCTGAGGATAAAAAGTTTAGAATTCATCGCAGTACAGCGGTAGAAACAGGTGTGTTCACTGTCTCAGGAACGTATAAAGGAAAAGCTTTTACGGATAAAGGTCGTTACACTTCGACATGGTTTTACAGCAACGGAAAATGGCAACTCGCAAGTGACCATACAAGCCTCATCAAGTAGAAATGAAACAGTCACGGAAACAATTTATCAACACGGCATCGTTGGGTTTTGCAGGCTTTTTTGTTCCTGCAGATTTTCTGTCATTTTGCGATGAAGCAGAGCCGGTGGTCGTTCATGAAGACGAAGGTGAAAAGTACTGGATTGGACCACGTAATTCTCCTTTAACTATAAAAATTGCCCACTCGCCGAATGGGAAAAAGTCCCTGTCTTTTTGCACCGAAGAAATTGCACCTGGTGAAGGGATTCCCATGCACAAGCATTTGAACGAAGATGAACTCATTTTTGTTCACACGGGTGAAGGAATTCTACACGTCGCAGATAAGGAGATTAGGGTTAAAAAGGGCAGCGTAGCTTTAATTCCCAAACATTGCTGGCATGGTGTAAAAAATACCGGAAGCGAAATATTCATTATGGTATTTGCTTACACACCGGCTGGATTCGAGGGGTATTTCAGAGAGTTTGGTTCGCCAGTTGGAAAACTATGGCAGCCAAAATCCCAGGCAGAATATGAAAAACTTAATAAAAAGTGGGGAATTGTGTACAAATAAGATAGCAACTCTTTTACAATTCATATTAAAACAGTCCTCAATTCATAGTTGATTGAGGGCTTTTTTTGTTAAATTAGCGTTTCTTAAAAAATTCAATTATGATTTCTAAAAACTATCTCGATAACTTACAGAGCGAACTACAAAATATTAAGAATGAAGGCCTTTTTAAGACCGAGAGAATCATCACTTCTCAACAGTCCGCCGAAATCGAAGCCAACGGAAAAAAGCTCCTGAATTTCTGCGCAAACAATTATTTAGGACTTTCAAATAATCCAGAAGTGATGAAAGCTTCGCAGAATATGATCGAAAGCCACGGTTACGGTATGTCATCCGTTCGTTTTATCTGCGGAACTCAGGATATCCATAAAGAATTTGAAGCGAAAATTTCCAAATTTTTAGGAATGGAAGATACGATTCTGTACGCAGCGTGTTTTGATGCGAACGGCGGAGTTTTCGAACCTTTATTTTCTGAAGAAGACGCAATTATTTCTGATGAACTGAACCACGCTTCAATTATTGACGGTGTCCGTTTGTGTAAGGCGGCCAGATACCGTTACAAAAACAATAATATGGAGGATTTAGAAGCACAGCTAAAGGCCGCTTCCGAAAAAAATCACCGTTTCAGAATCATTGTTACAGACGGCGTTTTTTCCATGGATGGAATTGTTGCTGACTTAAAGGGAGTTTGTGATCTTGCAGAAAAATATGACTGTCTGGTAATGGTTGACGATTCCCACGCTACCGGATTTATCGGAAAAACCGGCCGCGGAACGCACGAAGCGAACGACGTGATGGGTAGAGTTGATCTTATTACTTCAACTTTAGGAAAAGCTTTAGGCGGTGCTTTGGGTGGATTTACTTCCGGAAAGAAAGAAATCATTGATATGCTGAGACAGCGTTCAAGACCGTATTTATTTTCAAATTCACTGGCTCCTGGAATTGTGGGCGCGGCGATGAAAGTTCTGGATATGATTTCCGAAGATACTTCGCTGAGAGACAAAGTGATGGAAAATGCTGAATATTTTAGAAAAGAAATGAAAGCAAAAGGATTCGATATTCCTGACGGTGATGCAGCGATTGTTCCTGTGATGCTTTATGATGCTCCTTTAGCCCAGAAAATGGCAGAAAAACTGATGGATGAAGGGATTTACGTTATTGGATTCTTCTATCCTGTGGTTCCGAAAGGCAAAGCCAGAATCCGGGTTCAGCTTTCAGCGGCGCATACAAAAGAACATTTGGATAAAGCGATTGCCGCGTTTGAGAAAGTAGGAAAAGAGTTAGAAGTAATCTGATACAAAAGAGAATTTAAATAAAAACCTTCCGTTGGGAAGGTTTTTTTGTTTAAAAGAAAATTTTATAAAGATTTCTGGCACTCGAAACAATAAGCAGAAGTGCAACCAAAATCAGCGCAGTTTTACGTGGCATTTTTCCTGCTAATCTTGCAGCGATAGGCGCAGCCAGAACTCCTCCGATAATTAATCCCAAAATGATTTCGATATTTGAAACTCCCAAACTTGAAAAGAAAACAATCGCTGCAGAAAGCGTTACGAAGAATTCGGCCATGCTTACGGTTCCGATGACGTAATTGGTTTTTCGTCCTTTGGAAAGAAGGGTGGAAGTAACAATCGGTCCCCAGCCGCCACCGCCAAAAGCATCCATCATTCCGCCCAGAAAACCAAGTCTTCCGAGGTGTGTTTTCTGTTTGATTACGATCTTTTTAAAAGCCAGTCTTGTAATTCTGTAGCCCATCAGAAGCGTGTATGTTGCCATTAACCCTTTTGCAAGGTTTTCGTACTCATTGCCTAGATAAATAAGAAGCAGCGAGCCGCAAACTGCTCCAATAATGCCCGGAACCGCCAGGTAAAGCAACATTCTTTTATTAACATTTCCGTACTTATAATGCGAATATCCGCTCATGGCGCTGGAAAACATCTCTGCAGTGTGAATAGAACCGGAGATCGAAGGCAATTTAATTCCCATACCTAGCATTAGGGTGGAACTCGTTAACCCATAACCCATTCCCAGAGCACCATCTACCATTTGCGCAAAAAATCCGATCGCGAGCATCCAGTAAAACTCCTGGGGAATTTCGTATACAAAATCTTTTGCCTGGATAAAGGAAAAATATTTATCGAAAGCGATGCCGAGGAAAAAAGCAGCGAAAGCCAGGGATAAATAGATCACAAGCCTTCTGTATTTTTTCGCATCTTTCGAATATTGCCATTTCGATTTCTGCTCTTCCGCCGGAAGTTGATTTTTTTCTGAAATGAAACTTTCAAGCTGAAAATCGCTTAGTTCCGGTTTGTTTTCGATACTGATGAGGATGTTTTTCTTCTGAACAATATCGATAATTTCGGTATAAAAACCAATTCCGCAATCGGTAATTAGAGCGATGTGGGAACTGTAGAAATCGTCTTCGAAGAACCGCCTTTCGTGAAGCCTGATGCTGTCATGATTTTTTGCAAATTGTTTAATTTTCTCAGAAATATTTTCACATACCAGATTTATCTGGGTTTCCGGGAAACTATCAACAAGTAAATTCAGGTTTTTCAGTGCCTGGCTTCCACCGCCTACAATAAGTACTTTCAGGTTTTCCAGATTCAGGAAAACGCTGAGGGATGTATTATGTATTTTGCTTTCAATAGACATTAAAAGATGCGCTGTGTATAGCTTTTAAATCTAAAGAAGCATTACTGCACCTACGGTAGAATTGCTGGTTTCATCAACAAGAATTGCGCTTCCTGTGGCGCTGTTTTTTTCAAAGGAATCAAACACCAGTGGTGATGCGGTTTTCAGCCTCACTTTTACAATTTCGTTCAGTTTTACTGAATCTGTTGCAGGGATTCGCTGTAAAGTATTGACATCAATTTTGTATTCAATCTCTTTAATGATGGTTTTCAGAAGTCTGCTTTTATGCTGAATGAAATATTTATTTCCTTCGTTCAGTTCACGTTTGTCGAGCCAGCAAACCAAAGCTTCGAACTCATTTTCGACTTGTGGCTGATTTTCTGTTCTTACAAAGAAATCTCCACGGCTTACATCAATATCATCAGCTATATGTAATACGGCAGGTTGTAGCGCAAAAACTTCTTCTACTTCAGTACCGCCGGTTTCCACTTTAGAAATCGTAGTTTCTATATTTTCCGGAAGAATTGTGATTCTGTCTCCTTTTTTATAGGTTCCTGAAATAATTTGGCCGGCATAACCACGGTAATCATGAAGTTCATCGGTCTGCGGACGAATAACATACTGAACCTGAAATCTTGCATTTTCATAATCTACATCATTTCTAACTTCTACATTTTCTAAAAAGCTCAAAAGCGGCTCGCCTTCGAACCACGGCATTTTCTCAGATTTTTCGACAATATTATCCCCATTGAAAGCGGAGATTGGGAAAAACGCTACATTTTTTAGTCCGAGATTTTCTGCAACTTTGCGGTAATCTTCTTTAATTTTATTGTAAACTTCCTCCGAATAATCAACCAAATCCATTTTGTTTACGGCCACCACAACATGTTTCATTTTCAACAATGATGCGATGATCGAATGTCGCCTAGTTTGCTCAATCACACCTTGACGCGCATCAATCAAAATAATAATGAGCTGTGAATTTGATGCTCCAGTAATCATATTTCTAGTGTACTGAACGTGTCCCGGTGCATCGGCAATGATAAATTTGCGCTTTGGTGTAGAAAAATAGCGGTAAGCAACATCAATGGTGATTCCCTGTTCTCTTTCGGCGCGAAGACCGTCGGTAAGAATAGCCAGATCGATGCCGTCTGCATTTTTATTTTTCGACTGTTTTTCGAGGGCCTCAAGCTGGTCAACCAAAATGCTTTTGCTGTCGTAGAGCAGTCTGCCAATCAGTGTGCTTTTCCCGTCATCAACACTTCCGGCGGTAATAAATCTTAATATATCCATGTTCAGTTTAAGTAATAATTGAGGAGAAAGGGTGAAATTTTGTAGTGAATTAACTTAGAAGTAACCTCCTTTTTTGCGGTCTTCCATGGCGGCTTCGGTCACTTTATCATCAATTCTAGTTTCGCCGCGCTCAGAAATTCTGGAAGCTGTGATTTCGTTTACCACTTCATCCAGCGTGGCTGCGTGGCTTTCTACAGCGGCAGTACAAGTCATGTCGCCTACGGTTCGGTAGCGTACTTTTTTATTGATGATGGTATCATTTTCATCAATCTGAATGAAATCTGAAACTGCAATTAACTGTCCTTCATATTCAATAACATCGCGTTGGTGCGCGAAATAAATCGAAGGAAGCTGAATTTTTTCTTTTTTAATGTAATTCCAGACATCCAGCTCAGTCCAGTTAGAAATCGGGAATACCCGCACATTCTCACCTTTGTGAATTCTTCCGTTGTAGATGTTCCAAAGTTCCGGCCGCTGAAGCTTTGGTTCCCACTGACCGAATTCGTCACGTACAGAAAAAAATCTTTCTTTGGCTCTCGCTTTTTCTTCGTCACGGCGCGCACCGCCAATACAGGCATCGAATTTAAATTCTTCAATCGTATCCAGAAGGGTATGGGTTTGAAGCCAGTTTCGGGAAGCAAATTTGCCTTTCGGTTCGGTAAGTTTTTTCTCGCGAATCGTATCTTCAACTTTTCTTACGATTAATTCAGCGCCAATTTCTTCAGCCAGCTGGTCACGGTAATTCAATGCTTCAATGAAATTATGACCCGTATCAATATGAACAAGCGGAAAGGGAATTTTCATCGGCGCAAATGCCTTTTTTGCAAGATGGACAAGCGTAATGGAATCTTTGCCGCCGCTGAAAAGCAGGGCAGGTTTTTCGAACTGTGCCGCCACTTCGCGCATGATGAAAATACTTTCGGCTTCTAACTGTTTAAGATAGTCTAATTTATATTTGCTCATATTGATAACTATGCGTTTTGAGATTTTTTAAATTTGATGAAGATCAAAGGGTATGTGAATGCAGACCGCACTCTTTCTGGGATTCTTCCCAAAACCAACGGCCGGCTCTCGGGTTTTCACCTTCTGCTATGGCTCTGGTACACGGTTTACAGCCAACGCTGATAAATCCTTTTTTATGAAGAGGCAAATCCTGAACATTATGCTGTTCGATATAATCTAAAACATCCTGATAGGTCCAGTGAATCAACGGGTTGAATTTGAAAAGTTTCCGGTCGTCATCCCATTCGATCATTTTCATGTTTTCGCGGTTTTCCGACTGCTCGCTGCGTAAACCGGTAATCCAGATCTTAGCGCCTTCCAAAGCGCGGTTGAGAGGTTTTACTTTTCTAATGTAACAACATTCTTTGCGGTTTTCTACAGAATGGAAAAAAGCATTTATTCCTTTTTCGTTCACATATTTTTCAACATCTTCAGAATCGGGAAAATAAACCTGGGTTTTTGTTCCGTATCTGGCATTGTTTTGTGAAAGCAGTTCGTAATGCTCATAAAAAAGTCTCCCCGTATCCAAAGTGAAAACTTCAATATTCATTTTGTTTTTAAAGATCATGTCGGTAATTACCTGATCTTCCTGACCTAAAGAAGTGGAAAATACGGCGCCAGAAGTAAATTTTTCTGAAATAAATTGTAAACCCTCTTCGGCTGTTAAATTTTCAATTAATAGAAGATCTTCTTGTAAAAGCATATAGTAAGGATTGTTGCCGGCAAATTTACTTTTTAATTATTAACCTACAAAATTGGTAGACTATTAAGCCAAAAAAAGTTCTTATAATTGACTAAGCTTTCTTTTCTCCAAAACTGCGAGTGTAGCATCGCGAACCTCAATTAAAACGTCGTGTAAAGCGCAGTGATTTTCATTACAGTTAAGACAGTTTTCATAGAAATTAAGGCTTACACAGGGTAGCATGGCAATAGGTCCGTTGAGCAAACGAATAACACGTGCAAGGGAAATATCCTCGGGATTTACGTTCAGAAAATAGCCGCCGCCTTTTCCTTTTTTACTGTCGAGGATTTCAGCTTTTTTTAATTCCAGAAGAATGTTTTCGAGAAATTTGAGCGGTATTTTTTTCTTTTCCGCAATTTCTGAAATCAGAATCGGACCTTCGTTCTGTTTTTCAACAAGATACGAAAGCGCTTTTAAAGCATATTGCGATTTTTTCGATAACATATCACAAAAGTAATAAAAACCGGAGAGATAAAAATTCGAGGTGAAACTTCAAAAATTGTTTAAGTTCGCATAAATTTAGTTTCAATATGTTCAGCAAACAGGAAGCGCAGCAGCTTAAAAAAGATTTTTGGATCGCTTTCGGGAAAAGTTTTCCCAGGAAATGGCTTTTGTATGATACCAAAATTAAAGATTTTTCTCTGAAATTTTACGCGGATAATAGAAAAGCTGAAGTTTCAATAGATATTGAAATGAAAGATGAACTGTTTCGCAATGCGTATTACGAAAAGATTTGGTCTTTGGAAGAAATGCTGAAAGAAGAAGTTGGTGAAATTCAAAAAGATGAATTTTTTACGCTGGAAAACGGAAAAGTAATTTCCAGGATTTGGGTAACAAAAGACAATGTTTCTGTTTTCAATAAAAATACCTGGCAGGAAATCTTCCAGTTTTTTGTCGAAAAAATGGATGGTTTTGAAAGGTTTTATTATGAATACGAAGATTTCATTAAAGATGTTTAAAAACAAAAGCGGTTTCAGAATCCTGAAACCGCTTTTTATTTTTTAGTAATGTTCTTAGCCAAATTTCTTTTTTCTGAACCAGAAGAAAATTCCGCCCAAAACTCCGGTAATTGCCAAAGGAAGCAATAAATTAAGCCACTGCCAGTTACTTTTTTCTTCGTCGATTCGCTGTCTGTCCAGAAGTCGTGCTTCAATATTGCGGTTTCTCAGTTCCATTAAATTTGAATCATCCAACAGAAAATCAAGCGCATTTCTGAGAAACTGTTCGTTTCCGTAGGTCTGTTTCGTAAGAAGATCTTCTCCCAATGGCAGCGCATTTCCTTTGTACACTTGGTTTCTGCCGACATCTCCGTCTGCAATTACAATCATTTTATTATCGCTGCTTTGTGCTTTGAAACCCGGATATCCATTTTTTTCGCTTCTGGAAGCATAAGCTGACGTGAATTTTCCTTCTAAACTAACCGCGAAAATTTTTGGTGTTGTGGGCTTGTCAAATTCGCTTAAAGAATCAGTTCTTACTATTTCACCTAAAGCCACATAGTTAGGAACTTGTTTAACGTTTGTCCTTTCACTGGATTCAAAAAGTACGCGGGTTTTAATGTTTTTTCTTCCTAAAGTATCGATTGATGTTGGGAATTCAAGCTTTACAGGATTGATGTTTTTGGTGATTGGATTTTTAGTTTCTGCAATACCGAGTGGAAAGTAAGGCCACAGAAAACTGCTGAACTGTGGATTTCCGGCAACTTCACCGGAGACAATTCTGATGAGTGCAGATTTCTTCATATCCTTCACCAATCCAGGATTAATCCGGAGTCCGTAGTTAAAAAAGAAATCGGTAAGATTGGTCTCCATTGGGTAGGCCATGATTTTTTTCGACTGAAAAAGGGTGTCCATTTCCGCATTTACCGCATCAATCATCCACAGGGTTTTTCCGCCGTTCATGATGTATTGGTCGAGAATAACTTTTTCGTTTTCGGTGAAAGCTTTTCTTGGTTTTGCGATGACCAGCGCGTCCATTTGTTTCAGTTTCGGAACGTCCGCCAGTGAAAGTTCAGTTTGGTTTTCCGGAATTATAGGACCGGCATTATAACTTTCAAGCGCCATATCGATAAAACCCTGGAATTGGCTTGGACCAAGTTCGTCTTGATTGATCAGAATTCCGATATTTTTCTTTTCTTCTTCGGTGATTGCTTTAATATTGGAAGCGAAATTATACTCGAGGTTTTCAATCGATCTGCTGAGCTGTTCCGAGGCGTCGATTCCGCTTTGGTTGATGATGAGCGGGATTGAACTACCATAGGAATTATATTTGAGCGCGGCGAAAGGAAACATGACGATTTCTGAAATTTTTCCGTCTTTCATATCCGGAAGAATAGATGGCTGCATTCCCATAGCGGCCAAAGTGTCTTTCGACATTTTGGTTTTGATTGGGTCAATGAATTTATAGTCGATTTTAGGATTTATTTTCCTGAATTCCTCGAGCATAAATTTCGTTTCATTCTGCAGCTGACGAAAACTTGCCGGGAAATCGCCTTCAAGATATACATCTACCGTTAAAGGTTTTTTAACGGATTCCAGAATTTTTACCGTCGATTCAGACAAGGTGTAGCGTTTTTCCTGAGTGAGATCGAATCTTTTGGAAAAAACTCCGAAAATTCCAAGAATCAGAACTGCCCCGATGATGATATATGAAATATATTTTTTATTCATTTTAAATAATTCTAAAGTGTTTTTACTTTTTCTTCTCAACGAAAATTTTAGCTAAAAACAGACAGAGCACGGTAACCAACAGGAAATAAAAAATATCACGGGTGTCTATGAGACCGCGGGTAAAAGCAAGAAAATGCTGATAAAAACCGATGTTGGATAAAATATAATCAGCGCCTCCCAATAATTTGTAACTGGCCAACTGCTCGACTCCGAAATAAAAGATAAAACACATGAATACACCTAACAAATAAGCCATAATCTGGTTTTGCGAAAGTGATGATGCTAAAATTCCTACCGCTGAAAATGCTGCAGTTAAAATCATTAAACCAAAATAACTCCCGAAAGTAGCGCCTAAATCGATGTTTCCTGCCGGAACGCCCAAAGTATAAACAGTGTAAAGGTAGGTAAGCGAGGGGAGGAGGCATAAAACTCCAACGAACCAAACTGCCAGGAATTTCCCTAAGATGATTTCAGAAATTTTCACAGGCTGAGAAAAAAGCCAGTTCAGAGTTCCCGATTGCTGTTCCTCTGCAAGAGTTTTCATTGATATAGCGGGAATAATAAACATCAATAACCACGGTACCAAAACAAAATAACTTTGTAATGAGGCTGTTCCGATGTCGAAAATATTAGAATCGTTTTCGAAGAAAAACAGAAAGAGCGTTCCTATTAAACTGAAAGCACCGATGATGAGCCAGGCACTCCAGTTGCCGAAATAACTCCAAAGTTCCTTTTTAAATATTGCTGTCATTATTTCCTTGCTTTGTTTACGAGTTTTACGGTAAGCATAATTGCAAATACCAAAACGATAAATCCGGTGATTAATTGCCACCAATTGTCCAGTACCCAGGATTTTAGAATCACGGTGAAAACTACAAGAAACAGAATAAATGTCGCAATTTCATTGGCTTGCCGCAGTTTGATGTTTTTAATTGGTAAAACTTCTCCGTGTAGATTTTTCATCTGCAATACTTTTTTCCAGCACCAGAAATGATAAGCTGCAAGGCCAAGTAAGAATGTTAATTTTAAATGAAACCAGGGTGCTTTCAATAAACCGGAATTCAGATAAATTAATATAAGACCAGTCAACAGCATAATTACTCCCGCCGGAAGGGTAATGATATTCCATAACCGCCGGGCCATGAAAACGTACTGTTCACGGAGAATCTGTTTTTTTGCGGCCTCAAACTCATCGGTGTCTTTGTAGTAAACAAAGAGCCGAACCAGATAGAAAATTCCTGCAAAATAACTGACCATAAAAACAATATGGAAGGCTTTGAGAATGGTATAAAGCATCAGAAAAATTTAGGTGCAAAGATAGCAGATAAAAGTGATTGTAGAAAGACCCAAGATCTTAACAGTAAATTTTTGTGTTAAAATTATCATTTAGGAAGAGTATATCATTAATTTTTAGTTTTTTTGCATACTACAATTATTTATCCTACTAATTATGAAAAGAATTTTCCAATTGTGTTTCAGTTTGGCATTTTTCTCTTTTGGTTTTTCACAGAATTTAAAACCTATCGCTGAGAAAGTTAAAAATTCACAATCTGCAAACAAAACGTTTGTTAAATACAATCTCTTCACCGAAAATCAGTCTGTACAGAAGCAAAATATGTACAAAGCTGCTGCGGAAGGGATTACAGTGATGGAACTCAATAAAAATGAGATCCAAAGAATTAATACTGAAAGACCCGAAGCAATGGAAATGACTTTTCCGTTCGAAGGTAAAAACATCACAGTAGAACTGGTGAAGAACACTTTCTTCACGCATGATTTTAAGATCAATACAGATAAAGGTTATGCCAATTATACTCCCGGTGTTTATTATCACGGGATTGTAAAGGGTGATAACGAATCTCTTGTTGCCTTAAGTTTTTTCAACAACGATGTGGTTGGAGTAACTTCTGTCAAGAATATTGGAAATATAGTTATTGGCAAGGCTAAAAACAGCGATGATTTTGTATCCTACAACGATCAGAAACTGAAAGGCCAAAATCCGTTCTCATGTTCTGCAGATGAACTGCTAGAAAATCAGAAAATGTCTGGTCCGTCTTATAACCCTAAAACAATGACGGATAAGAAAACCGATAACTGCGTAAGAATTTATTACGAAGTTGGTTTTGGTCCTTACACATTGAACGGTTCAAACGTAACCACTACTACAAACTGGGCAACTGCCATGCATAATAACGTTTCTACACTTTATGCCAACGACGGAATTACGGTTGCGCTAAGCGAAATCTTTATCTGGACTGCTGGTGCGGATCCGTATACCGGCACGCCTTCAGAGATTTTAAATAAATTCCGAACAGGACGGCCAACTTTCAATGGAGATATCGCACAGCTTTTAAGGAATCCTGCGACAACAAGTATTGCCTGGGTTAATGCGTTGTGTACCAGCTATAGATATTCTTATTCGGGTGTGAACCTTAGTTTCCAGAATGTGCCAACATATTCATGGAATATTGAGGCAATGACTCACGAGATTGGTCATAATTTAGGCTCTCCACACACCCATGCATGTAAATGGAATGGTAATGATACCGCGATTGACGGATGCGGGCCGGCTTCAGGAAATAATGAAGGTTGCGATGGGCCTCTTCCAACAGGTACAGGCGGTACAATCATGAGTTATTGTCATTTGGTTCCTTCTGTAGGAATTAATTTTGCAAACGGTTTCGGTGTTCAGCCGGGAGCGCTTATCAGAAACACGGTTAACTCCAAAGGATGTTTGGGAACAAACTGTGTAACTTCTTGTGATCTTACTGTAACCGGGCTTACCATCTCTAACCTTACCACCAACTCTGTAACTGCAACGATTGTTGATAATACGGGCACCAGCTGGAAATACAAACTGGCTAAAATGGACGGAACTGTTATTCAGTCAGGAACTACCAACACTAAAGTATTGAATTTTACAAATCTTGATCCGGGCATTTATTATACCATAGCCGTAGGAACTGATTGTTCTGGACCGCAGGCTTACGCTTTCGAACAGCTTATTCTTACTGATGCCAACTGGTGTTCGGGGGTTCTGTTTACCGATCCGGGCGGGGCATCTGCAAATTATGGTGATAATCAAATTATTACAAAAACCTTTTATCCGACAAATTCTACCGATAAGCTTAAAATGACTTTCACTGAATTTGAAACTGAAGCTGGATTCGATTTTATGAATGTTTATAACGGACCAAGCACGGGTTCTCCGAGATTCGCGGGAGCAACGCAGATCAGTGGAAACACAATTCCTGGACCTTTCCAGTCTACGCATGCTACGGGAGCAATTACCGTAAGGTTTATTTCAGATGCTGGTGTGGCAGCTTCTGGCTGGCTTGCGACTTTCGAATGTGTTACTCTCGCCACTGGAGAAGTTTCTGCTTCTTCTGCCGTAAATATTGCGCAATCTTCGACAAAGGGAATCTTCAGTATTACCGCAAAAGATAAGATTCAGTCTTACAAAGTATTTGATGCTTCAGGTAAACTGGTTAAGACTTCTGCGAAGCTTAATGCAAATGACGAGAATGTTGATCTTACGGCTAATCCAAGAGGTTCTTACGTAATCAGTGTTACGACTTCGAAAGAAACTGTGACTAAAAAAGTGATTAGATAACTGCATAATCAAAACAACAGAAATAGCCGGCTTCTAAAGCCGGCTATTTTTTTATAATCAAAAAATTAATAAAATTCGATGTAGATGCTTTCGCCTACTTTCATCCCGAAAAGGGTACGGGCACCGTTATCTTTATTTCCTTTATAAATGGTGAGTTCCAAAAGGTCAGCATCATTGAAAATGGCAGCGGATTTACCATGGAATTCATGCTCCATATCCCAGTCCTGAATAAAATCGGTGTACTGGTTATGAATTTTTGTAAGTACAAGGTTTCGGAATTTCAAAATAAAACCATCAAATCCTACACTGTATTTCTCGAACGACTTTTTACTGATGTTGGAAACCATATTCCCGAAATTATCGATGTACATAATTTCGCCGATGATCATTTTTTCGTTTTCGTTAAAGACAGGCCGCGGAAAAGAAAGTTGCTTGGGTGACTTAAATTTTCTGCCGATGACTTCCGGTAAACCGCCTTTCTGTAAATGTACCGCAACAGGTGCGAAAATATCGGTAGATGTAAAGCGTACTTCATCATCAAACCTGTTGTTGAAAGTAATTTCGTAAACTGCTTCGGGTTTAATGTCATAGAAAATGAGACTTAAAACACCATTGTCTGCAGCGATAAAATAATGTCCGTCCGCTTTATAAAGGATGCATTTTCGTTCTTTGGTATAAAAACTGTCTACTGAAATAATGTGCACGGTGCCTTCAGGAAAAAAAGGATAGGCATTTCTTACAACATAAGCGGTCTGCAAAAGGTTATACGCCTGTATTTCGTGGGAAATATCGATGATTCTGGCATTTTCATTTAAGCTCAGGATTTTACCTTTCACAGCGGGAACTCTGTGATCAACCAATCCGTAATCTGAGGTGAAAGTTATAACAGGCATCTGTAATTGTAGAGAATGGCAAATTTAGGGGAAAAAATAATATTCTGCGCCCAATGTGAATAATAAAAAACTTTATCTTTAAATAATATTTGATATTTTTAGATCAATTAATTAATAACAAACCTATTATATGTTTGAACTGAATTACGAAATCAGCGGAATAGACGCCAAAACTTTTTACGGGGTCAATAATCAATATTTTAATTTACTGAAATCAACTTTTCCTACGCTTAAAATCACAGGTCGGGATCATTTCGTTTTTGCGATAGGGAATAATGAGACGCTTGATGTGCTGAAGAAGAAACTGGATGATATTGTAAGTTTCATTTCCCGTCACAATTCGATTACGCTTAAAGATCTTGAAAATATTCTAAATATTAAAGATGAAAGTGAAAAACAGCTGGTCTTTGATCAGGATATCATTGTGAAAGGGGTTAACGGTAAAATCATCAAAGCGAAAACCACCAACCTGAAGAAACTGGTAAAGGAATCTGAAAAAAAGGATATGGTTTTTGCTATCGGGCCTGCAGGAACCGGTAAAACGTATACAAGCGTAGCTTTGGCGGCAAGAGCTTTGCGTGACAAGGAAGTGAAAAGAATTATCTTGACAAGACCTGCGGTGGAAGCGGGCGAAAGTCTGGGATTTCTTCCCGGCGACTTAAAGGAAAAGCTAGATCCGTATCTACAACCGCTTTATGATGCACTTCGCGATATGATTCCGCACGAAAAACTCGAAGGGTTCATCGAAAAGAAAGTCATTGAAGTCGCACCGTTGGCTTTCATGCGTGGACGTACGCTGGATGAAGCTTTTGTAATTCTGGATGAGGCTCAGAATACCACGCATTCGCAGATGAAAATGTTTCTCACCAGAATGGGGATGAATGCAAAATTCATCATCACAGGCGATCCGAGTCAGGTAGATTTACCAATGCGGCAGAAATCGGGTCTTAAAGAAGCAATGCGGATTCTGAAAGAAGTGGAAGAGATTGGTTTTGTGCATCTTACAGATGAAGATGTGGTGCGGCATCCGGTTGTAAGGAAAATCATCAATGCTTACGGTAACGAAGAGAAAAGACAAAGAGAAGAGTAGTTACTAACATTTCCACATTAAGCTTACTGAATTTTAAATTAGTTGAATGACAGCTAATTAGTTAAGTTTTTAATAAATAATGTTAATAAGTTGTTAATTAAAAAATTAATTCTATATTTGTTTCACTAATTTAAAAATTTTGATCATGAAAAAATTATTTTTTGCCGCTGCTTTGGCATTTTTTACAGTAGGAAATGCGCAGACATTTGGTTTAAAAGCAGGAATTAATGTATCTAGCTTGTCGGGTGCCGATGGTACCAAGTCGAAAATCGGACCTTACGGTGGGATTTTTATGAATGCTCCTCTTGCTGAAAGTTTCAGTATTCAGCCCGAATTGCTCTATAACAGTAAAGGTGCGAAAGATGACGGTAGTGGTGATGTATCCATAAATATGGATTATATTTCTGTACCTGTAATGTTTCAGTACAATGCGACACCACAGTTTTATTTAGAAGCCGGACCGGAATTCAGTTTTTTAATCAGTTCCAAAGCTAAAGGTGGTGGTGAAACTTTAGATCTTAAGGATGAAATGAACAGTTTTGACTTAGGAGTTGGATTAGGAGCAGGTTATTATTTCATTCCTAATTTCGGATTAACTGTAAGATATGTGGCCGGTTTCACAGATGTAATAAAGGATAATTCTGATGATGCTGTAAAGAACAACGTTTTCCAAATAGGTTTAGTTTATAAATTCGGAAATTAGAAGACTTTAAAATAAATATGATATCCCGCATCGCTGCGGGATTTTTTATGACAAATATCATGTTAACAAATGTTAAGAAGATATTTATATTTGGAGCCTAAATATATTAAAACATGAAAAAAGTACTAGTCGCTGGTGCTGTTGCCCTTGTTACTATGGTAAATGCACAGACAAAATTCGGAGCCAACGCCGGAATGTTAGTTGGATCTGCAAAAGCAGAAGCACCTGGGATGAGCGAAACAAATTCTTCCACGGGTTTTTATGCAGGCTTCTTTGCTGAAATCAACGCAGGTAATAAGATTAAAATTCAACCTACTGTGAACTACGCTAATATTGAAGACGAAAGTGCATTGCAAATCCCTGTTATGGTAAAATATTACGTTGATCCGAAATTCAATTTACAGTTCGGTCCACAGTTTTTATTTGATTTGTCAGATATACCCGCTGAGTTGGATCAATATTATAACAAAACCAATTTTGCTGTCGCATTTGGTGGCGCCTATGAGTTTACGGATAAATTCTTCGCAGAGGCAAGATATTCAGTTCAGTTGAATAATCACCTTAAAAATGCCCCGTCAGGTTACTCAGTAAAAGCCAACTATCTTAATATTGGTATTGGATATAAATTCAACTAATTTGCAAAAAGATATTATAAATTTCCCGGTTCGTGAGACCCGGGATTTTTTATTGTGTTCCGGGGCATGAATGGAAAAGTTTCCTTTTCATTTTCTGGTCGGGAATTAAAATGATATTTTTGGGAAAAATTAAAAATTTATGAAAAGAGTAGTACTGGCTTTTGCCATTATGATGTTTGGGCTGATGAATGCTCAGGTAAAATTTGGAATCAATGGCGGGTTTTCCTCGGCTGTAGTTTCTGATGATTTCGATGAACTTACTGCAGGTTATTATGCAGGTGTATTTACCGAATTCGGAATTCCAGGCTTTGCAAAGATGCAGCCCGCTCTTAATTATGTGAAATTTAAAGATGATTCTTATCTGCAGATTCCGGTGATTATGAAATTTTATTTCCTGCCGAGAGTAAATGTGCAGCTGGGACCTCAGTTTGCGTTCCGTCTGGATGATGTTCCGGATACAATTAATAAAACCAATTTTGGCGCTGCTGTAGGTTTGGGAGCGGATTTATTTTCCGGTTTGCTGATCGAAGCGCGGTATGCATTTCAGTTGAATAATGCTTTTAAAAGCCCTGCAACAGGAGAGAAACTTCATTTCAATCTCTTCAATGTAGGTTTAGGTTTACGGCTTTAGTCGGTTTTTCATAAAAATAAAAATCCCGGATTATCGAATCCGGGATTTTTGTCTTTATATTTATTTAAGACAGCTGTTATTTACCAAAAAGGTTTCCGCCCATTCCAGGCATTTTCGGCATTCCTTTGCTCATCATTTCCATCATCTGTTTTCCCTGTGGCCCCTGCATCATCTTCATCATTTTGCCCATCTGCTCAAACTGTTTCATCAGTGCATTCACATCTTCAATCTTTCTTCCGGCGCCTCTGGCGATTCTGTTTTTCCTTTGGGTATTGATAATTGAAGGTCTTCTCCTTTCCTCCGGAGTCATTGAATGGATAATCGCTTCGATATGTTTAAAGGCATCATCCTGAATATCAACATCTTTTATGGCTTTTCCGACGCCCGGAATCATTCCCATCAAGTCCTTCATATTTCCCATTTTCTTGATCTGGTTGATCTGTTTGAGGAAATCATCAAATCCGAATTCGTTTTTGGCGATTTTTTTATGAAGTTTTTTAGCTTCTTCTTCGTCAAACTGCTCCTGAGCTCTTTCAACAAGGGAAACAACGTCTCCCATTCCCAGAATTCTGTCTGCCATTCTTTCCGGATAGAAAACATCGAGCGCTTCCATTTTTTCACCGGTAGAAATAAATTTAATGGGTTTTTCAACAACCGAGCGAATTGTCAAGGCAGCTCCACCACGCGTATCACCATCTAATTTTGTAAGAACTACTCCGTCGAAATTCAAAGCTTCGTTGAAGGTTTTTGCAGTATTCACCGCATCCTGTCCGGTCATGGAATCTACCACAAACAGTGTTTCGTCGGGCTTAATGAAATAATGAACCGATTTAATTTCGTTCATCATCTGCTCATCAATAGCGAGACGACCCGCCGTATCTACAATAACAACATCATGGTTATTTTCTTTGGCGAATTTCACTGCATTTTCAGCGATAGAAGAAGGGTTTACAGCGCCATCTTCGGTATAAACCGGAATTCCGGTCTGTTGTCCCAGAATTTTCAGCTGCTCAATTGCTGCAGGTCTATAAACGTCACAGGCAACCAATAAAGGCTTTTTATTTTTCTTTAGTTTTAAATAATTGGCAAGTTTGCCCGAAAATGTGGTTTTACCGGAACCCTGAAGACCCGCGATCAAGATAACGCTTGGTTTCCCGGAAAGATTAATTCCTTCCTGGGTTCCGCCCATTAATTCAACCAATTCGTCATGAACGATTTTCGTCATCAGCTGACCGGGAGTTAAGCTGGTAAGAACATTTTGTCCTAAGGCTTTATC
The DNA here is from genome assembly GCF_019195395.1 of Kaistella faecalis. Lineage (NCBI taxonomy): Bacteria > Pseudomonadati > Bacteroidota > Flavobacteriia > Flavobacteriales > Weeksellaceae > Kaistella > Kaistella faecalis. Next base: position 2,361,341 of record NZ_CP078067.1, read on the forward strand.
CTGAACTCTTTTGGTTAAATCTTTTGCAACTTTATAGTTAACATCGGCATCAACCAACGCACGGCGGATTTCCTTAACCGTTTCTGCTACGTTGATTTCGGTGATTTTTCCGCGCCCGGAGATATTATGAAGCGCTTTATCTAACTTATCCTGTAAACTGTTGAACATCGTTTTTTTTATTTAAGAGCTGCAAAAATACAGAAATTAGATGATATTTAAAATTCAAAATTTTTCTATTGCGCTATAATCGCTAGATTTGCAAAAAACTAAAATGTCTGACGAAAATCCAACAGAACAGGAATTCAGCCGTGAAGATGAAAAGAAATTTCAGAAAAACGGACTTAGACAGTACGGTGTTTATTCGGCGATTGTTTTTCAGATGCTTGCTACCATGGGACTAGCTTTTTGGGGCGGAAAAAAAATCAATGATTATTTCGCGTTTGAAAGCAATCTTCTGACTGTTGCAATTGGTTTACTGGGAATGGCTCTGGCGTTTTATAACCTTCTTCAGCAGCTTAAAAAAGTGCAGGCTGACGACAAATCTTCGGAAAAAAACAATTAGTAATTTACTTCTCCTTCATATATTTAAAAATGAAAATTAAGAATACAAGTTTATATATCATTCTGTTCTTTGTAATGTTTTTCCTGCATTTCGGGATTTGGCTTTTGATGGAAATCGGTTTCGAAACCACTTTTATCAGATATTACCTTTTTCTCACCGTGCTTTTTACAATGGTAATTACCATTCTTTCACTCATCAAGAAAATATATCCAACTTATATTGGTTTCGCGTTCATGGGGTTGGTGATGTTTAAACTCATGATTATGTTTCTGGTGATGAAAAAACTTAATCTGAGTGAAGTTCCCAACTATAAACTTCACTTTATTGTTCCTTATCTGGTTTCACTGGTTTTAGAAACACTGTACGCTGTTAAATTGATACAGACCGGAGAGGTTGCAGAAACCCCGAAAGATGAAAAAAATCAGTAAAAATTGATTTTCATATTATGATTATTTGTTCTATTTTTGCAAAACTTTAAAATAAGATATCTCAATGCTGAAAAGAGTAGTACTTCTAATAGGTTTTTTATCAACATTTGCCACATCGTTCGCACAACACGAAACTGCAGTTGCTACGGCTCCTGCACACGGAACTGAAGCTGCAGCGCCTGTTTCTGAAGATGAAAAAATTAAAACAGAAAACAAAAACTTTATCGATCATCACTTGCTTGATGGACACAGCTTCGATATCATGGTGGCGAAAAATGACGACGGTACTGAAACGCACATCGGTTTCCCTCTGCCAGTAATTTTTTATGACAGTGCAAACGGTTTCCATGCATTTATGAGTTCGGAATTTCACCACGGTGAAAAAGCGGTTGAAAGCAAAGGCGGTCATTACACACTCTTCCACGAAAAAATTTATAAAACTGACGCGAATGGTACCATCAACATGGATGAAAATCACCACGCGACAAATGAAAAAGTATTAGACCTTTCGATTACGAAAAGTGTCCTGATGATTATCATCACAGGATTGTTAATGCTTTGGATCTTCGGATCTATGGCGAGAAGCTACAAAAATTCATTGGTTCCTACTGGAGCCGGTAAAATTTTCGAACCTCTTGTTCTTTTTGTAAGAGACGAAATCGCAAAACCAAATATCGGCCCGAAATACAAGAAATACATGAGTTATTTACTTACTGTATTTTTCTTTATCCTTTTCCTTAATGTTTTCGGATTGATGCCTTTCGGGATTAATGTTACAGGGAATTTAGCAATTACTTTTGCTTTAGCATTAATTACATTCTTTATCACTCAGTTTACAGCAAACAAAAATTACTGGCAGCATATTTTCTGGATGCCGGGATTGCCTTGGCCGATGAAAATTGTAATGATGCCGATTGAGATTGTTGGTTTGTTCATTAAGCCTTTCTCATTATTAATACGTCTTTTTGCAAACATGTCTGCGGGACACATCATCATTATGAGTTTGATCGCATTGATTTATTATTTCCAAAACGTGATTGCAGGTGTAGCTTTCCCTTTCCTTACTTTCGTTTTATATTTGCTGGAAGTTTTGGTAGCGTTCTTACAGGCATATATCTTCACGATGCTTTCTGCAGTATACTTTGGTATGGCAAACGAAGAGCATCACCACGAGGAAGCTCATTAATACAAGGCGAAAAAATTAAATAGAAGAAGTTCAGCGTAGAACTTTATTAAATAGAACTAATTTTTTAAAATTATATATTATGCAAGAAATGCCAAAAATCATTGGTGCAGGTTTAGTAGTAATCGGAACAGGTATCGGTATCGGTAAAATCGGTGCAGCTGCTCTAGAAGGTATGGCTAGACAACCAGAACAAGCTGGTAAACTTCAAACTGCGATGTTGATCGCTGCAGCTCTTGTAGAAGGGGTTGCGTTTGCTGCATTATTTGCTGTAAACTAAGAAGTTGCAAAACTCTATCACTTGCCGGGAACGGTTGGTTACGGCAAGTGATTTTTTAAAAAATTAAAATAACTACACAATTTTAGTATAACTCATATGGGATTATTAGAAAATTTTTCATCAGGTTTATTCATCATCCAGTCGGTGATCTTCATCATCCTTCTTTTGGTTCTGAGAAAATTCGCATGGAAGCCGATTATGGATGCCGTGAACGAAAGAGAAGTTACCATTGTTGACTCTCTTAACCAGGCAAAACTTGCAAAACAGGAAGTTCAGAATTTGAAAGCAGAAAACGAATTAATCATCCGTGAAGCGAAAGTAGAGCGTGATAATATTTTGAAAGAAGCAAGAGAAATCAAAGACAGAATTGTTGGTGAAGCGAAAGACATCGCAAAAGCTGAAGGTGATAAGATGATCGAACAGGCAAGACAGTCTATCCAGGCGGAAAAATCTGCAGCAATGTCTGAAATCAAAAACCAAATCGGTGTATTGTCTGTAACAATTGCAGAATCGATCTTGAAACAGAAATTGGATAACGACGGCGCACAAAACGCTTTGGTTGAAAATATTCTTAACAAATCTAACTTGAACTAAAATGCTTACAAGTAAAGTAGCAAAAAGATACGCACAGGGTCTGCTTAATTTCACTCAGGAGTCGGGAAGTACCGATGCTGTTTTCGGTGAAATGGGCGACATTGTGAAAACCATTGAGAAATCAAGAGAGCTTCAGAATTTTTTCGGTTCTCCGATTATTGATGTAAAGAAAAAGGTAAGCATCGCGCTGGAAATTTTTAAGGATTTCTCGCCGGTTACCAAAAGCTTACTTCAGCTCATCATCAAACACGGCCGTGAAAACCAGATGCAGAACATTGCGCAGGAATTCATCAACAAAGTGGAGGATATGAAAGGCGTTCAGCGAATTACTTTAACCTCTGCTGCAGAGCTGTCTGCTGAAAATATCAGCAGCATCCTGAAATCATCCAATCTTGTAAATCATGATAAGCAGTTTGACGTGAAGTCCGTTATCAGTCCTGACATTCTTGGAGGATATATCTTACGTGTTGGTGACCAACAGGTAGATGAATCGGTAAAATCAAAACTGAGCAAGCTTAAAAAAGAATTTCAATTAAATTAAGACAAAAACAACCATAAAATGGCAGAAATAAATCCGGCAGAAGTATCTGCAATCCTTAAACAGCAGTTGGCCAACTTCGATACACAGTCGAACGTGGAAGAAGTAGGAACTGTATTGACCATCGGTGATGGTATCGCTTTGGTATACGGTTTAGAAAATGTTCAGTACGGTGAATTGGTAAAATTCGAAAGCGGTATTGAAGGAATTGTTTTGAACCTTGCGGAAGATAACGTAGGTGTTGCACTTCTTGGTGAATCTAAACTGGTAAAAGAAGGAGATACAGTAAACAGAACCAAAAGAATTTCGTCAATTAAAGTTGGTGAAGGGATGTTGGGTAGAGTAGTTGATACTCTTGGTAACCCTATCGACGGTAAAGGACCAATTACTGGAGACCTTTTTGAAATGCCATTGGAAAGAAAAGCTCCGGGAGTAATCTTCCGTCAGCCTGTAACTGAGCCGCTTCAAACCGGTATTGTTGCAATTGATTCCATGATTCCTGTAGGAAGAGGACAGAGAGAGTTAATCATTGGTGACCGTCAGACTGGTAAAACAGTGGTTGCAATCGATACTATTCTTAACCAGAGAGAATTTTATGATGCAGGACAGCCTGTATTCTGTATATATGTTGCGATAGGACAGAAAGCTTCTACCGTTGCACAGATTGTTAAAACATTAGAAGATAAAGGAGCAATGGCTTATACTGTTGTAGTAACAGCTAACGCATCCGACCCAACTCCAATGCAGGTTTACGCGCCAATGGCGGGAGCTTCAATCGGAGAGTATTTCCGTGACACTGGTAGACCAGCTTTGATTATCTATGATGATTTATCAAAACAGGCTGTTGCTTACCGTGAACTTTCTCTTCTTTTGAGAAGACCACCGGGCCGTGAAGCTTATCCAGGTGATGTATTCTACCTTCACTCCAGACTTTTGGAAAGATCTGCAAAAGTAATCGCTGATGATACTATTGCATCTCAGATGAACGATTTACCGGATTCTTTAAGACCAATCGTTAAAGGTGGCGGGTCATTAACTGCACTTCCGATTATTGAAACTCAGGCGGGTGACGTTTCTGCATATATCCCAACCAACGTAATTTCAATTACTGACGGACAGATCTTCCTTGAATCAGATTTATTTAACTCTGGTGTTCGTCCGGCAATTAACGTAGGTATTTCTGTATCTCGTGTTGGAGGAAACGCTCAGATCAAATCAATGAAAAAAGTTTCAGGTACGCTGAAATTAGATCAGGCTCAGTATAAAGAATTGGAAGCGTTTGCTAAATTCGGTTCCGACCTTGACGCTACAACTCTTGGAGTTATTTCTAAAGGGGAAAGAAACGTGGAAATCCTTAAGCAGCCGGTAAATTCACCACTTCCTGTAGATTCTCAGGTGGCCATGATTTATGCTGGTACTGAAAACTTATTAAGAAGCATCCCAATCAGAAAAGTAAAAGAATTCCAGAAAGAATATGTAGAATTCCTTAGATCAAAACACCCTGATACTATGGCAGCCATCAAAGCAGGAAAAATTGATGACAGCATTACAGGAGTTTTGAAGCAGGCGGCTACAGAACTGGCTTCTAAATATAATTAATATTTGTTGATGGTTTTGGTTGGTAATTGAGAGAATTTCTCTAAAGCTACCAACCAACAACCGACAACCGACAACTATACAACAAATGGCAAACTTAAAGGAAATACGCGGAAGAATTACTTCAATCTCTTCTACAATGCAAATCACCAGTGCGATGAAAATGGTTTCGGCAGCGAAACTGAAAAAAGCTACTGATGCTATTGTGATGCTGAGACCTTATTCAGAAAAACTGCAGGAAATTATCGCAAATGTAAGTTCTACAACTGATTTGGAAGGTATTTCAACGTTTACTGCAGAAAGAGAGGTTAAAAAAGTTCTTTATATTGTCGTAACCTCTAATAAAGGTCTTGCAGGAGCGTTTAACTCTTCGGTAATTAAAGAGTTGAATACGACTATCGGTAACACCCAGCATGAAGTAGAGATTCTTTCGGTAGGTAAAAAAGTATACGATTCGGTAAGAAGAACCCGAACTGTGTACGACAACCAAAGTGCGATCTTTGATGGAATGAGCTTTCAGGTAGTTTCCAATTTCATGGAAAATGTAATGAGAGATTATAAGGAAGGAAAGTTCGATCAGGTTTTCGTGATTTATAACAAATTCATTAATGCGGCTACGCAGGAGGTTCAGACAGAGCAGGTTTTACCAATCGCAATGACTGAAAAAGAAGGGACAGTAAATACAGATTATCTTTTCGAACCGAACGCTGCAGAAATTCTGAATGTTTTAATTCCTAAATCAATCAAAACTCAGGTTTATAAAGCAATTCTTGATTCAATTGCCTCTGAGCACGGCGCAAGAATGACAGCAATGCACAAAGCAACCGACAACGCTGAAGCTTTGAGAAATGAATTGAAAATTTTCTATAACAAAGCCCGTCAGGCTGCAATTACCAACGAAATTCTGGAAATTGTGTCCGGTGCGGAAGCATTGAAAAACACTTAAAATATTTTCGTAAAAAATTAAAAAAAGCATCAGAACATTTCTGATGCTTTTTTATTTAAAAGACATTTTGGAACCGTTTACGGGATTTTTAATAATTTAATTTTATATATCTTTGCATCAAATATTTTTAAAAATTTAAATGGACTCAGACGTCGTCAAGCTTTTATTAGCTTTATTCTTAGTATTGCTCAATGGTTTTTTCGTAGCCGCAGAATTCTCTATCGTTAAAGTTCGTTATTCCCAAATCCAGCTCAAGGCCGCAGAAGGAAATTCCATGGCGAAACAGGCTGAGCACATCATTAAACATCTCGATGAGTATCTTTCCGCTACACAGCTCGGGATTACATTAGCTTCCCTTGGTTTAGGTTTTGTGGGCGAAAGTGCGTTGCATCATATTATCGAAAATCTTTTCCATTATTTTGGTTTGGCAGTGGCCGACAGCACAGTAACTACTGTTTCTCTGGTGACCAGTTTCCTAATCATTACTATTATGCATATCGTTTTTGGTGAATTAATTCCAAAATCGATCGCGATCAGAAAAGCAGAACCTACAACAATGGTTATTGCTATGCCACTGCGGGTTTTCTATACGGTTTTCAAACCTTTTATTTGGTCGATGAACCAAATGTCGAACGGCGTTTTAAGATTAATGAAGATTCATCCGGCATCAGAACACGAAATCCACTCTACCGAGGAACTTCAGCTTTTAGTGAAGCAGTCTGCAGATTCAGGGGAAATCGAAGAAGAAAACTACGAGATTATTAAAAATGCCTTCGACTTTACAGATCATTCCGCGAAGCAGATTATGGTTCCGCGACAGAATATCGCCTCGATTGATATCGAAGATCCTATTGAAGAAATTATTGGTAAGATTATGGATGGCGGTTATTCCAGGATTCCCGTTTTCACCGGATCTATTGATAATATTGTCGGAATTTTTTATGCAAAAGAAATCATCCGCGAGTACATCAAAAGGAAAGGCGATATTGACCATGACGTTTTAAAAGAACTCATGCGTGAACCGTTTTTTGTGGTTGGAAGTAAGAAAATTTCAGATCTTTTGAAAGTTTTCCAGCAGAAAAAACAGCATTTGGCAGTTGTAATTGATGAATTTGGCGGAACAGAGGGAATCATTACTTTAGAAGATATTTTAGAGGAATTGGTAGGCGAAATTCAGGATGAAGAAGATGATGAAGACAAAATCGTTGAGAAAGTAGGCGAAAATGTTTACTGGGTTCAGGCTACCCAGCCTCTGGATGAAATTAATGAGCATTTGCCGAAACTCTTCCCACTTTCAGAAGATGGCGAATATAATACGCTGGCGGGGTTTATTCTTCACGAACTGGAAGAAATTCCAGAAGAAAATCAGGAATTTACCATTAACAGCTATCACGTGAAAATCCTTAAAATGCAGAATAAAAGTGTGGATCTTGTAGAACTTGTTTTCGAGGAACCCAATATTCTGAATGATTTGGCCGACGAACTTGGTGAAATTTAAGCAAAGAAAAATGAGCAGATTTTATATAAATAATTCAGTTCACGATTACGAAAAGCCGCAGCGGGAGTACGACGAAGAAGTCGCGCTGCTGGAAAAAGAAGATGAAGTGTACAAACTCGTGCTCTGGAATGATGATGTAAACACCTTCGATGATGTTATTGAAGCACTGATCGAAATCTGCGGACACACACTGGAACAGGCCGAACAGTGTACAATACTGGTTCATTACAAAGGAAAATGTACGGTGAAAACCGGCAGCTTAGAGGTTCTGAAACCCATGCATGAAAAATTAATCGCCAGAAGTTTAACTTCAGAAATAGTATAAACAAAGTTTCGGTCAATCTGAGACTTTTTTATTATAATTAAATTATGAGCACATTATTAATCGTTATTATTGCGGCAACAGCCCTATTCAGTTATTTTGGATTCAATAATCACCAACTTTTCGAGAAGTATAAGTTTAATGTTGGCGCAATTCGTGGCAATAAAGAGTATGTACGGTTAATTTCTGCAGGTTTTCTTCATGGAGACTTCATGCATTTGTTGTTCAACATGATGACGCTGTATTTCTTCGGCCCAATTGTTTTGCAGGCTTTTGGTGAAGTAGGCTTTTTGTTGGTATACTGTGGGTCAATTCTTTTAGGAAATCTTTTTTCACTGTATTTGTATCAGAACCAGTCATGGTATTCAGCAATTGGTGCGAGTGGCGGAGTTTCGGGGATTCTATTCGCGTCGATTGCGATGATTCCTGACTTGGGAATCTATTTCTTCTTCATACCAATTCCGATTCCGGGATACATTTTCGGATTGTTATATTTCGGATACTCTGTTTACAGCATGCTGAATCCGCGTGAACATGACAATATAGGTCATGCTGCTCATATGGGGGGAGCTTTTTTCGGATTGGTTTACGCAGTCGCATTGCAGCCAGAACGAGCTATTGAAAATTCACTTTTCCTCGGAATCATGGCGCTGCCACTTATTTATATGGCATATATGGTCTTTGTGAAAAAGAAAATAGGATAATTTTTAAGAGCAACAAAACGGATTTCTTCTTTTGGAAAGTGGTCCCGTTTTTCACTACAATCTTTTTTACGCTCGCTTCGCTCGCGCCCGAACTGACGCTTTATTTCTTCCCAAAAACAAACCGGTCATTTCCTGAAATATCTTTTACAAGATACACTTCAGTTAAAACATCCGTAAAAAGCGCCTTAGTTTCGTTACCTAACTTCTGATTGATTTCCAGAAAAACCATTCCGTTTTCTGCAAGATGATTTTTGCAGTCATCAGCGATTTTTTCGTAGAAAATCAACGGATTCGAAGTAGGTGAGAAGAGCGCCATTTTAGGTTCGAATTCCTTAACCGAATCCGCAATTTCACTTTCTTCATCCATTCCGATATAGGGCGGATTCGAAATGATAATATCGTAAACTTCAGATAGATTTTCTTCCAGATAATTCTGGTGAATGAAATTGATTTCGAGCTTATGAAAATCCGCATTTTTCTTTGCTGTTTCCAGGGCTTTTTCGGAATAATCAATCGCTGAAACCTTAGCTTCCGGAAATTTATTTTTTATAACAATGGGAATTATTCCGCTACCGGTACCGATGTCAAGAATTTTAGTATACTTTAAATTACGTTTCTCAATTTCGGAGATTGCCAGTTCCAAAAGCTCTTCCGTTTCCGGTCTTGGAATCAGCACGAATTCATCCACGAAAAATTTTAAACCGTAGAATTCCGTGTATCCAAGGATTTGCTGGTAAGGTTTTCCGGTCTTTAATTCACTGATCAATTGCTTAAAAACTCTTGTTTGTTCCTCGGAAATTATATGATGTTGAGAAATTCTCAACTCAAATTTATCCATTCCTAAAATTTGGTTACAAAAAATTGAAAACAGTTCGCTGATTTCGGAATCTGCGTAAATTTCAGATAATTGATTTTTAAAAAATTCTTTTAGTTCAGAAATGGTCATCTTTTGTAATTGGGTTTTAAATATAATTCCTTTTTTTGAAAATGAATGAATGGTAAGAGAGAAATCTTTAAAAACACTGGATAACAAAGGAAATTTTGGGAATTTTTTGTCAGATTGTAAATAATTTTACTATTTTTGGGAAACCCTCACTGTTAAAAATGAAAAACGTTTTATTTGCAATCCTTGCATTACTTTTTGTAGTATCCTGTGGAACTTCAAAACCGGTTGTTGTTAAAAGAAGTGTCCCTACAAAAACCGTTAAGAAAACTCCCGATCTAAAATCACTGGAATCTAATTTTTCCGGAAAAGTGAACGGTCAGATTCAGGATATCCTGAAAGATGCTCAGAAATATCTCGGCGCTCCTTACAAATATGCGGGAAATACTTCTGCAGGATTCGACTGTTCAGGTTTAGTTACTAAGGTTTTCAATGAAAACAATACAAAATTACCTCGCCGTTCGGAAGACCAGTCCACTGTTGGTAAACAGGTAAATATTCGCGACACAAAGCCAGGCGACTTGGTGTTTTTTGCCACCGCGGGCGGCAGCAGGGTTTCGCACGTGGGAATTGTACACGATATTGGGAATAACGGTGAAGTGAAATTCATTCATGCATCCACTTCCAAAGGCGTGATTATTTCCTCACTTAACGAAAAATATTGGAACAAAGCTTATCTTTTCGCCCGAAGAGTTTTGTAAATTTGCGCCAATAAAATTTATACAAAGCAATCAAATTATGTTACAGCAAACTATTGAAAATATCTGGGATAACCGTGAACTTTTAAAAGACGAAGAAAGCCAGAAATCCATCCGTGAGGTAATCCGTCAGCTGGATTTGGGCGAACTCCGCGTCGCGGAACCTACTGAAAACGGCTGGAAGGTGAACGAATGGGTGAAGAAAGCCGTGGTAATGTATTTCCCAATCCAAAAAATGGAAAGCATTGAGGTTGGACCATTCGAATTTCACGATAAAATGCCTTTGAAAAGAAATTATGCTGAAAAAGGAGTTCGTGTTGTTCCTCATGCTGTAGCGAGAGAAGGTGCATTCATTGCATCCGGAGTAATTCTGATGCCTTCTTACGTAAATATCGGAGCCTATGTAGATTCCGGAACCATGGTTGATACCTGGGCGACAGTTGGGAGCTGCGCACAGATTGGTAAAGATGTTCACTTAAGCGGAGGAGTAGGTATTGGAGGTGTTTTAGAACCACTTCAGGCCGCACCTGTAATCATTGAAGATAATGTTTTTGTAGGTTCAAGATGTATCGTTGTGGAAGGTGTTCATGTTGAAAAAGAAGCTGTTTTGGGCGCGAATGTTGTGCTTACTGCTTCCACCAAAATCATCGACGTTACCGGAGCTGAACCTGTTGAAATTAAAGGGAGAGTTCCGGCCCGTTCCGTTGTAATTCCCGGAAGTTATACCAAGCAGTTCCCGGCTGGTGAATATCAGGTTCCGTGTGCTTTAATTATCGGGCAGCGGAAAGAATCTACCGATAAAAAAACATCTCTGAACGATGCTTTAAGGGAAAATAATGTCTCCGTATAATTTCTTTCAACATGAGTATTCCGAAAAATATTTTTCAGACTTTTAAAACTAAAAAATTGCCATTGATTACCAGATGGCATATTTGGAATATGAAAAGGATGAATCCTGAATATCAATATTATCTTTATGATGATAATGATATTCAGGTTTTTTTTCAGGAAAATTTTTCCTCAGAATATTTAAAAGCGTATAATCAGTTGACGATTGGTGCAGCGAAAGCTGATTTTTTTCGGTATGCTATCCTTTATATAAACGGAGGAATTTATTTGGATATTGACAGTGGAATGTCTAAACCGTTGCGAAAACTTATTTTACCAACCGATGTCGCTTTAATAAGTGCAGAAAGACACATTGGGTTGTATTGTCAGTGGGGCCTAATTTTCGATAAGGGTCATCCGTTTCTTAAGAAAACTTTGGAGCAGGTTTTAGAAAATATCCAGCTGCACAAATTTCCAAATGATGTACACGCCACCACTGGTCCCACCGCATTTTCTAAAGCAATAAATGAGTGTCTTGTGGAAAACCCCGATGTTCCTTACCGGATTTTTGATGGTATTGAATACCGAGGCTATTTAAAATTCAAGTACAAATTCGGCAAGTTTTTTTTATATTCCAAAAGATCTGAACACTGGAAGAGAAAACAACTGACACAAGATATTATTAAGCCTGCTGAATAATGAAAATTGCATTCGACGGGAAACGGTTTTTTAGCAATGCATCGGGTTTAGGGAATTATTCCCGGGATCTGGTTCGGATTTTAGCGATTTATTTTCCTGAAAATCGATACATTCTTTTCAATAAAAATCAATCAGAAAGAGGGAAGGAGATTTTATATCTCCCAAATGTCTCGTTCAGAGTAGTATCAAAAGGAAACCTTTCAAGGCAGTTTAAGATGGGAAAGGACGCTCAAAATGCGGATGCTGATATTTTCCACGGACTTTCAGGCGAGCTTCCTCTAAAATGGAATAATAAGTCCATAAAAAAAGTGGTCACCATTCATGATTTGATTTTCCTGAGATTTCCGCAATATTACAGTTTTTTCGACCGCAAAATTCATTTTTGGAAATTCGGGAAAGCTTCGGAACAGGCAGATTTGATCATTGCAATTTCTGAGCAGACCAAACGCGATATCATTAAGTACCTGAAAGTACCTGAAAGCAAAATTCGTGTTGTTTACCAGGGTTGTCATCAGTCATTTAAAGAAATTCAGTCTCCTGAATTTTTAAATTCAGTAAAAGAAAAATTTAACCTTCCAGAAAAGTTTGTCCTAAATGTCGGAACCATGGAGGAAAGAAAGAATCTTTTGAATATTGTAAAAGCAATTAACGGAACAGAAATTCCGTTGGTTGTCATTGGAAAAAAGACCAAATATTTCAATAAAGTTCAGAAATTCATTGAGAAAAATAAACTGCTGAACCAAGTTATTTTCCTTGAAAATGTTTCGATGGAAGAATTGGCTGCAATCTATAAGCTTTCTAAAATTTTTGTATATCCGAGTTTTTTTGAAGGTTTCGGGATTCCTGTGATAGAAGCGCTTTTCTCGGGAACTGCTGTAATTACAGGCAATACCAGTTCTCTTCCGGAAGCTGGCGGTCCTGAGTCACTTTACGTCAATCCGTATCAAATGGAAGACCTTAAGTCAAAAATTTTATTTCTCTGGAATAATAAAGCAGAACGGAAAAGGCGTGCAGAAAAAGGTTTAGAATATGTTCAAAGATTCACCGATGAAAATATTGCCAAGGAGTTGATGAATGTTTATAGCGAAGTTTTGAGGTGTTAAATAACTTAAGTTATTTATGCCTTTAACTATTTTGAAATGACGATTTTCTTAGTCAGTTTCTGGTCCTCAACCGTCATCGTTCCGAAATAAATTCCGTTGGAAAGTTTAGAAACATCAATTTTTTTTGAGTTTTCAGATCGGATGAGAAGTTTTCCTGACGGGTCAGTGATGCTGAATGAAAAGTTTTTTAGGTTCGTATTCAACATTTCAATGTGGATTAAATCTGATGCCGGGTTCGGATAAATCCGTAAAGACTGCAGCATTCTTTCCGGCGGGCAGTCATTTACTGAAAGGGTAGTAATGTCGGCAGTCGCGAAATGCTGCACAGCTCCCAAAGCAGCCTTGGTAACATTAAATACGAATACAGGATCCATATTCGCATAAGTATCGCCGGGAGAATGCGGCCTGGTACTTTCATTAAATTCATAAAAACCTGTAATCACTTCGCCATTTGACTGGAAAGGCATGTAATCTGAGCCGTAAGCGTAAGACAAATTGGGCTGTAGCGCAGAATAAAGCGAAACACAATTCATCAGTTGTTGGGTAATTGTGCTGGATGCTGCATTGTTTGTAGAGGGATTATTATTGGTATCGCGTTCACAGGTTATGGTGTTGTTTACCTCTCCTGCCACGCCGCCAACCTGATCAATATTGAAAACAACTTTAATATTCATTTTAGGATTGGTGGCATTTACAACGGTATTCACATAGTTCTGGCTTCCGCGAAGTCCCTGTTCTTCGCCTGTAAAATTGATGAATTTGATAGAATATTCCGTCGGAACATCTTTTAGGATTCTCGCCATTTCAAGGATCACTGAAGTTCCGCTACCGTTATCATTAACTCCCGGACCGGCGATGGTATCGTAATGTCCGCATACAATCACAAAAATATTTGGGTATTTAGTACCGGTTTTAGTCAGAATAAGATTCTTGGTTGTAGTGCCGTTATAATTGAAAGTATTCTCCGAAATCTGAGCGTCTGTATATCCAAACGCAAGATATTTGTTTTTTAGCCAAAGGAATGTGTTATTGTTGTTAACGCTTCCTGTCGTTTTAACTCCCAGTGCTGCGAATTCAGTAAGATAGTTGTTGATATTGGTTTGAGTAATCTGGTTGATCCTGTTCTGATAGACCTGCACAAAGGTTTGCGCAGAATGGAGCATTGAAATACATAACGCTGAAAAGATAAAAAGCTTCTTCATTTTATTATAAGTTGGTCAAAACTAATAAAAAATCCCATACAATTTTGTATGGGATTTATAATTGATAACAAAAAATTTTACATTTATTTGATTTGATCTACAACTGCTTTGAAAGCTTCAGGGTGATTCATTGCTAAATCTGCTAAAACTTTTCTGTTCAGTTCGATGTTGTTGCTTTTTAGAGCGCCCATAAATTGGGAGTAAGACATTCCGTGTTCTCTTGCACCTGCGTTGATACGCGTAATCCAAAGGCTTCTGAAATTTCTTTTCTTCTCTTTTCTGCCGCGGTAAGCATATTGCATTGCTTTTTGTACGGCGTTTTTAGCTACAGTCCAAACATTTTTTCTTCTACCGAAAAAACCTTTAGCCTGCTTCATTACTTTTTTTCTGCGAGCTCTGGAAGCTACTGCATTTACTGATCTTGGCATAATTTACATTGTTTTTTTGAAAAGGGCGGTAATTTATTTCATTACACTTGTTTGCTCCGTTTCAGGGTTAAATTTTCTGAATTTTTTTGAATTCTTATAAACCGGTTGATTTATAAAAACTACTTAATGGCTAATTGACGAAGAACGCTTTTCTCATCCACAGTAGCAACGTAAGAAGTTTGCGTAAGATTTCTCTTCTGCTTCGTTTCTTTTTTCGTCAAGATATGGCTTTTGAAAGCACCTTTTCTTTTAATCTTACCGGTTCCGGTAAGCTTAAAACGCTTCTTAGCACCTGATTTAGTTTTTAATTTTGGCATTTTTGCTTAATTTTATCTTTTTGTTATCAATATCTTGTTAATGATTTAACTGCTGATGTCTATTTCGCCGGTTTTTTCGGGCTCATCATCATAATCATTCTTTTACCTTCTAATTTAGGCAGCTGATCAACTTTTCCTACATGTTCTAGTTCCTGAGCCAATTTTAAAAGAAGAATTTCTCCCTGATCCTTGAAGATGATCGAACGGCCTTTGAAGAAAACATACGTTTTCAGCTTAGATCCCTCCTCCAGAAATTTTTCAGCATGTTTTTTCTTGAATTCGTAATCGTGATCATCAGTCTGAGGACCGAATCTGATCTCTTTTACAACAACTTTAACCTGCTTGGCCTTTAATTCTTTAGTCTTTTTTTTCTGCTCGTAAAGGAATTTTTTATAATCCAGAATCCTGGAAATATAGGGCTCAGCTTTGTCGGAAATCACCACCAAATCCAGTTCCTGGTCTTTGGCAATTTCTAATGCTTTCGCTAAAGGATAAACTCCCGGCTCTACGTTATCACCGACCAAACGTACTTCTTTAGCACGGATCTTTTCATTGATCTGGTGCAAATCTTCCTGTACGCGCCGCTGTGGGCCTCTACCTCGGTAATTGAATTTCTGTGCTATGGTGTTAAATTTTAAAGTTAATTTTAAATTTTTGATTCTTTTTTGAAGTAAGAAATGAAATCCTCAATGCTCATTGCGCCTAAATCTCCTTCACCTCTTCTTCTAACAGAAATCGTATTGTTAAGTTCCTCATTCTCACCTACAACCAGCATGAATGGTAGTTTTTTCAACTCAGCATCGCGGATTTTCTTGCCCGTTTTCTCATTTCTGTCGTCAATCAAGCCGCAAATATCGTGATTTTCCAGCAATTGTGAAACTTTTTTTGCATAATCCACATATTTTTCACTGATGGGCAAAATCGTAAACTGATGCGGAGCGAGCCAAAGCGGAAAATCTCCGGCTGTGTTTTCCAATAAGATGGCGATGAATCTTTCCATAGAACCGAACGGTGCACGGTGAATCATCACCGGTCTGTGTTTTTCGTTATCGCTTCCGGTGTACCATAAATCAAATCTTTCAGGTAAATTATAATCTACCTGAATGGTTCCCAACTGCCAGCTTCTGCCCAGCGCATCTTTCACCATGAAATCTAATTTAGGACCGTAGAATGCAGCTTCGCCATATTCAACTCGTGTTTTAAGACCTTTTTTCTCGGCTGCCTGAATGATGGCATCCTCAGCTTTTTTCCAGTTCTCATCAGAACCGATATATTTTTCTTTATTATCGGGATCTCGTAAAGAAATCTGGGTAACAAAATCTTCAAATCCTAAAGATTTGAAAACATACAGTGTCAAATCAATTACATTTTCGAATTCAGCCAAAAGCTGATCCGGAGTACAGAAAAGGTGCGCATCGTCCTGAGTAAATCCGCGAACTCTTGTTAAACCGTGCAGTTCCCCGGATTGTTCGTATCTGTAAACGGTTCCGAATTCTGCAAAACGCTTTGGCAGATCTTTGTAAGACCATTGCCCAACTTTGTAGATTTCGCAGTGATGCGGGCAGTTCATTGGTTTTAACATAAATTCTTCCCCTTCATTTGGTGTTTTGATGGGCTGAAAACTGTCGGCACCATATTTATCCCAGTGTCCTGAAGTCACATATAGTTCTTTCGCACCGATATGAGGAGTCATTACGAATTCGTACCCAGATTTTTTCTGTGCTTCCGATAAAAAGTTTTCGAGTTTTTTTCTGAGCGCGGTTCCTTTTGGTAACCAAAGCGGTAATCCGGCTCCCACTTTTTCCGAGAAGGCAAAAATTCCTAGTTCTTTCCCCAGTTTTCTGTGATCGCGTCGTTTTGCTTCTTCGAGTCTTTCTAAATATTCGGTTAATTCTTTCTGTTTCGGGAAAGAAATTCCGTAAACTCTGGTAAGTTGTTTGTTTTTCTCATCGCCTCTCCAGTAAGCACCTGCAGCGTTTAAGATCTTTACTGCTTTTACGATTCCGGTCGCCGGAATATGTCCACCACGGCATAAATCTGTAAAATTATCGTGAGTACAGAAAGTAATCTCACCATCATTCAGGTTAGTAATGAGTTCGGTTTTATAGGGATTGTCAGCATATTCTTTCAAAGCGTCGGCTTTTGAGACCGAATAGAGGCTGAAAGTTGCATCTTTTTTTGCGTTCTCGAGCATTTTCTTTTCGATTTTCTCGAAATCTTTTTCAGAAAGGCTTTCGTCGCCGAAGTCTACATCGTAATAAAATCCGCTGTCGATTGCCGGGCCAATGGTTAATTTTGCGTTGGGGTAAAATTCCATAATCGCCTGAGCCAACAGGTGAGCAGAGGAGTGCCAGAATGCTTTTTTCCCCAAATCATCATTCCAGGTGAGAAGCTGAAGGGTAGAATCTGTGGTTATTGGCGTGGTAATTTCAACCTGGTTTCCGTTTACTACAGCGGAAATGGTGTTTCTTGCCAAACCTTCGCTGATTGATTTTGCTACTTCCAAGGCGCTTACTGCGCTTTCAAATTCTCTGATGCTTCCGTCGGGAAGAGTGATTTTTACCATTGTGAACTACAAATTTAAGATGCAAAAGTACGGATTTTCTGTGAATTTTTATTTCTGTGGTTTTATAATTCTGAATGTTTTTTGACGGTATACAAAAGAACTGTGGAAAAAAACTAAAATTGGATTCTAGCCCCGATTGTAACGGAAATCCTTTTTTTGCGCAGCAAAAAAAGATTGAAGTGGAAAGCGGGTGGGATTTATAAAAGAAGATATTATTTGTTGCTCATAAAAAATCCGGCTCCAACAAATGTTGAAACCGGACTGCAAAATTATGAAACGTTGTATTTAAAAAGTGTCGCGACTCCCGAGAGAATCCATATCATTGGACATGCCCCGGTTTCGGAAACTGTAATTTCTGTTGTCATCTGTCATATAAAGATTATTTTTCGCTTTATTGATGATTCTTGCGCGCTCATCGGAAGATAAATGATGTGCAGAATCAGATTCTCCTGAATATCGGTCTTTTGTAAAATCATTTACATCTAAGGCTCCCTGTTCGTTCATGATATCACGGGCTTTCTCTGCACGTTCAGCATCATCGGTATATACCGTTACCAGATTGCTTTTGGTTGCAGCATAACTGTATTTGTTTTTGGTGGTATCATCATCACTGAAAAGCCAGTTCCAGAATCCACTCGTTTTTTCGTCTTCTTCGTAATCATACCCGAATTCCGGATCGTAATTTCCGGTAGTTGAGTAGCGGGAGACTTTGTAATCTTCTTTTTCGAATCCGGCATTATCGAGTCTGTCTGATGCCTGGTCGGCTGCTTCGTTGGTTGGGAACATTCCCACGATGGTGTAAGGCATAATTCAAATTTTTAATGTTAATAGTTGTGATTTGGTAAAATGTTGGAATCAAAAACTGTGACATAATACGTTTGGTGTAAAAACTTTAAAACTATTTAACATAATATATAGAGCGTTGTAACTGCGCTTAACTTTTATTAACAAAGTAGTTAAGACAAGCAAAAATAAAAGCGAAAATTAATTTTCGCTTTTATCATTATTATCTGTTTTACCGTCTTTATGGAGTTTAGAGGTGTGCTTGATTTCCTTTTCTGCGGTTTCTCCGGATGTTATCTTTTCTGAAGAGGCGGGAATGTTAGGAAGATCCTGATTTTGCTTTTTTATTTCTGCCTGTTTTGTTTTGGCTTTATCTTTTTCCATAATATTTGCTTTTAGAATTTTGAAGTATCGATTTGACCGGTTTGGTCTTCGATTTTATAATTCAAAGCCTTTGCCAAAACAAATATATTATCAAGATTTTCCAGAAGCTGTTTTCTGCCTTCATCGCGGAGGCGGTTTTGGTTCACAGTTTTATAAACATTGTCTTTTGCAGATTTTGTAATTTTCTGCAGGTCTTTCTGGGTAAAACGGTCGATAAAAGAATCATCCATCGACTGAATTTCAACACTGGGGATAATCCGTATTTCAGCATTGGGAAGTTCTTTGATGATGAGTTTTTTGTTAGCCGAATCAACTTCCAGTTTCATTTTGTTCAGATCATAGGTAACCTGCGCATTTGTTTTGGTGAAGGTGATAAGCTCTTTTTCGATATTGGGAAGCATCCCGCCAAGAAGTTCTGACGTGATTTTGGTTTTCTGCATGCTCGAGAAATCCTGCTCCATTACTACCATTTTATTCATTTTTCGGATCTGGTTGGTAATAATGTAGAAATCGTTCTGAACTTTATCTTCCGTTTTTTTTGTAACTGCGTTCCAGATTAATACGATGAACAGCACTAATGCTGCACCTAATATAAAAGGCAGGATTTTTTGGTTCGTTTTCAATTACTTTAATAAATCTTTAAGTGAAGTGTTGTCTTTCTGTATGATTTCTAGTAAATCTCTTTCCAGATAACCTGTAGCCGGACTCTCGATGATTCTACCAATTTCTTTGCCATATTTCTGTACAATAATAGTAGGAACGCGCTGAATGTTATATATTCCTTCTTCGCCTCCCGGAGCTTCTTTTTTCCGGTTTACAGCAATAAGTGTAAGTTTTTGTTCGGGGTAATTAAGGCTTTCCAGAATCTTCATTAATCTTGGAACTTCACGATGACTGTCGCCACACCATGTTCCCAATGCTACGATTAAATTGTATGAGCTCAGCTTTTCTTTTTTAAGTTCTTCTATCGTTTTCTTGTCAATGGTGTATTCGTCGTGCTCTTTTATGTACCAGTCGCTGTATGGCGATTTTAGGAGCTGATCTTTCGTCTGATGTCCAAGGAGCATTTTTCCGTCATTGGTCGTTTCAACTTCGCGGTTTACAACTATTTTCTGCGCTTCGCAGGATTGCATTGTCAAAAGAAATGCAGCGGAAAGGAATATGGTTTTGGTTAATTTATTCATAATGAAATTAGGAATTTTGATTCAAAGGCTTTAATTCTGTTCTAAAATGGATTTAAGATTGGCGGGAGAGTAGTATTTGTTTTTAAGTACTTTATAATCAGATTTCCGGTGAACATTGATTTTGTCTCCAGATGCTTCTGAGAATGCTTCTTCGCCTTTAGCCTGGTAAAATGCAATAGTTTCATCGGCTTCCTGCTGATTTGCACAGGCTTTGGACATGTTAGAGCGCTGAACTTCGTTAAACAGTTCGACAAACTTTTCACCTAAACCGAATTCTAAAACAGCACCACTCAAAACATACTGCAGATCACAAAGTGCGTCAGCGATTTCTACAATATTGTTGTCGGCAATGGCTTCTTTTAACTCATTTAATTCTTCCTGCAGCAGAGAAATTCTTAACTCACAGCGTTCCTTTGAAGGAATTTGCGGCTGATCTAAAACAGGAGCATTAAAGGTTTTGTGAAATTCTGCAACCTGGTTCAGTGCATCGATTTTATTCATTACTGTTTAATTTGAACAAATATAAAAATTAAAATTTCAAAACTCTTACGGAATTTGGGGTCGCGCGAGTCTTCAAAGAAAAAAGCATCCAAAACGGATGCTTTTTAAAATTTTGTACCTGATAATTATTTAGAAATTTCTCTTCCGATTACCAATTTCTGAATTTCTGAAGTTCCTTCGCCAATTGTACATAGTTTTGCATCTCTGTAAAACTTCTCCGCCGGGAAATCTTTGGTGTAACCATAACCTCCAAAAATCTGCACACCGTTATTTGCGATTCTTACGCAGGCTTCAGATGAATAAAGTTTTGCCATCGCTCCTTCTTTAGTCATCGGTTTTTTAGCGTTTTTTAGCGTTGCAGCACGCTGTATAAGCAGTTCGGAAGCGTCAATTTCTGTCGCCATATCTGCGAGCATGAAATTAATTGCCTGAAACTGGTTAATCGCTTTCCCGAACTGGTGTCTTTCCAGTGAATATTTTAATGCGGCTTTGTAAGCTCCACGTGCAATTCCTAAACTCAGTGCTGCAATCGAGATTCTTCCGCCATCTAAAATTTTCATGGCCTGTTTAAAACCTGAACCAACTTCGCCCAATCTGTTTGCATCAGGAACTCTCACATTATCGAAAATTAATTCTGCGGTTTCAGAAGCACGCATTCCTAATTTATTTTCTTTTTTTCCTGAGGAAAAACCGGGCATTCCTTTTTCTAAAACAAATGCTGTTGAATTATTTTTCGCACCTTTCTCACCGGTTCTGGTCATTACTACAGCAATATCTCCGGAGATAGCGTGGGTGATAAAGTTTTTTGCACCGTTTAAAACCCATTCGTCACCGTCTTTAACCGCGGTGGTACTCATTCCGCCGGAATCGGATCCTGTATTGTGTTCAGTTAATCCCCATGCACCGATTACTTTACCAGATGCAAGCTGCGGAAGCCATTTGTGGCGCTGCTCTTCGTTTCCGAATTCATAAATATGATTTGTGCAAAGTGAGTTGTGAGCTGCAAGCGAAAGACCTATTGAAGGGTCTACCTGAGAGATTTCATCTAAAATAGTTACATATTCATGATACCCCATTCCGGAACCGCCATATTCTTCTGGAATCACAATTCCCATAAAGCCCATTT
Organism: Kaistella faecalis; assembly: GCF_019195395.1. NCBI lineage: Bacteria > Pseudomonadati > Bacteroidota > Flavobacteriia > Flavobacteriales > Weeksellaceae > Kaistella > Kaistella faecalis. The sequence goes on from NZ_CP078067.1 coordinate 2,382,754, forward strand.
CGCCCATTCTGTGGAAAAGTTCTACCGGAAAAGTCTGGCTTTCGTCCCAGTCCATAATGTTCGGGCGGATATTTTTTTCTGCGAATTCCTTAGCAGTTTCTGCAATCATATTAAGGTTGTGCAAAGTCTCAGTATTCATATATAGTATTTGTTTTCAAAGATAATTAAAATGATTTAGTCTGAAAATATATTTTTTAAATTACCTTTAATTCCTCATTTCACGCAAGTTAAATCCGTAAATTAGCACTCTTTAATATAATATCTATGAAAAGACTTTTATTTCTGTCTGCCTTTATACCTGTTTTAAGTTTTGCTCAGATTCCTGCGGGCTATTATGACGGAGCTTCCGCACTCAGCGGTTACGCTCTTAAGACAAAACTGCACGAAATTATCTCGGCTAAAAACATCAATTGGCACTATGGGGATTTAACTGCATTTTATAATCAAACCGATTTAGACCGCTATTACGACCACACCGCAAGTAATACCACCATCCTTCTGGATATTTATTCGGAAATACCAGATGGTCCTGATTCCTATGAATATACGACAGCTAACATTATTGGCTCCGCAAACGCTGAAGGGCAGGGATGGAACAGAGAGCATATGATGCCCCAAAGTACATTCAACAGTAATTACCCGATGTATTCTGATATGTTTTATGTGATTCCTACGGATGCAAGAATTAATCAGCTACGGAGCAATTATCCTTATGGTAAAGCAGGCAGTACAAACCATTACACATTTACAAACGGATCCAAAATAAGCAATAACGGTACGCCGGGATCGGGATATACGGGAAGAGTATATGAGCCGATTGATGAATTCAAAGGAGATGTCGCAAGAAGCCTTCTTTACTTTTCGGTAAGATATGAAGGGAAGTTAAGCTCGTTTAATTATTTTAACGGTACTTCAGCGGCAAACGACAGAAGCCCACTTGATGGTACCGAGGAGAAAGCTTTTGAAAACTGGTATATTAACCTGCTTCTGCAATGGCATAACCAGGATCCGGTTTCACAGAAAGAAATCGACAGAAATAATGCTGTTTACTCGATACAGAAAAACCGCAATCCGTTTATTGATCACCCCGAATGGGTAAATGTAATTTGGACGCAGACACCAGATGGCAGCGCTCCTCAGGCACCAGTAAATTTAAATGTTCAGCAAACCAGTGCTTATTTTGTGAATTTATCATGGTCAGCACCGGCCGATAGTGATTTGCTTGGTTATAAGATATATCAGAACAGTGTTTTAGTTGCCACTACAAAAAACACAAGCATTACAATTGATCATCTGGAGCCATCAGCGCCGTATAATTTTACAGTAAAGGCTTATGATAACGGGTATCTGGAATCTCCGCACAGTAATCTGATTACTGTTACAACACTGGCAAATGATATCTATGCTAAAGATTTAATGATTACCAAATATCTGGAGGGAAACTTAAATAATAAGGCGATAGAAATTACCAATAAAACCGGTCATCCGGTTAATTTAAATAAATACAGGCTTAGCGTTCAGTTTTATAACAGTAGCGCAGGTAACTACTATTTTCCTGATCCTTATGAACTGGAAGGAATGGTGCAGGATAACGAAACCTTTGTGGTACTGAATCCTAACGCTAATTTCAGCTGTATTACTAATGAGGAGGCAAGATTTGTAACTGCTGCTCCCCAGCTAACTTACTCCGGAAGTCAATATCTCGAACTTAGATACGCTTCTACCACAGTAGATGCAATTGGTACCTCAAATCTTAATAATTATGAAACGCTAGGGGATGTTTCCCTATACAGGTCTGCAGCGGTAAATCAGCCTAATTCAACTTTTACGCTGTCTGAATGGCAAATTAAGCCGACTGATTATTGTGAAGATCTGGGAAGTTTAGCCACCAATTCTGTGAACGCCAATAGTTTAGCACCATATTCAGTTTACCCGAATCCTGTTGTTGGAAGCACGTTGTATATTAAAGGAAGTCAACTTCAGAACGTGAAGCAGATTTCGGTGATAGATTTATCTGGAAAACTTTTGAAAGTGAAAAATCAGCCATTCAAAAACACCAACGCTCTGGATGTTGGAGATTTGAAATCTGGTGTATACCTTTTGAAAATTGATGAGTTCACTTTGAAATTCATCAAACAATAATATTATCAATAAGTTATATTAAAACTCCTCATTATTTTTGAGGAGTTTTTTTGTAATTCTTTGCGAACTATCTTAGGTACAATCTCATTCTTGCTTCGTATTCCGGTTTTGTCTTCAGAAGTTTCCAAATCTTTTTGTCATCGCGAACAGTAATTCTGTGGTAAATAATTTTATCCGCAGAATATTTGAAATACGGATGAGTTTTCAGCCATTCTTCCGGCGCATCAGCCAAAGTGTACTTGGCTATTTTAGAAACATCTAGATGGGCAGTTTCAATGAGTTTTTGGGCTAGATTCTTATCAATATCATAAGTGTCAACAATCTGTTGTCTGTTAGCAAATCCACCGAGCTTTTTGCGGTAGCTCAGCATCATGGCGGCACTTTTTTCATCAAAACCAAATTCCAGAAGCTGGTTAAACGTAATCTGGTTAACATCGATTTTCGAAAAGTCTGTTTTTATATCCGGATCAGCAGTTTTGGCAGCTACAGAATTTGAATTCTTAAACGTCGATGTCGTTTTAAAATTTTCAGGATTTAATACGATGAAAGGTTTCATTTCTTCAAATTTTTCTTCTGAAATTACAAAGCATCTTGCAATGTCTTCAAGATTTTTAAAACTGCCTTTCAAGTTTCGGTCTCTGTAATTGATGATGACCTGCGCCTGTTTTTCGGAGAATCCAAGTTTTCTCCAGCCCTCAAGGTCCGTTAGATTAGGATCAAAACTTTCATAAGAAAAATTCGGCTTGTCAGCTTTTTTTGTGGCATAACTGTTTTTCACCTCAAAGTTTTCCGGTGTTTTCTGGGGAAGCAAAAGATAAGGTTCCATTTTCCGGTAATTTTCTTCGCTGATGATAAAGCAGTCTTTAAATTTTTCTTTACTGATGAAACTACCGCCAAGATAATTTCTGTATTTAATAATAGAATTAGCCTGATTCTCCGTGAAACCCATTTTCACAAAATCGTATGTACTAAAGTGATCGGGATTAAATTTCCCGGGAATTTTCAGCGTCTTTTTCTCAAAAGTTTTGTATTGGTAATTACCTCCATTTTGCGAAGGATAACTTTTAAACCCTCTATATGAGGTTGAAGAAGATTTTTCGGGAAGTAAAATATAGGGTTCAAGTTCCGCAAATTTTTCCTCAGAAATAGAGTAACATTTTTTCAGTTGTTCTTTTGACGTGAATTTGCCGCCCACAACATTTTTGTATTTCAGGATTGTAGCGACCTGTCTTTCTGAGAATCCTAAATTTTTCCATTCATTATCTGTTAACGCATTTGGATCGAACTCATTAAGGATCCTCTTCTCGGGTTCTGAATATTTTACAGTTTCCAAAGAATTCGGAACATCAGGATCTTGATCATCCGGATTGAAATAAAATAGCCCACCCATCATTATTGCACCGGAGGTGGCCAGGCCGAAAAAATAATTTTTTGCTGCCGAAATTTGTAGAGGTAAACGCATGGTAGATTCTTTTATGCAAACATAAAATGAATATTACCAAAGAGTTACAGCGAAAACACCCTTTTGGAACGATGAAAACACCCCTTTAATGATGGGAAAAACACCTATCTGTTATAATGAAATCACTATTTAATAGATGAGGAAATCACCCTTTTTTATTCTACAGGTTTGTCAACCAGCGAGTCTTTGAGTTTCTGAAGTTCTGCTTTAACAAACTCCAGTCGGTCGATCATGCTGATCGTCTCGGAAATTTTTGAATTGGTTGTGAGCGCTATCCTGGCGCCGTCCAGCGTGTAACCTTTTTCCTTAACCAAATGATAAATAATCTGGAGGTTTTTCAGGTCTTCAGGAGTAAAATAACGGTTTCCTTTTTTGTTCTTTTTAGGTTTGATGATGGGAAATTCCTGCTCCCAATATCTTATCAATGAAGCGTTTACATTGAAAGCTTTGGCTACTTCGCCAATTGAATAATAAAGTTTGTCAGGTAAGTTGAGTTTCATAAGAAAAGGAAATGTCTCGTGTAAAGTTAAAAATTTTCGCGATAGAATGTTAATATGCGACTTCCATTTTTACTTTTTTGCCCTTTAACTTTTCGTTTGCCAATTTTTTCAGTAAATCTTTTACTTTTTTACGGTCAACTGCAACGTAAGACGTCGTGTCTTTTACTTCAATCAAGCCGATATCGCCTTTTTCAAGTTCTCCTTTTTTGATGAGATAACCTACGATATCCACTTTGTTGACCTTGTCTTTTTTTCCGGCGCTGATGTAAACGGTCTGGAAAGGTGTCTTTCCCGGAACTCTGTTGCTTTCTGAAACGTTTTCTTCTGGCGTATTATTTTTGATAAAAGGGAAGTTTTCATCCTCAGTCATTATTAAATAGGCAAAACCTTTCGCATTCATTCTTGCGGTTCGGCCGTTTCTGTGGATAAAAGCATCTTCTTTTGGCGGTAACTGGTAATGAACAATGGATTCAACTTCCGGAACATCCAGTCCTCGGGAAGCTAAATCGGTAGTGATCAAAATTCTTGCGGAGTCATTTCTGAATTTCAGCAGCGAGCGTTCTCTTTCGTCCTGTTCCATTCCACCGTGGAAGGTTTCGCGGTCGATACCTTTTTCTCTTAGAAGTTCGGAAATCCGGTCCACAGCGTCACGGTGATTACAGAATATCAGTGTTCTTTTGTTTCCGATTTTACAGATTAGGTGAAATAAAGTATCTAGCTTTTCTTCAGAAGTTGTCATCACTTTTTTCAGCTGGATATCCGGTTTGGAATCGTGAATGTTGAGGAAATTAATTATTTTTTCATTCTGTAATCCGACAAAATATGGGATTTTATCCATCGCGGTGGCGGAAGTGAGGATTCGCTGCGAGCAGTTTTCTAATTGCTCAATAATGAAATTCATGTCTTCTTCAAAGCCCAGTTCAAGCGCTTTGTCGAATTCGTCTAAAACCAAAGTTTTAATGGTGGAGGAATCGAAATTATTATTCCTTAAATGGTAAGCAATTCTTCCCGGCGTGCCAATTAATAGGGCAGGTGCTTCTCTGAAATTATTGATTTCAATCTTTTTATCGTGTCCGCCGTAGCAAATGGAGATTTTAAAATCGGTTCCCATAGCTTTAAAAACCTGCTCAATCTGCAAAGCAAGCTCCCGGGCGGGAACTAAAATCATGGCCTGAATTCCGGACACATCGCTGCGTAGATTTCTAAGAACGGGAAAGAGGAAAGCCAATGTTTTCCCTGATCCAGTGGGAGACAGGAGGATAACATCGTTCTCGTTTTCAGTCGCGGTATAGGTAGATTTCTGCATTTGATTCATATCCTGAATCTGCAGTTTTTGATAGATTGATTCTAAATTCATTTTGCAAAGGTAAAAGAATTGCGCATTGTTAAAAAATGCAGACCTAATATTATCAATTTTAGTCGCTGTAAGTATTGTGATTATCAAATAATTTCTTAATTTTGCACCACTTTTTGTGGGAGCATTTGGCTGAGTTAAAATATTCAAAACTAACATCTTCCGTATTTTTCACGAACCACATTTAGCCAAGCAGTGAAAAAGAAGGAATACAAAATTTTTAGAAAATGTCAAAAGAGACAAATTCAGCAGAGGTTTTATTGAACCAAAACGTAGCACCAGAACAGTTTGATTGGGATTCTTTCGAATCAGGATTAGATGCTGATGCAAGAAAAGAGAAAAGCGATTTAGAGGAAATCTACAATGGCTCTCTTAACAACCTTCAGGATAACGACGTACTTGTAGGAAAAGTTGTAAGACTTACCGACAAAGAAGCGATTGTTGACATCAACTTCAAATCTGAAGGGGTTATTTCTCTAAACGAATTCCGTTACAACCAAGGTCTTGCTGTAGGTGATGAAGTGGAAGTAATGGTGGACAGAAGAGAAGACAAATCTGGACAGTTACAGCTTTCTCATAAAAAAGCAAGAACACTTAAGGCTTGGGACAGAGTAAACGAACTTCACGAAACTGGAGAAATCGTTAACGGTTTCGTTAAATCAAGAACTAAAGGTGGTATGATCGTAGACGTTCACGGTATTGAAGCATTCTTACCAGGTTCTCAAATCGATGTTAAGCCTATTAAAGATTACGATCAGTTCGTAGGTAAAACAATGGAATTCAAAGTTGTGAAAATCAACCCTGAATTCAAAAACGTTGTTGTATCTCACAAAGCGCTTATCGAAGCAGATCTTGAAGGTCAGAAGAGAGAAATCATCGGTCAGTTAGAAAAAGGACAGGTTCTTGAAGGAACTGTTAAAAATATTACTTCTTACGGGGTATTCGTAGACTTAGGTGGTGTTGATGGATTAATCCATATTACCGACCTTTCCTGGTCTAGAGTTAACCACCCATCGGAAATCCTTTCAGACGGCGAAACTGTAAAAGTGGTAATCCTTGATTTCGATGACGAGAAAACAAGAATCCAGTTAGGTATGAAGCAATTGGAAGCTCATCCTTGGGATGCTCTTTCTGCTGATATGAAAGTAGGAGACAGAGTAAAAGGAAAAGTAGTAGTTCTTGCTGATTATGGTGCATTCGTTGAGGTTGCTCCAGGTGTAGAAGGATTAATTCACGTTTCTGAAATGTCTTGGTCTACTCATTTAAGAAGTGCAGGAGATTTCGTAAAAGTAGGTGACGAGGTAGAAGCAGAAGTTTTAACACTTGACAGAGAAGACAGAAAAATCTCTTTAGGGATGAAACAGCTTAGCCAGGATCCTTGGTCAAATATCGAAACTAAATATCCTGTAGGTTCTAAGCACGTTGGAACAGTAAGAAACTTTACTAATTTCGGTGTGTTTGTAGAATTGGAAGAAGGTATCGACGGCTTGATCTACATCTCTGATCTTTCTTGGACTAAGAAAATCAAGCACCCATCAGAATTCTGTGCGGTTGGCGATAAATTAGACGTAATCGTTCTAGAATTGGATACTGCTGCAAGAAGACTTTCTTTAGGTCACAAACAACTTCTTGAAAATCCTTGGGATAAATTCGAAACTAAATATGCTGAAGGTACTGTACACGCAGGAAAAGCTACTGAAGTTTTCGATAAAGGAGCACAGGTTCAGTTCGAAGACGCTGAAGTTGAAGCTTTCTGCCCATCAAGATTATTAGAAAAAGAAGACGGTTCTAAAATCAAGAAAGGCGAAGATGCACAGTTCAAAGTAATCGAATTCAACAAAGAATTCAAGAGAGTAGTAGTATCTCACACAGGAATCTTCAGAGATGAGGAAAAGAAAAACGTGAGAGAATCTTCTTCATCTAACAAACCGATGGGTTCTTCAAGCAACGAAGAAAAATCAACTCTAGGTGATTTAGATGTATTAGCAGAATTGAAAAAGAAAATGGAAGGTGGTAACTAATCCTTTCTAAATCTTAATAAATAACGTCTCCGCAACCGGAGGCGTTTTTTTATGAAAAAAATGTAAAACATATTGATTTTTTTTATATTTTCGAAGCCAATTAATGAAAATATATGAAAAATAGAAATTTACCCTTTAAAATTGCCGCGGTATTTTTGATGTTTTCTTTCGGAAGTGCGGGTGCGCAGGACTTTAAGTCACTCATCCAGAATCACCTTTCTGCAAAGAGTACATTCGTGAAAGCCGATCTTAAAAATTTCGAGATCATCAATCAGGATTTTTCGAAATCTATGAAGTCTGATGTCGTAAAAATCCAACAGTCTTACCAAGGCATTCCCGTCTATAATGCAGTAGGCACGGCGTTGGTAAAAGACCAGAAAATCAGTTTTTTTAATGACAGTTTTGCAAAAAACTATGCCAATGCAAGCCAGCCCACTGAAGCCGGCAGCAGCAAATCTGTTTTTGCAAATGTCGCTCAGTCCCTGGGTTTAAAAAACAGTACAAGTTACCAGGTAATCGGTATTAAAGATGCTGATCTTGATACTCCATTCGTAAAAAGTCGTTTGATTTATTTTCAGACAGAAAATAATGATTTAAGATTGTGTCACGAATATATTTTCGAAGAAAAAGGGACCTCCAACTACTGGGATATTCTTGCAGATGCCCGAACGGGAGAAATTCTCAGCAAAGTTAACTTAACACTTTCCTGTACTTTCAATCATGATGCCTATAACCATGATTATGCAGCGCATACCCCTGAAGGATTTTCAAGCGATTTCGCTCAAAGCGCAAAAGCAGATGCCGCAATGGCGCCGTTAGATGCAAGCTACAGAGTATTCGCATTGCCTATTGAAAGCCCTAGCCACGGTGGCAGATCTCTGGTTTCAAATCCATGGTTAGCCGATGCTTCTCCGGAAGGATGGCATACAATTCCTGGCGGAACTTACGCAGGTACCTTCACTACTACAAGAGGGAATAACGTAATGGCGTATGATGATAAAAACAACACCAATTCTCCCGGGTCATATGCGGAAGGAGGAGCAGGTAGGGTTTTTGATTTTCCTTTCATTGTCAATAATACACCAGGAAACCTGAATGCTTCCACCACTAATTTATTTTATGTCAATAATAAGATTCACGATATTTTTTACCGTTTAGGATTTACAGAAACTGCTAGAAATTTCCAGGCATGGAACTATGGTAAAGGTGGAGCACAAAATGATTATGTTCAGGCAGAGTCACAGGATGGTGGCGGTACCGATAATGCAAATTTCGCAACACCTATCGATGGTTCCAGACCAAGAATGCAGATGTACCTTTGGAATCCTTCCGTTCTGGAGCGTGTTTTTTATAATTCCCCTCCCGAAGCAGTTGGGAGAGAAGTTCAAAATTATATTTCGACCACTTTCGGTCCTGCCCTTACTCCAACGGGAGTTACAGCTGATGTAAAATTGTCGCCGGTTCTTGATGCATGTACCGCACTTCCTGCAGGATCCTTAACCGGACTTATTGGATTGATTGAAAGAGGTTCTTGTGATTTCGTAGTTAAGGTGAAAAATGCACAGAACGCTGGAGCAGTAGCAGCAATTATTTACAGTTTGCCAACTTCTACTCCTACAGCGGGAATGGCAGGTGTCGATGCTACAATTACCATTCCTTCAGTATTGATTGAAAATTCAGAAGGAGTTTACATGAAAAATCTACTGGCCACAAAAACTGTAAATATAACCTTGAAATACGACCCAACAACACAAAAAATCAGAGACGGAAGTTTCGATAACGGAATCGTAATTCACGAATATGGCCACGGAATCTCTAACAGAAACACCGGAAACGGATATTCATGCCTGTCTTCATCAAGCTCGAAGGAGCAAATGGGAGAAGGTTGGTCCGATTTTTTCGCTTTGATGCTCACCAACAGACCTAACGATAATGCTTCCGTGCCAAGAGGTATTGGAACTTACGCCATCACCGAAGATGTAAATGGCCTGGGAATCAGACCTGCACAATATTCACCGGATTTTGGAATCAATAACTACGCATATGGCGATACCAACGGAATGGAATATACCAATACAAGCGGCCAGCTTGTACCGAATGTACACTCGATAGGTTTCATTTGGGCCTCAATGCTGTGGGATCTGCATTGGAAATACGTTGAGAAATATGGTTATTCAGCAGACGTTATGGCGAATACTGCGAATGGAAGTACAAAAGTTCTGCAGCTTGTAACCGACGGCTTGAAGCTTCAGGAATGTAGCCCAACTTTTGTGAGCGGCAGAGATGCTATTTTGGCTGCAGACTTAGCAACCACCGGTGGTGCCGATAAATGTATGATTTGGGATGTCTTCGCAAGAAGAGGTTTGGGTGTAAATGCATCTGCGGGAGCAAAAACAAATATCAACGATCAGGTAGAAAGCTTTGAGGTTCCTGCAGAATGCGTACTTGCGACCAGCGATGTAAATGGAGGTAAGGCATTAAGCATTTATCCAAATCCGGCGAAGAACGAATTCTTCCTGAAGTCTGCACACAACACTTTAGGTAAATTGAATGTTGAGATTTTCGATGCTACAGGAAAATTAGTTTCCAGCCAGAAGATTTCAGGTAGTGATGCTGTAAATACACAAGCTCTAGTAAACGGAGTTTACGTGGTGAAAGTGTCAGGTTTAGGAGTAAATTATTCATCTAAACTCATGATCAGAAAATAATTAATAATTTCTTTTTTATCAACCGTCTTGCTTTTTGGTAAGACGGTTTTTTATTAATAATAATGATGTTTAAATCTTAATAATTCGCGACATGCAAATCTTATAAGACAAATTAGCAAATAAAAAACCCACCAGATAAATCTGATGGGCTTTCTTATTATTGTTGTCTGAATTACTTTTTGTAAGCAGCGTCTTTAATTCTCGCTTTTTTACCTCTAAGGTTACGGAAATAGTAAATTCTCGCTCTTTTAACTTTACCTCTTCTGTCTACTTCAATTTTCTGAAGTGCTGGTAAATTAATTGGGAAAACTCTTTCTACACCCACATCACCACTCATTTTTCTAATGGTAAATGTTTTGGTAAGGCCTGTTCCTCTCAACTGAATTACAGTTCCTTTGAAGAACTGAGTTCTTGTTTTAGCGCCTTCTTTAATCTCGTAATACACGGTAATGGTGTCACCGGCTTTGAATTCTGGGAATTCGTTTTTTGTGATGTACTTGTCTTGTACGTACTTTACTAAATCCATTTTTATAATAAAAATTTTTTGTCAAGCTAAGCAACATTCACGTCCTTCGTCAGAGGTTGATTAACAGGTTGCAAAAATACTATATTTTTTCTATTCTGCAAATCTTTCATTATTAATATTTTAAAAATAGTGCACTATTGCTCATGTCATGATAAAATGTCAAATAAATCTGCCCGTGTGCTATGGCAAGTCAGATTAAAGATGAGGCAAAACCCACCAGATGAGCGAAGATGAGGTTGTAGAAAAAGTGATGTTAAAGAAACAAGCAGTAAAAAGTTTTGTCCCGGTGGATAAATTAGGAGAAATTGCCGTATTTTTATCAGCAGAAAACGCCACAACAGTCTCCGGATCGGTATTTACTTTAGATGGAGGGTGGAGTGCACAGTAATATTCAGTAAATATGATCGATAAAAGAGTAAAAAACGCCAAGGAAGCCATAAATGGTATTACCGATGGAATGACTTTGATTGTAGGTGGTTTCGGCTTGTCAGGAATTCCCGAAAATTCAATTTCGGAGCTGGTTGAAAGCAATATTTCCGGGCTTACCTGTATCTCAAATAATGCAGGAGTTGATGATTTTGGACTTGGTTTGCTCCTTCAAAAGAAGCAGATCAAAAAAATGATCGCATCCTACGTTGGCGAAAATGCCGAATTCGAAAGACAGATGCTTTCCGGTGAACTTGAGGTAGAATTGACGCCTCAGGGAACTTTAGCGGAAAAATGCCGCGCTGCACAGCACGGAATTCCTGCATTTTATACCCCTGCAGGCTACGGAACCGAGGTTGCTGAGGGCAAAGAAACTAAGGAATTCAACGGTAAAATGCATATTTTGGAATATGCTTATGAAGCAGATTTCGCCATTGTAAAAGCCTGGAAAGGTGATCACGCAGGAAATTTAATTTTCAGAGGAACAGCACGGAATTTCAATGCGCCGATGGCCGGAGCCGGAAAAATTACTATCGCTGAGGTAGAAGAATTGCTAGAACCGGGTGAATTGGATCCGAACCAGATTCACATTCCCGGAATTATGGTACAGCGGATTTTTCAGGGCGAAAAATTCGAGAAAAGAATAGAGCAGCGTACAACCCGAAAAAGAGAAGCATAATGTTGACAAAAGAACAGATCGCACAGCGAATTTCTAAGGAAGTTAAAGACCGTTATTATGTAAATCTCGGAATCGGTATCCCGACTTTAGTAGCAAACTACGTTCCTCAGGATATTTCCGTGGAATTTCAAAGTGAAAACGGCGTTCTCGGAATGGGTCCTTTTCCTTTTGAGGGCGAAGAGGATCCGGACTTGATTAATGCTGGAAAACAGACAATTACAACGCTGCCGGGTGCTTCATTTTTCGATTCTGCTTTTAGTTTTGGAATGATCCGAAGCAAAAAAGTGGATCTCACCATTCTCGGCGCAATGGAAGTTTCCGAGAACGGCGACATCGCAAACTGGAAAATTCCTGGAAAAATGGTGAAAGGAATGGGAGGAGCGATGGATTTGGTGGCTTCGGCGGAAAATATCATTGTTGCGATGATGCATGTAAACAAAGCCGGCGAAAGCAAAATTCTTAAAAAATGTACACTTCCGTTAACCGGTGTCGGTTGCGTGAAAAAGGTAGTCACAGAACTTGCGGTGATGGATGTTACGCCGAAAGGTTTCAGACTTCTGGAGCGTGCACCCGGAGTTTCCGTGGAAGATATTATTAAAGCTACTGAAGCAGATTTGATTATCGAAGGAGAGATTCCGGAAATGCAATTCTAAATCAATTACTTAACAGATTCAATCCCTTTCAATTTTTTGAGAGGGATTTTTTTGTGTTTTGAACTGAAAAGATTTTATATCTAAAATAAGCAGTGTATTTAGATAAAATTAAATATTTTATGCAAAGATTTAAAAAATAAATCTAAATTGTTTTTGTAATTAACTAATAATATCTAATTTTGCATCCTAATTTAGATAAACGTACAAGTGAATACGAAATTTACAGTAAAAGTTGCAACAGATCAGGACCTTATGTCAGTTCCGGCAATTCTAAAGGAAATCGAAGAATCCGCAAAAGAGCGCGGAACCGGAATTGCAAAACGTACAGCTTCATATCTTGAAGAGAAAATAAATGAAGGTAAAGCCGTGATGGCCTTTTCACCGGAAGGCGAGTGGGCGGGTTTCTGTTATATCGAAACCTGGAGTAACAAAACCTATGTCGCAAATTCCGGGTTAATCGTTTCCCGAAAATTCAGGAACGAAGGATTGGCAAGAATGATTAAAGAAGTAATATTCAATTATTCCAGGGAAAAATATCCCAACGCAAAACTTTTTGGTTTAACGACCGGATTAGCTGTAATGAAAATCAACAGCAACCTCGGTTATAAACCCGTAACCTACTCGGAACTGACGCAGGATGATGTTTTCTGGAGCGGCTGCAAAAGCTGCGTGAACTATGAAATTCTGATGAGCAAAGAACGCAAAAACTGCCTTTGTACCGCAATGCTTTACAACCCGAACGAAATCACAGCAACAGAAATTAAGAATAATACCAAATCTGAAAATGACCAGAAGTTGTTTTCAAAATTCAAAAAAATAAAGACAATGTTATGGAAAAAGTAGTTTTAGCTTATAGCGGCGGCCTCGATACATCTTTTTGCGCCGTTTACCTTTCAAAAGTAAAGCAGCTGGAAGTGCATGCGGTGATGGTAAATCTCGGCGGATTTTCTGAAGAGGAAATTAAAAAAACGGAGGAGCGCGCATATCAGTTGGGCGTAAAATCTTTCCATGTGATCGATGACGCGGAGAATTATTACGAAAAATGTATCAAATATTTAATCTTCGGGAATGTTTTAAAAAATAATACATATCCGCTTTCAGTAAGTTCTGAAAGAGTTTTTCAGGCAACTGCAATTGCTGATTATGCCAAAAAAATCGGTGCAAAAGCCATCGCGCACGGAAGTACGGGAGCCGGAAATGATCAGGTTCGTTTCGACAGCATTTTCCAGATTCTTTTGCCGGAAGTTGAAATCATTACGCCAATCCGTGATCTGAAACTTTCCAGAAATGAAGAGATTGAATTTTTGAAGAAAAACGGTTTTGAAATCAACTTTGAAAAATCTCAGTACTCCATCAACAAAGGACTTTGGGGAACTTCGGTAGGCGGAAAAGAAACGCTGACTTCCAATTTATCGCTTCCTGAAACTGCTTATCCAACACAGATTTCAAAAACAGAACCCGAAGAAATGTCCATCACTTTCGAAAAAGGGGAAATTAAAGCTGTAAACGGTGAAAAGTTTTCAAAACCGATCGAAGCGATCCAGAAAATCCAGGAAATTGCGCAGGCTTTCGGAATTGGCCGCGACACGCACGTTGGCGACACCATTATTGGAATTAAAGGTCGAGTAAGTTTTGAAGCGGCTGCTCCATTAATAATTTTGAAAGCGCATCATTTGTTGGAAAAACATACGCTGACTAAAAATCAGCTTTTAATTAAGGATCAGCTCAGCCTTTCTTATGGAAATTATTTGCACGATGGTTTGGTCCTCGATCCGGTAATGAAAGATTTTGAAGCACTTTTCGAAAGTTCTCAGAAAACCGTAAACGGTACAGTTAAAATTTTATTGAAACCTTATCATTTTAATTTGATTGGAATTGAATCTCCAAACGATTTGATGTCATCTGATTTCGGTTCTTACGGAGAAATGAACAAAACCTGGACAGAATCTGACGTGAAAGGTTTCTCAAAAATATATTCGAATGCGCTGAGCATTTATCATCAGGTAAACAACAAGAATTAATATGGAAAAAATAAAAGCAGGAATTGTAGGCGGAACGGGTTTTACGGCGGGTGAATTAATCAGAATTCTGCTGTATCACCCGAATGTGGAGATTTCATTTGTGACGAGCCAAAGTCTCCAGGGCTATTCTATTACCGATGTTCATAAAGATCTTGTTGGAGAAACCAATCTGAAATTTGAAAATTTAGCACAACCCGCAGATATCATTTTTCTCTGTCTTCCGCATGGTGAAAGCAAAAACTGGCTCATCGAAAACGAAAAAGGCATCGCTCCTGAAACCAAAATTATCGATCTTGGGAACGATTTTCGTGTTGATGAAGAATGGAACGAAAAGAAATTCATTTACGGGCTTTCAGAATTCAATAAAGAAAAAATCGCAAAGGCTTTATACATCGCGAATCCCGGATGTTTTGCAACCGCGATTCAACTGGGAATTCTTCCGATTTTGAAACAGGAAAAAATTGAAAAAATCCATTGTGTGGGAATTACGGGCTCAACCGGAGCGGGAAAAGCTTTGCATCAGTCACTGAATTTCAACTGGCGGAACGATAATATTTCTCCTTACAAAACCTTTACGCATCAGCATATCGCGGAAATTGAAAAAAGCATTTCCTTGATTTCTGATACCAAAACGGATATTAATTTTATTCCTTGGAGAGGCGATTTTACACGGGGAATTTTCGTTTCACTGATGATGGAAAGCGACCTGTCTCAGGTCGAAATCGAGGAAATTTATAAATATGCGTACAAATATTCAAAATTTGTCTTCGTTTCTGCGAGCCCGATCGATATGAAACAGGTTGCGAATACCAATAAAGCATTGATTTATATCGAGAAAGTGGGAAAAAATCTTGCGGTTCACGTCGCGATTGATAATCTCCTGAAAGGCGCATCTGGACAGGCAATCCAAAATATGAATCTGATGTTCGGTTTTAATGAAAAGGCAGGACTTAACCTTAAACCCTCCGTTTTTTAGTCATGAAATTATTTGATGTATATCCGTTGATGCCCGTAAATATTGTAAAGGCAGAAAACTGTAAACTTTGGGACGAAAACGGAACCGAATACCTCGATTTTTACGGCGGTCACGCGGTGATTTCTGTCGGTCACACACATCCGCATTATGTGGAAAAAATTAAAAATCAGTTGGATCAGATTGGATTTTATTCAAATTCTGTGATCAATAAACTTCAGGAAGAACTGGCAGAAAAGCTTGGAAAAATTTCCGGCTACGAAGATTACAGCCTCTTCCTGTGTAATTCCGGGGCAGAAGCCAATGAAAATGCACTGAAAATTGCATCTTTCAATTCTGGGAAAAAGAAATTTATCACGTTCAGAAATTCATTTCACGGAAGAACTTCTGCGGTGGTTGCAGCAACCGATGATCCCTCGATTGTCGCTCCAGTAAACGAAACTGACAATTTTGTTTTTTGTGAATGGAATAATGTTGAGCAGTTTGAAAAGCTGTTTTTTGAAAATTTTCAGGATTTGGCTGGAGTGATTATTGAAGGAATTCAGGGCATTGGCGGAATTCAGATTCCGACTCAGGAATTAATGGATAAAATTTCGCAATTGTGCGCTGAGAATAATGTTTTCTTCATTTCTGATGAAATCCAGTCGGGTTATGCACGGAGCGGAAAATTCTTTGCTCATCAGCATTTCGGTGTAAAACCGGATATCATTACGACCGCAAAAGGAATGGCGAACGGTTTTCCGATCGGCGGCGTTCTGGTTTCTCCGAAAATTCCGGCAAAACATAAAATGCTGGGAACTACTTTTGGCGGAAATCATTTGGCTTGTGCTGCTGCCATTGCGGTTTTGGAAATTATTGAGAAAGAAAATCTGATTAAGGAATCTTTTGAAAAAGGCGAATATTTAATTCAGAAATTAAAAGGAATTTCACAGATCAAAGAAATTCGTGGAAAAGGGCTTTTGATAGGAGTTGATTTTGAGATTCCGGCGTCTCAGGTTTCCAAAAAATTAAGGGAAGAATTTAAAATTTTTGTCGGAAGCGCAACCAATCCTTTAACCATGAGGCTTTTGCCACCACTTACGATTTCTTATCCGGAAATTGATTATTTCATCTCTTCGTTAAAATCAGTCATAAATTCAATTTAAAAATGAAAAATTTCACATCAGTTAACGATATATCAAATCCTGAATTGCTTGTTCAGGAAGCTCTGGAACTCAAAAAAAATCTTTACGGTTTCGGGGATTTAGGAAAAAACAAAACACTCGGTTTGGTTTTTCTGAACCCGAGTTTAAGAACCAGAATGAGCAGCCAGAAAGCAGGAATGAACCTCGGAATGCAGGTTCAGGTCATTAACGCCGGACAGGATGCCTGGAACTGGGAATTTGCAGAAAATGCCGTGATGGATGGTTCTACCGTTGAACATATTAAAGACGCCGCAAAAGTTTTAAGCGAATATTGCGACGTGATTGGTTTAAGATGTTTTCCCGGTTTGAAAGACCGTGACGAAGATTACAGCGAATTTGTGCTGAATTCTTTCATCAAATATGCAACCGTTCCCGTGATTTCTCTGGAATCTGCGACCCGGCATCCTTTGCAGAGTTTCGCCGATTTAATTACCATCCGTGAAAACTGGACTCAACCACAAAAACCGAAAGTCGTTCTTTCCTGGGCGCCGCACATCAAAGCGCTTCCACAGGCGGTTGGAAATTCTTTTGCTGAGTGGATGAATGCTGCCGATTTGGATTTTTGCATTGCAAATCCTGAAGGTTACGATTTAAGCAAGGATTTTACCGGCGATGCTAAGGTTTATCACAATCAGGAGGAAGCTTTGAAAGACGCTGATTTTGTGTATGTGAAAAACTGGTCTTCGTATGACGATTACGGCGCGATGCCGGAAGTGAAAGGAAACTGGCTTTTAGGTGAAGAATTTTTGAAAACAAATCCTGAAACAAAATTCATGCACTGTCTTCCGGTACGCAGAAATCTGGAAATGAGTGACGCGGTTCTAGATTCTGCGAATTCTCTGATTTATCAGCAGGCGAATAACAGAACGCTTTCCGCGCAGTTAATCATCAAGAAAATCCTTGAAAATTCTTTTTAAAATGGAAGATTTATATGTCATAAAAATCGGCGGTGAAACCATCAACAGCAAAGATTCGCTTAAAGCCTGTCTGAAAGCAATATCGACGGCGGGAAAAAAGGTGGTTTTGGTACATGGCGGCGGAAAAAAAGTCACCGAACTGGCGCAGAAACTCTTCATTCCCCAACAGATGGTGGAAGGGAGACGGATAACTTCCTTGGAAACTCTGGAACTCTGCACGATGGTTTATGCGGGTCTTATCAATAAAAATATCGTCGCGGGATTATCAGCTGAAAAACTCCTGGCAATAGGACTTTCAGGAGCTGATCTGAACTGTATTGTTTCGAAAAAAAGAGATGCTTCTGTGATTAATTACGGTTTTGTGGGCGACATCGTGAAGGTGAATGAGACGGTTTTTGAAAATTTTATCAGTCAAAATATAATTCCGGTGGTTAATTCCATCAGCATCAGCGAAGATGGTGAGCTTTTAAATACGAATGCTGATGTAATGGCGGCGGAAATCGCAAAAGCAATGTCGGATAAGTACAAAGTGCATCTCCTTTACTGTTTTGAGAAAAACGGAGTTTTAAAAGATATTACCGATGAAAATTCAGTAATTATGGACATTTCAAAAACAGATTTTACGCACATGAAAGAAACGAAACAGATTGCCGACGGAATGATTCCGAAACTGCAGACTGCTTTTCGAGCGCTGTATCACGGTGTGGATGAGGCAAGAATTCTTAAAAGTGACGCGCTGGAAAATTATTTTACCAACGAAAACCCCGGAACAAATATCAGTTTACATTAATGGAGATTTTAAATAACGAAGTCAGAAATTTTTTGATTGAATTGATCGAAACGCCCTCTTTCAGTAAAGAAGAGGAAAATACAGCGTTAATCATTGAGAAATATTTAAACCTGAAAAACATCCCGTTTCAGAGAAAAGGAAATAATATTTGGGCAAAAAATCTTTATTTCGATGAAAATTTGCCGACAATTCTGCTCAATTCCCATCATGACACGGTAAAGCCGAATTCCGGGTACACATTGGATCCGTTTAAAGCGGTGAAAAAAGACGGGAAGATTTTTGGCTTGGGAAGCAACGATGCGGGCGCAAGTCTGGTGAGTTTATGGGCAGTTTTTGCGCATTTTTATGCAAAAAAACTTAAATATAATTTAATTTATGCAGCCACGGCCGAAGAAGAAATTTCCGGTGAGAACGGAGTGAAATCGATTTTGGAAGATTTAGGAAAAATTAATTTTGCCATTGTTGGTGAGCCTACGAAAATGGATTTGGCGGTTGCGGAAAAAGGTTTGGTTGTATTGAATTGTGTGGCGAAAGGAACAGCTTCTCATGCTGCTCACATTAATGATGATAATTCGATCTATAAAGCGGTTCGGGACATTCAGAAAGTACAGAATTTTGAATTTGATAAGATTTCAGAAGTTTTAGGAAAAGTAAAAGCGACCGTGACGATTGTAAATGCAGGTTCCCAACACAATGTGGTTCCGGATCAGTGTCATTTTACAATTGATGTACGGACGAATGAACATTATTCCAATTCAGAAATTGTGGAAATTTTCAAAAAAGAGCTGGAGTCTGAAATTCAACCGAGATCATTGGCTTTAAATTCTTCAAAAATTAATTTGGATCACCCTTTTGTTTTGGCAGCGCAGCAAGAAAACTGTAATTTATACGGTTCTCCGACGGTTTCAGATCAGGCTTTAATGCCTTTTGATTCTGTGAAAATCGGGCCCGGAGATTCCATGCGTTCGCACACGGCGGATGAATTTATTTACGAAAAGGAACTCGCTGAAGGCATCGAAAAATACATTGAAATCCTCTCTCATATTCTTTAAAAATGGAAAATAAAAAACTTTGGGCGAAAGATTCAGCCAACCAGAATCATTTGGAAATTATTGAAAAATTTACCGTTGGTAAAGACAAAGATTTCGATATTTTATTGGCTCAGTACGATATTCTTGGGACAAAAGCACATTGCAAAATGCTTGCAAAAATCGGTTTTTTAGGGGAGGAAGAAAATAATGCTATTCAGAAAGAGCTGGATGAAATGTATATTTTGGCTAAAGAAAATAAGTTGTTAATCAACGATGGAGTAGAGGATATTCACAGCCAGATTGAGTTTAATTTAACTCAAAAACTGGGAGATGCCGGAAAGAAAATTCACACAGGAAGATCACGAAACGATCAGGTTTTATTGGCGATCAAATTATATTTAGCGTCAGAAATCAAAGAAATTGCACAACTTTCAAAGAATTTATTTGAACGTTTAATTAACCTCGCAGAAACTCACAAATCTGCATTAATGCCGGGTTACACGCATTTTCAGATCGGAATGCCTTCTTCGTTTGGATTGTGGTTTTCTGCTTTCGCCGAATCTTTATCCGAAGATTTAGAGGTTTTAGCCGCAGCTTTATCCGTGGTTGAGAAAAATCCTTTAGGTTCGGGTGCCGGTTTTGGATCTTCTTTTCCACTGGATCGGGATTTTACAACAAAAGAGCTGAATCTAGAAAAAATGAACATCAATTCTGTTTACGCACAAATGACGCGCGGAAAATCAGAAAAAATCACAGCGATGGCAATGAGTACGGTGGCTGCGACTTTAAGCAAACTTGCTTACGATATCTGCATGTTCAGCAATCAGAATTACGGTTTTATCAGTTTTCCATCCGAACTAACGACCGGAAGCAGCATTATGCCTCACAAAAAAAATCCTGATGTTTTTGAACTGATCCGTGCAAAATCTGCCCGAATTCAGAGTCTTCCGAATGAACTTACACTGCTTATAAACAATCTACCATCAGGCTATCACAGGGATTTTCAGTTGACAAAAGAAATTATTTTCCCGGGAATCCAGGATTTGAAAGACTGTCTGCAAATTTTTGAATTTATGCTGAAACACATTAATGTGAAGGAAGATATTTTGAAGGACGAAAAATATGATTATCTTTTCAGCGTCGAAAAAATCAACGAACTGGTGATGAGCGGAGCAAGTTTTCGGGAGGCCTACCGCGAGGTCGGAAATTCCATTGAAAACGGTTCGTACAGTTACCGAAACGATGATTTAAAGCATACCCACAAAGGGAGTATCGGGAATCTATGCCTCGACGAGATTACTCAGAATTTTGAGGAAATCTTCAGGAAATTCAATAAAAATATATGAAGACACTAGACAGTACAGACCATAAAATTCTTAATTTCATGCAGGAAGATTCCACCGTTTCCGTAAAAGATCTGGCGGAAAAGATCGGGCTTTCCTTCACTGCGACCTACGAAAGGATAAAATCGCTGAAGCATCACGGCATTATCAGAAAAAATGTTGTGCTGATTAATGCAGAACTTGCAGGATTCGAGATTATGGCGTACTGTAATATCGTGTTAAAAGAGCAGTCGAACGAAAAACTGCAGGAATTTGAACAGAAAATAAAGGATGAGCCACAGGTTCTGGAGGTGGTAAGTCTCTCGGGACAATATGATTATATGATCAAAGTTGTGGCAAAAAACATTAAGGATTATAATAATTTTATGACGACTGTTGTAGCAAATATCCCCAACATCGGCCAGTATCACAGCAATATCGTACTTTCGGTCATTAAAAATGACACAAAATTTACTTTTTAAATCAGGAAATTATTCCTGATTTTTTTTATTTAATTTTGAAGTAAATCTAGAAGATGCCAAAATTTAAAATTCAAAAATCGCCCTTCACTGTTCCGACGACCGACGGGAAGCTGATTGAAGAAATCTGGGGAAACTCCACCGGAAATTCAAATATTTCTATTGCGCATATGGTCGCACCTCCAAACTGGACTGAACCGCATCAGACGCCGGAATTTGATGAATTTACCTACA
Source organism: Kaistella faecalis (assembly GCF_019195395.1). NCBI lineage: Bacteria > Pseudomonadati > Bacteroidota > Flavobacteriia > Flavobacteriales > Weeksellaceae > Kaistella > Kaistella faecalis. Next base: position 2,404,176 of record NZ_CP078067.1, read on the forward strand.
TTATCAAAGGAAAGAAACAATTCGAAATCGATGGTGAAACTGTGATATTAGAAGCTGGACAAAGCATTCTGATTGAAAAAGGAGCCAGAATCCGTTACAGCAATCCGTTTGAAGATTCCTGCGAATATTTAGCAATTTGTCTGCCTGCTTTTTCAATGGATTTGGTGAACCGCGAAGAATAATTAATAACGAATACCTAAACTTCTTAATTCTTCCTCCAGATTTGTCCCTTCAGTAATATGAACCGTCATAAAACCTAGCGTTTTTGCGACTTCTATATTCTTTGGATTATCATCAATGAAAACAGATTCTTCAGGCTTCAGATGATATCTTTCGAGCAGAACTTCCCAGATTTTCTTATCGGGTTTAATGAGTTTCTCAGTGCCGGAAACAACTATTTTCCCTTTAAAAGCATTAAAGAAATCATAGTTTGCCAAAGCATAAGGAAAAGTTTCCGCTGACCAGTTGGTAAGCCCGAATAATTCATATTCCGAATGCTCCAGTTTTCTTAAAACCTCTACATTTTCGGGAATATCAGATTTCAGCATTGTTGTCCAGTTGTCGTAATAAGCGCGGATTTCCGTTTCCCATTCTGGAAATTTTGCCACCTGAATGTCTGTTCCTTCCTTTAAACTTCTGCCGCGGTCCTGCTCTGCATTCCATTCATCTTCGGCGATGTTTTTAAGAAAAAATTCCATCTTTTCATCATCATTAAAATAATCTCTGAAGAAATATCTGGGATTCCAGTCCATCACCACGCCGCCGAAATCGAAAATTATATTTTTTATCTGTGAATTTTTCTGCATTTTTTATTGAATTATTTTTTGCCGAACAGAATACTGATCAGTGTGAATAGTAAAAGAATATGGAGGTAAAATGAATATTGTACGAGCTCGACATAATCCATCTTAAAACTGCTGAGTGAAATGAGAATCAGAATCTGCGCGCCGTAAGGAATTAAACCCTGTACATAACAGGAAGATATATCAAGCACTGAAGCACTTTGCTGCGGTTTCAGGCCGTACTTGTCATTGATTTCTTTAGCAACTTTCCCGGAAATAATGATGGAAATAGTATTGTTTGCCACACAAAGATTGGCGACGGTTACTAAACCACCGATTCCAAGTAAAGCCGTTTTTTTTGAATGAATAATTTTGCTGATATTCTTAATTAAGAAAGAGATTCCGCCCGCTTTTTCCACGAGAGCGGCCAGTCCGCCCGTAAGAAGGGAAAGAAAGAAAATTTCTGTCATGCTCGTGAAACCTTCGTAAGTTTTCTTTGCAAATCCGATAAAATCGAAGCTTCCGTAACCAAAACCTAAAATTCCTGCAAATGCAAGACCTGCAAATAGTACCACAAAAACGTTCAACCCAATGAGAGAAAGTACAATCACGAGAATATATGGCAAAATTAAAATAAGGTTAAAATCTTTTACTGAATCTGCCGCTGCGGCAGTGCTTTCCTGATTTAAACCCACTGCGGTTAATAAAATAATCGCTGTGAAAGCCGCCGGAATGGCAATTTTGGAGTTAAAACGAAACTTATCTTTCATCTGGCAGCCTAAACTTTGAGTAGCTGCAATGGTGGTGTCCGAAATCAAAGACAGGTTATCGCCGAACATCGCTCCCGAAAGTAAGCAAGCACCGATTAACCCTAAAGGTGAGTCGCTTTTTTCAGCAAGCGCGATAACAATAGGTCCAAGTGTTACAATTGATCCAACCGAAGTTCCCGACGCAAAGGAAAGAAACGACGCCATGACAAAAACTCCAACAGGAAAGTAAGCAGGCGAAATATAGGTAAGCCCGAGGTTAACAATGGAATCTACACTTCCTGTCGCTGCTGTTACTGTCGCAAAAGCTCCTGCCAGAAGGTAAATAATACACATCGTAAGGATTTTTCCATCGCCACATCCTTTCAGGAAAGTATCAACTTTCTGATTGATTTTTCCTTTCAAAAGTACAAACGCTGCGGTAATTCCTATCAGAGCAGCTACAGGTGAAGGAAGTGCATAAAAATCGTCATAGTAAATCCCGAACCCCAGGAATACAAAAACGAAAATCAGCAGCGGAAAAACTGCAACAAATTGAGAATTAAGTTTAAACATTCCGCAAAATTACTGTTCAAAAGGTGAAAACACATAATGATTGTCGGAAAACTTTGCATACACATGCTGCAGACCGTTACTCAGAATAATTTCTTCAGCCCCGATGATCGAGTTATATCTCGCGGTCTGTTCGAAAGTTTTTTGGGTAAGTTTGATTTTCGGTGCTTTACATTCAACCAAAATTTTAGGGACCGTTTTTTCGGTTACCAATAAATCTATTCTTTTGGTAGTTCCGTTCAATTCCAGTTTTTTTTCTACAATCAAAGACGATAAATTTCGTTTCTTAACGGTATGAAAATAATGCACCCAATGCTGTCTTACCCATTCTTCAGGCGTCAGCAGAAGCCACGTTTTCCGGACCAAATCATAAATAAAAAACTTATCTTTGTCTCTCTTGATCTGCAGATCAAAAGTAGCCTCAAAATTCAGTTCCGGAAGTTGCATGTATGAAAGAATTAGATTTAGTCCTCAAAAATATTAAAAATAAAGAGTTTCTGCCCATTTATTTTTTCCACGGCGAAGAACCTTTTTTTATGGATGTTGCTGTGAAAGCTTTCGAAAACGATGTGTTGGAGGAAGATGAGAAAGCCTTTAACCAAACCGTAGTTTACGGCAAAGACACCACTTTTTCTGAGGTACTTTCTCTCGCAAGACAATTCCCGATGATGGGCGAAAAACAGGTCATTATTCTGAAAGAAGCTCAGGAAATCCGGATGATCGAAAAAGAAGCAGAAGCGTTGAAATTTTACGCCGAAAATCCTGTAGAATCCACACTTTTAATCATTGCGCACAAACATAAAAAAGTCGATTCACGTAAAAGTTTTGCCAAGATTCTTTCCAAAAACAAAATGCTTTTCGAAAGCGCTAAAATGCGTGATTACGAAGTTCCGAAATGGATCGAGCAGGAACTACGCAACGCTGGTCTAAAAGCAAAACCTAATATTCCGGCTCTACTTTCAGAATATCTCGGCACCGATTTATCACGGATTTCAAACGAACTGCACAAACTCAAAATGATCCTCAAAAACGATGAAATCCTGGATGAAAAAACCATCGAAACCCACATCGGAATCAGCAAAGAATTCAATGTTTTTGAACTCATCAAGGCATTGGGTAAAAAGGATGAAAGCAGTGCACTCAGAATTGCTCATTTCATAGGGAAATCGCCGAAGACGAATCCCTTGCCAATGATGATGGGCAACCTTTATAATTTTTTCTCGAATCTTATTATTTATCATACATCGCCAGGCGTTCAGCCGAATGTTTTAGCCGGGCAAATGAATGTGAATCCGTATTTTTTGAAAGATTTTGCCGAAGCAGCACGGTTTTACAACCTGAAACACTGCACCAGAATCATCTCGATCCTGCGTGAAATAGATCTTAAAAACAAAGGCTTGGGCGCTGTAAATATGGAGGAAGGCGAACTGCTCACCGAGATGGTGTACAAAATCCTTCATGTCGACCGCTTGAAAGTGAAAGTGTAATTTTTTGGGCGACTTTTCCGCCCTCCGTTCTCGCTTTTTTGCTTCACTTCGTTGCGCAAAAAGAGCTCCACTCAGGTCGGGTCGCGGTTTCAGTTGTGAAACAGAGATCATTAAATAAAGATAAAAATCAGACAAATAAAATAAAGATAATATTTCGCGCATTGAAAAAATTCATCATAAAATAGACTACAACCCAAAATAATTAACGATTTTTGAAAACTCAAAATCATAAACATCAACATTAAATAATGGAACAGAATATTTTAGACTGTGTGATCGTAGGTTCGGGTCCATCAGGATTTACCGCTGCAATTTACGCTGCAAGAGCCGATTTGAAACCGCAATTATACACTGGTCTTGAACCCGGAGGACAGCTGACAACTACCACAGAAGTAGATAACTTTCCAGGCTATCCGGACGGCGTTACAGGTCCTCAAATGATGATGGATCTTCAGAAACAGGCCGAAAGATTCGATACAAAAGTTCATTACGAACTCATCACAAAAGCTGAATTTTCTAACGAAGAAGGCGGAATTCATAAACTTTGGGCAGGTAATAAAGAGATTTTGGCGAAATCAGTAATTATTTCAACCGGTGCTACAGCCAAATATCTTGGCTTGGATGACGAGAAAAAATATTCCGGAGGAGGCGTTTCTGCCTGTGCAACCTGCGATGGATTTTTCTATAAAGGAAAAAATGTTGTTGTAGTAGGAGCGGGCGACACCGCGGCAGAAGAAGCGACATATCTGGCAAAACTTACGAATAAAGTAACCATGTTGGTAAGAAAAGATATGTTCAGGGCTTCAAAAGCGATGATTCACCGTGTAGAAAATACGCCGAATATTGAGGTGAAATTCAATCATGAGCTCATCGGAATCGAAGGTGAAAATGCTTTGGTGGAAAGAGCGGTCGTAATCAACAATCAAACTCAGGAAACCTCTAAAATCGATGTTCACGGGATTTTTATCGCCATTGGTCATAAACCGAATACAGATGTTTTTGCCGGTCAGATCGATTTGGACGAGAACGGCTATATCAAAACGGTTCCGGGTTCTACAAGAACGAATTTGCCGGGAGTTTTTGCTGCGGGAGATGTTCAGGATCATATTTACCGCCAGGCGATTACTGCGGCTGGAAGCGGCTGTATGGCTGCAATGGACGCTGAAAAGTACCTTGCAGAATTAGCCTAACAGAAGAGCTACTGACTCCAAACAGTGATGAGAAACCTGTTTTATATATTTATTGGCGGTGGACTCGGAAGCGTTATGCGCTTTCTGGTTTCCAATTACACCCAGAAATTATGGAACATCAACACGTTTCCGATGGGAACTTTTGCCGTCAACATGATTGGCTGTTTTCTCATCGGAATTTTCAGTGCTTATTTTCTTAAGGCAGATAATTATCTGAAATTCCTTCTTATTACAGGATTTTGTGGCGGGTTCACCACATTCTCTACTTTTTCCGCGGAAAATATTTCGCTTTGGGAGAACGGAAATTATGTTATGCTTGCTTTTTATATTCTCTTGAGTGTGATTATCGGATTTGGCGCTGTTTATTTAGGGTTAAATATTGCTAAGAATTAAATTTTTCCCTTTGAATACTAGGTTTTTAGGATATTTGTCAAAAAAATATTTGGTCGGTAAACAAAAGCTCTTTATATTTGCACCACTGAAAATGAGAAATCATTTGACTGGAGGAATGGCAGAGTGGTCGATTGCGGCAGTCTTGAAAACTGTTGACTGTAACAGGTCCCGGGGTTCGAATCCCTGTTCCTCCGCCTTGTAAATTTCACGGTTTACATTTAAACCCTTTAAGACGTAAGTTTTAAAGGGTTTTTTATTACTGGTATGTTTTGGGTTTTTAGGATTGATTTCCCAGTAAATCCAGGAACTGCTGCTCATCCAGAATTTCTATGGTTCCGATTTCCTGTGCTTTTTTCAGTTTGCTCCCTGCTTTTTCGCCAACGACAAGATAATTGAGATTTTTGGAAACAGCAGAAATATTTTTACCGCCATGTTTTTCCACCATTTCTTCGGCATCATCCCGCGTGAAAAGAGAAAGTTTCCCGGTGAACAGAAAAGTCTTGTTTTCGAGGACGTTGCTTAAAACTTCGTTCGTGTTTTCACCTCTTTCCAGCTGGACGCCATAGGATTTCAATCGCTCTACCATCAGAATATTTTCGGAGTTCTGAAAGAATGCGATGATACTGTCCGCGATTTTACCGCCTATGTCTTCTACCTGTACCAGTTCTTCCGCAGTAGCCTTCTGAAGATCATCTATGGAATTAAAGTTCTTTGCCAGTTTCTTTGCAACGGTTTCGCCCACATGTTTAATTCCGATTCCGAATAATACTTTCTCAAAAGGAACGGTCTTAGATTTTTCAATTCCGTCAATGATATTCTGTGCAGATTTTTCCGCCATTCTTTCCAGCGGAAGAAGCTGTTCTTTGGTTATAGCATAAAAGTCGGCAGGATTTTCAACGAGTTTTTCGCGGTAAAGTTGTTCAATAGTTTCTGCACCAAGATTATCGATGTTCAGCGCCTTTCGGGAAACGTAATGTATCATTCTACCTACAACCTGCGGCGGGCAGTGCAGTTCGTTCGGGCAGAAATGAATCGCCTGATCTTCAACTTTAACGAGTTCTGTTCCACACTCAGGGCAGTTTTTTATGTACTCAATTTCCGGATTTTCCGGATTTCTTTTTTCAAGATTTACCCCAACGATTTTCGGAATAATTTCGCCTCCTTTTTCAACATACACAAAATCGTGTTCGTGAAGACCCAGTTTTTTGATGATATCTTCATTATGCAGACTTGCTCTTTTAACAACGGTTCCGGCCAGCAGAACAGGTTTCAGATTGGCAACGGGAGTAATAGCGCCCGTTCTTCCGACCTGGTAAGTAACGGCCTGTAGTTCGGTTTCCACTTTTTCGGCTTTGAATTTATAAGCCATCGCCCATCGCGGGGATTTAGCGGTATAACCTAAATTCTTCTGCTGAGCCAAATCGTTAACCTTTACAACAATTCCGTCGATGTCGAAGCCTAGTTTGTGTCTTTCAATGTCCCAGAAACTGATGAATTCTTTTACTTCGTCCAGCGTTTTACAAAGTTTTGCCTGTTCTGAAATACGGAATCCCCAGGATTTTGTTTTCTGAAGCAGTTGCCAATGTGTTTTAACAGGGAAATCACCGGAAATATACTGATACAGAACCGCTGAAAGTCCGCGCTTTCTCACTTCCGCGGAGTCCTGAATTTTCAGACTTCCAGAAGCGGTGTTTCGTGGATTCATAAATGGGTCCAAACCTTCTTCCTCGCGTCTTATATTGATTTTATTGAAGTTTTTTCTGGTCAGATAGATTTCACCGCGTATAAAAAACCGCTCCGGGAAATCACCGTGAAGCTGCATTGGAATTTCTGAAATTGTCTTCACATTTGGGGTAATTTCATCGCCCTGAAAACCATCACCGCGGGTGACGGCTTCCTTGAGTTTGCCGTTTTCATATAAAATGGAAATCGACGCTCCATCATATTTAAGTTCAGCTACAAATTCAACCGGTTCATTCAAGGTTTTTTGAACGCGTTTTTCCCAGTCTTCAAGATCATCGAAATCGTAGGAATTATCAAGGGAATACATTCTGAACTGGTGCTGAACTGTCGGGAAATTTTTGGTGACTCCGCCGCCAACGCGGGAAGTAGGAGAGTTGCAGTCGTAAAATTCTGGGTATTTTTCTTCCAGCTCCTGAAGCTCCTTCAATTTCAGATCAAATTCAAAATCTGAAATGGTAGGTTCATCCAGTGTGTAATAACTGTAATTGTGCTGATGAAGTTCCGCACGCAGTTCTTCTATTTTTTGCTTGATGTTTTCAGACATTTTATGTGGAAGGTTTCCACAAAAATACTAAAATCAAACTTTATTGATTCACTGTTTTGTTAAAATACGGTGCTTAATTAAAGATTCTTCCCGCGCCCCGGATAGCAATGGAAATCCTTTTTTTTACTCCGGCAAATACGTTGGCAAAAAAAGATTGTAATGGATAGCCGGAAATGTGCGCCAAAAAAACAGTTTTACTGAGTCAGAATTTCCTTGATTTTTGCAGAAACCTTTTCTGCGTTGGGCAACATCTCTTTTTCTAAAACCAAGTTGATCGGAACTGCAGGCAGATCCAGTGAACCCATAGCTTCGACGGGTGTATCGAGATAACGGAAACAGTTTTTGGAAATACGGTGTGCAAAAGCTTCCGCAAAGGAATTATTGAGCTGCTCTTCGGTCAAAACCAAACATTTTCCGTGAAGTTTCACCCTTTCGAATACTAAATTTTCATCCAGCGGAATCAATGTCCGCAAGTCGATGATTTCAACTTTTCCTTCATGGTTTTTAGCTGCTTGTTTTGCCCAGTAAACGCCCATTCCGTAGGTTACAACCGCCATGGTTCTCCCTTTTTCTGTTTCTGATTGATCTGCTTGAAGAAGAATATTTCCTTTTCCTAAAGGCAAAATATAATCTTCGGCAGGTTCTATGGTTTTAGCGTCTTCGGTGCCTGGAACTTTACTCCAGTATAAGCCTTTATGTTCAAGCATCACGACCGGATTAGGGTCATAATAGGCCGCTTTCAGCAATCCTTTAAAATCTGCAGCATTGCTTGGGTAGGCAACTTTAATTCCTTTAATGTTGGCGAGTATGCTTTCGATACTTCCACTGTGATAGGGACCCCCGCCGCCGTAAGCTCCAATAGGGACACGGATGATATTGCTCACCGGAAATTTTCCGTTGGATAAGTAATTTGATTTTGAAATCTCTGTAATCAACTGGTTGATGCCGGGATAAATATAATCAGCAAACTGAACTTCAACAATAGGTTTCAGTCCAACGGCGCTCATGCCAACCGTTGATCCTATAATATATGCTTCCTGAATCGCGGTATTGAAAACTCGTTTATTCCCAAACTTCTGGCCCAAAGTCACGGCTTCCCGGAAAACTCCGCCAATCCTTTCGCCGACATCCTGACCATATAATAAAGCTTCCGGATGTTTCCACATGATTTCCTGAATCGCGTGAATGGCAGCATCTACCATGACTATTTTTTCCTGGCCTTTCGGTTCACGTTCCCCCACTTCTTCGGTAATAGGCGTAGGTGCAAAAACATGGTTTTTTACAGTATCTGCTTTTGGATCTTCCGCAGCAATCGCTTTTTGGAATGCCTGTTCGGCTTCGAGTCTTGCTTTCTTTTCAATCTGTTTCAAAAGATCCTCGCTGATTCCGTCTTCTGTAAGTGTATTTCTTAAAATGTTTCCCGGATCTTTGGCTCGGTGTTTTGCCAGATCTTCTTCATCGCGGTAAAATTCGCGACGGACGCCGGAAGTGTGGTGGCCAATTAATACAGTCTTTGCACACACGAGCATTGGTTTTCTTTCTGTACGAACAAAATCAACCGCTTTTTTCATGGCTTCAAAACTTGCCACAAAATCAGTTCCGTCTACCCGCATTCTGTTCAAACCAACAAAACCTGCAGCAAAATCGTAGGCATCTGAAGTACGGGCTTCTTCCTTGGTTACTGAAATTCCCCACTCATTATCCTGTACAAGAAAAATAATAGGGAGCTGATGAAGGGCCGCAAACTGAAAAGCTTCTGAAACTTCGCCTTCTGTAACTGAATTATCCCCGAAACTGCAGACTACAACAGGATTGTTTTCGAAAGTCTTTAAACTAAACTCCTGAATATATTTGATGCCCTGCGCAACTCCTGTTGTTGGTATGGCCTGCATGCCTGTTGCCGAACTTTGGTGAATGATTTTCGGTAGATTTTCTTCACGGCTGGAAGGGTGAGAGTAGTAAGAACGGCCGCCTGAAAATGGATCATCAGCTTTTGCCAAAAGCTGTAACATCAAACGGTAAGGTTCAAAACCAATTCCCATCAGTATACTTTCGTCACGGTAGTAAGGCGAAACCCAGTCATCTTTGGTCAGTTGATAAGCGGTGGCAAGTTGAATCGCTTCGTGCCCGCGTGAGGTGCTGTGGACGTATTTCGTGATGTTTCGGTTTTCTTCATAAATGTCTGCCATAGCCTTGGCAAGCATCATGTGGTGGAAAGCCTTTAGTAAAATCTCTTTTGAAACGTTGTGCTTTGTGCGAATTTCCATATTGAACAAATATAAATATTTTTCTCTGCATTGCCTTACTTTTCGCTCAAATAGTGATGAATAGGGTTTTTTTATTATTCTATTATGTATTCTGAAGTAATTGAAAGTATCGTAATTAAGAGTTTGTTGTACCACTTGTTATACCTTTCAAGTAGATTTTGCCGCCAGAAATCAGCCCTATTTTTCCTAGATGTTGCGAAAGATTTGAAACAATTTTTCGTAAAAAATAACTCTTAAATTTTATTACAATGGCATCATTAAAACTTATCCTAAAGACTCAAAGCGAGGACAAAGCTGGGAATTCCCCCTTGTACATCAGAGTAATCCAGAATCGTAAAACAAAATTTATTTTTACTGGAATCAAGCTTAATAGAAACCAATGGGATCAGGACCGGCAGAAGGTTCGAAAAAACTATCCAAATTCAACCAGGATGAATGCGGTGTTGGCTCAGAAAATTGCGGATGCAAGCATTATGGCTTTGGAAATTGAGAAGAAGACTAAAAATGTTACCGCATACGAAATAAAAAAAGCTTTAAAGGGAGAAAACGGTACAAAATTTTTCCCATATAAAGACAAGGTTTTTAAACAACAATGTAGTAAGTGGTCTGAAGACACATTATACAATTACATACAATGGATAGAAAAGTTTTCTAATTTCGTTCAAAATGAAAATCTTTTGATAAACGAAATTGATGTTCCCCTTATTAAAGATTATGTTCATTATATGGAGTCAGTACTTAAAAATAGTGGTGTAACTGTTAAGTCGTGTTTGACGCCTTTATCTATGATTTTTAATTCTGCTATTGACGAACAGTTGGTAGATAAAAATTCATATCCCTTTGATAAAATCAAAATTAAAATGGAAAGCGCAACTAGAAGATCCCTCAATATGGACGAATTCGAACGCTTGAAAAACTATTCTCACTCACATGGTAAGAAGGGTCAATTATTTCAGAATATGTTTGTGTTTGCAGTTTCAGCAGCAGGTTTTCGATACAGGGATTGTGTTTGTTTGAGATGGAGTGAAATTAATTTGACTGAGGGAATTATTGAAAGAAAAATTAATAAGTCTGGTAGAGTACATCGCGTAAAAATTGGTCCTACCGCAATATCGATATTAATGAAGTATTATGATGTAAGCGGCGAAAAGGACTCTTTAGTATTTCCGGTTATTTCAACTGAAATTTTTGATAGATCATCAGCAGAAGAGAAACGAAAATTAATTTGTAATTCTAACGTCCTCTGTAATATCCACCTTCGCCAGATAGGAAAAAATCTCGGTTTTCCATTTAATCTTCATTTTCATTTAAGCCGCCACACCTTCGCAACTCATGCATTGAATAATGGGATGCGTATAGAATATGTGAGCAAGCTTATGGATCATACAAAAATTTCAACCACTCAGATTTATGCTAAAGTCATGAATGAGGAACTTGATAAAGCTGTAGACCAGTATATCATATAAATTTACAATCCCAAAAAAATATCCGATTTAAAATCAGGTATATAATAAATAGAATCACTCCAAATTATGGGGTGATTACTTTTATATGCATTCAATTTACTATATTCGTTTTAACACAAAAACGATGAAAAATATATGAATATTTGGCTATTCATGAGGGTATTTTTGTCAATTAACAAAACATAACAGGAAACTGTTTAAACATTAACAAATTTAACTTGAAATAACCAATAACGTTATGGCGCATCCCCACAAGCTCCTTGAAACGGTAAATTTTCCACAATTAACAACACGTACCCCCTCACAGGCAATAAGTTCCCAATTCGACATCATTCATTCGGATGCTCGGGATTGTAACGAATACTGCCAGCAGTTAATAAATAAGGCGTTCGCACTAAAGCATTCTGAATTTTGTGATTTCCTTACCCATCATTGTGATTTTGCTGATGACAGTATGACCTGGATCAATAAGTTCGAAAAACTGCTTACGGTTAATGCTGAACTTTTCGTCGGGAAGTGCGCTGAACTTCGACTGATTAAATTGATAAGTTGCCTGGAAGGTAAAAGAAATTCATTGAAGTCTCAGCAAGCAGCACCCGGTCTCATGGGACTGAATAGAACGAATATCAACGCATTGTCAGAAGATCGTCACTTTTCATTTGTTGAGACTAAGCAAAGTGTTGAAAGAATGCAGTCTGAAAATGCTAAGATTCTTTTCCTTACTTCTGAGATTCTGGAATATCAGGAAGCAGATATCATAATGCATAATAAAAAACTGTGCGATTACGATATCTCATGCGAGAAACTGATTAAAAAAATCAGAACCCTGTCTCAGCTTAAAAGTGAATTGCAGGTAGAAATTTCCAATACTCATAAACCAGATGGTACTAAAGAAAAAATCCGTCTAAACGGTCCACAGAATATTCTAACGAATGCAATTAAGCAGATGATGTTTGAGCTTAAACCAACAGGTCATGCGTACTTACAGGGTAAGATAGGGGACATGGCTACATTCATTTGCGATAACTTTGCAGATGAAGAAGGCAACGCACTTTCCTTTGATACCATCCGAACATATCTTTCTCCAACCAGAAATGATAAAGATCCGAACTTGGAGAATCAGGTAAAATTCTAGTCTCATTTTTAAACATCTGTTTATTTTTTCAAAACATTGATTAGTAATACATTACAAATAACTTAGTCTCATGAGACCAAATGAGACCAATGAGACTTTAAGCTTCTTTTTTCCTTTGCTCCATAATCTTAAAACAAATATTATTATGGAAGCAACGACATTCACTTCAGATCAGATCGACGAGCTAATTATCAAAATTGAAAATCTTTTGGTGCAGCTCGAGAAGAAAACTGCATCCCCCCAACAATCTTTTATAGACAACAAAACCTTTCTCCAAATTATGGGCGTTTCTCAGAGAACCGGTCAGGCGTGGCGCGATGAGGGTAAAGTGGCCTTCTCACAGGTAGGTAATAAGATCTACTATAAAATGGAAGATATTGAGAAATTTCTTGCGGAGTACCATAACAAAGCATTTGCTAAGTAGTATTCTTCGTTTTCCTTTCTATTGTTCCCAGAGAGCCCATGCTTATGCTTTGGGCTCTTTTCGAAAACTTTAAAAATCCTTGCTGCCACCCGGCACCTAACATCTAACATCCAACACTCATGAAATCCACCATATTCAAAAACTTTAATGAAGTTGTAGAACAGAAGGACATTCTGAAAATTCTCGACGATATCAAAAACGGAACCTACCGCAATGCCATCACTTACCTCCGGAAATCCCTTACTGAAGACAAAAAAGAAGCTGCAGAAAGAGCCAAAAAATCACTTCCGGCATTCACACCCTCAGCAACCTTTAAAGGCGGTAGAAAAATGGAATTCCTGTCAAATTACAATGCTTTAGTAGTTCTGGACATCGACAAGATCACCAAAGAAAAGCTTACCGAATCTAAAGAAAACCTGCAGAAAAACGAATTTGTATTTGCGGTATTCACAAGTCCATCGGGAAACGGACTGAAAATATTTGTGAAGGTCAGTACCGGGAAAACCGAACACAAAGAAACATTCTTAAAGCTTCAGGAGTACTTCGAAAATCTTTTGCAGCTGGAAATCGACAAATCAGGCAAAGACATCACCCGACTTTGTTTCTTTTCCTACGATCCTGAACTGTATCTGAATGAGAATTCAAAAGAATTTTCGGTGACTGAACCACAAGAACAACCTGAGATAAAACCGCCTGCATCAGAACCCAGCATCCAGAACCCAACACCCATCAATTACGATGTACTGTACCATCACTGCATCCAGTTCACCGAAAAGAAATATCAGTTTATTGAAGGCAGCCGCAATTACTTTGTTTTCACTCTCGCCAACAACCTGAACAGAAAAGGAGTTCCCGAATCCTTAGCCCTGGGCTATATCCTCGCCGATTACGACTACAACACCCAGGAAGTAATGACCGCTGTAAAAAGCGCATACTCAAATACCTCCGAACATGCTACCGATGACTATCAGCCACAAAAAAAATCCGCAAAATCTGAGCAATCTGCGAGCATAAGGAAAAATTCAGGTGAATCATCCGCGCCAACAAACCAAGAAGGAATCATGACAATAGAGGAGGAGGAAGAACCCGCCCACATCGACAAGCTCGAAACCTTCTTAAACAATCGCTATAAATTCCGTTACAATGAAGTCTTGGGGAAACTTGAATACCGGAGAGTAAACGGAAAGACCTGGAAATACATCACCGACTTTAAAGAAAACTCAATCCTGAGAGAAATCCAGAAAGCAAAAGTACGCTGCAGCATCAACTCCCTCCGGAACCTGCTTCACTCAGACTTCTGCGAAATGTACGATCCCTTCAAAGATTATTTTGAAAATTTGGTGGAATATACGGGTGATAAAGACCACATCGAAGAGCTTGCCTTAACTATCACCACCACAAAACCTGATCTCTGGAAAGAATGTTTTAAAAAGTGGTTTGTTGCTATGGTTGCCTGCGTTATCAACGAAAAGCAAATCAACCAGACAGTAATTGTCTTTTCCGGAAAACAGGGACTGGGTAAAACAACGTGGATAGAAAAGCTAATGCCTCTGGAACTGAAGCAGTATATCTTCTCCGGAACCGTAAATCCTAACAATAAAGATACGCTGATCCACCTGGCAGAGTGCATGCTTATTAACCTGGACGAACTCGAAAACCTGAACCGTACAGAAATCGGTTCACTCAAAGAACTCATCACTAAAACCCATATCAGAATGCGAAAAGCCTACGGCCACAACAACGAAAACATGCCACGCCGTGCCAGCTTCGCCGGCAGCGTAAACACCGCCCAGTTCCTTAACGACACCACCGGTTCCCGTCGCTTCTTATGCTTCGAGCTCGAAAACATCGAATACCAACATGAAGTAGATATAAATCTTTGTTATGCGCAGGCTTATAAATTGTACCAGGACGGTTTCCGCCATTGGTTCAATCAGGAGGAGATCAAAGACATCAACGCGAACAATGAACAGTACCAACTTAAAAGCCCTGAGGAAGAATTACTACTTACATGGTTTGAACCAGCCACCAAAGAAACTGCAAATAAATTCTACAACACTTCCCAAATTGCTGTCCGATTAGCAGAACTCGGTAACCTCCATGTGACAGACGGTACCGTAAATAAGATCGGTAAAGCCTTAAAGAAACACGGCTTTCAGAGATATTCAAAAAACCATGCTTATGTATATCCGGTGAAGGAATTTGATTATGATGAAGTGGATAAAAGAAACCGATCACTGCAAAGTACTGAAAAGCAGGAATTCATAACCCCAAAGCTTCCGTATCGATTCGAAAATTAGTTAAAAGTAATGTAAATAATACGGTGCAAATATCAATATGTTTTAGCGGTGCAAAATGCACCGCTTTGCGTTAAAAGGAGTGAGTAAGATAAGTAAGCACTTTTTGGCTAAAAACTTTTTTTATTTTTTTTCTGAAAAAATACTTCTTAAACCGGTGCAAATCGACGAAAACAAATCATGCCCTTTCATTAAAATACATTCTTTAGCCTTATTTTAATAAGTAAATTTCTAAACAAAAAAATAAAAATTTTCTTTTGCCGGAATTTGCTTACTTACTTACTCACATTACGGTTTCTCTTTTTTTCTTCCGTTTGCTCTTTGTATATTTAGCGTTTAAATTTCATAAATGGCAACAAGCTTTACAAAAGTTCTAGAGAAATATCGCAAAATTTCATTTTCCCAAAGAGACAAAGGGGATCGGTTCGAACGATTAATGAAAGCTTATTTGCTCACTGATCCCAAATACACAGCAATATTTAAAAAAGTTTGGATGTGGAATGAATTTCCTTCCAAAGCTGATCTAGGAGGTACAGATACCGGTATCGATCTGGTAGCCTTAACTTTTGATGGTGATTATTGGGCAATCCAATGTAAATGTTATGAAGAAAATACGGTAATCGATAAAAAAGCTGTTGACACGTTTTTATCTACATCAAGCAGATCATTCAAGAATGATGATTTACAGACCACACATTTCTCACAATGCTTATGGATTTCCACATCGAATAACTGGACCAATAACGCCACAGAATCTTTAAAAAACCAAAGACCACCTGTTTCTAGAATAAATATATACGATTTAAATCAGGCACCTGTTGATTGGGAAAAGTTAGAAAATAATATAACTGGGGAACAGGCAAGAACTAAAAAATACCCACTCAAAGACCATCAGAAAGAAGCTCTGACAAACACACACACTTATTTTAAGGAAAATGACCGTGGTAAACTTATCATGGCCTGCGGTACAGGTAAAACCTTTACATCACTTCGAATTGCAGAAAATGAAACCTCTGGAAAAGGTCTTATTCTTTTCCTGGTTCCTTCCATAGCATTACTAGGACAAACGCTTAATGAGTGGAGTGCCCAGGCGATGGAAAAAATTAATCCTATTTGTATTTGCTCGGACCCGGAAATTACCAAGAAAAAAACTAAAGTTGAGGATATCGATACTACGTCGGTAATAGATTTGGCCTTACCGGCCTCCACTAATGTGCCGAATATTATTCAGCAGTTTCATAGATTGAAATCACATGACAACGGAGGGATGACGGTAGTTTTCTCAACTTACCAATCTATTGAAGTTATTGCAAAAGCACAGGCAGAATTAGGTAAAATATTTCCTGAGTATGCGGAGTTTGATCTCATTATTTGCGACGAAGCTCACAGAACCACAGGTGCCAAATTAGCGTCAGAAGACGAATCTGCCTTCACCAAAGTCCACGATAACGAGTTTCTTAAAGCTAAAAAGAGGCTTTACATGACGGCCACCCCACGGTTATACGACCAGGAGACAAAAAGTAAAGCTGCTCAGGCAGAAGCGCTCTTATGGTCAATGGATGATGAAAAAATCTATGGTGAGGAAATCTACAGAATTGGTTTTGGGGAAGCGGTAGGAAGAAAACTTCTTACTGATTACAAAGTTCTTATTCTAACATTAAGTGAAACTGACGTGCCACCGGTTATTCAGCAAATGATATCCAATGGAGAAAGTGAAATCCGTGTTGATGATATGCCGAAGCTTATTGGCTGCATTAATGCATTATCTAAACAGGTTTTGGGCGACGAAGGTTTGCTAAAAGCTACCGATCCTAACCCTATGCGTAGAGCGGTCGCGTTTTGTTCTACAATTGCTAATTCGAAAACAATTACCCAGACTTTAAATTCTGTTTCGGATACCTATATTGATACACTTCCCGAGGAAAGCAATGTTAATACGGTTTCAGTTTCCTCAGATCATATTGATGGTACCATGTCGGCAACAGAGCGTAACAAACTCTTGGATTGGTTGAAAGACGAACCGGAAGATAATGAATGCCGTGTACTTACAAACGTACGCTGCTTAAGCGAAGGTGTTGATGTGCCTTCCCTGGATGCAGTGATGTTCCTTTCCGCTCGGAATAGCCAGGTAGATGTGGTGCAGTCAGTTGGTCGTGTGATGCGTTTATCCGAAGGAAAGCAGTACGGTTACATTATTATCCCCGTCGTCGTTCCCACCACAATAAGTGCAGAAGAAGCATTGGATGATAACGAACGGTTTAAAGTGGTTTGGACAGTTCTAAACGCACTTCGTGCTCACGATGACCGTTTCAACGCAACAGTAAACAAAATCGAATTAAATAAGAAAAAACCATCCAATATTTTAGTGGGCGGAGTCGCAACCGGTTTTTCTCCCGACGGCAAACCCTACGAGAAAGGCGCTTACGATGGTGGTTCAACTGAAGTGTTGGAAAAACAGCTGAAAATCCAGTTCGAGGAACTTCAGAATGCAGTGTTCGCACGTATGGTCCAGAAGGTCGGCGATCGCCGTTACTGGGAGCAGTGGGCTAAATCCGTTGGGGATATTGCAGCCAGACAAAAGGAACGCATCATTCAGCTCATTGTAGATTCTCCTAAACATGCTAAGGAATTCGAACGCTTCCTGAAGGGGTTACGCAAAAGCATTAACCCTTCCATAGAACAGGAACAGGCGGTTGATATGCTTTCTCAACACATCATTACAAAACCTGTTTTTGAAGCGTTGTTCGATGGATATTCGTTTGTTCAGAATAATCCCATGAGTAAATCAATGCAGAAGATGCTAGATTTATTGGAAGAACAAACAATTGATGAAGATGTTAAAACTTTAGAATCATTCTACGAATCCGTAAAAATGCGGGCTTCGGGGATTGATAATGCTGAAGGCAAACAGAAAATCATCTTAGAATTATACGATAAGTTCTTTAAAACCGCCTTCCCTAAAATGGTTGAGCAGTTAGGAATTGTCTACACCCCAACCGAAGTGGTCGATTTTATTATTCACTCCGTTGCAGATGTACTTCAAAAAGAATTTAACCGGAATATTTCAGATGAAAATGTACACATTCTTGATCCATTTACTGGTACAGGAACCTTCATTACCAGATTACTCCAAAGTGGTGTAATCAGACCGGAAGATTTAGAAAGAAAATACAAGAAAGAAATTCACGCAAATGAAATTGTCTTGTTGGCTTATTACATTGCTTCAATAAACATCGAAAATGTATTCCATGACTTAACTCCTGATCCCGATGATGGTATTGGCAAGGAAGTCTATCATCCTTTTGATGGTATTTGTTTAACCGATACTTTCCAGCTGGGTGAAACAAAAGAGGGCGAACAGTTATTTGATGAAATGTTTCCGCAAAACTCAAAAAGAGTTCAGGATCAGCAGAAAACCCCTCTCCGAATCATAGTGGGTAATCCTCCTTATTCAATTGGTCAAAAATCTGCGAATGATAATGCAAAAAACCAATCATACCCAAGATTAGATAAAAAAATTGCAACCACCTATGCAAAAGAATCGAATGCTGGCCTGAATAAATCTTTATACGATGCTTATATAAAAGCCTTTAGATGGAGTACCGATCGGTTAGATCCAAAACATGGGGGTATCATTTCTTTTGTGTCAAATGGGGCATGGTTAGATGGTAATTCTACTGATGGTTTCAGGAAATCTCTGGAAAAAGAATTCGACTCTATTTATATTTTTAACCTTCGGGGTAATGCAAGAACTAGTAATGAACAAAGAAGAAAGGAAGCAGGCAATGTTTTTAAAGAAGGTAGCAGAACCCCTATCGCAATAACTCTTCTAGTAAAAAATCCTGAAGCAAAAAGAGAGAAAGCTAAAATCTATTATAAAGACATTGGTGATTATCTTTCAAAGGATGAAAAATTAAAAATTATCTCAGAAAATAAGTCTTTCATAAATAGGGATTTAGGATTACAAGAATTACAAACAAATGAGCATGGCGATTGGATTAATCACAGAAATTCTGCTTTTGATGATTTTGTCCAATTACAACCAAATAAAAAATATTTGACATCAGAAAAAAGCTTTTTCATATCTCAAAGTTTGGGAACTGCAACTAATAGAGATGCTTGGGTTTATAACTTTTCAAAAAAAACATTAAGAAATAATATTAATAAAACTATCAATTATTACAATGAAAATTGCAATAATTTACTAACCGATAAATCATTAAAAATTAATAAAGATTCAAAATTAGGAAATTGGACAAGAGATTGGCAAAATGCAATTTCTAAAGGAAAATTATTTGTTGAAAATGAAAATGAATACAAAACCACTTTATATAGACCATTTACTAAAATAAACTCTTATTTTGATGATGATTTAAACCAAGAAAGATACCAATTGCCAAAAATATTTTCAGGTAAAAATATTGCTATTTCTGTCGTTGGTACTGGGGGAAGTAAGAATTTTTCAGTTATCATTACAGCTTTAATTCCAGACTTGCAATTAATGTCTAATGGACAAATCTTCCCACTATATTATTACGAAGAACCAAAAACAATCCAAAAAGGCTTATTTGACGATCCTAGTGAATCTGATTATGTTAGACGAGATGCAATTTCAGATTTTATATACGAACAGGCAAAGAAACAGTATGGTAAAAATGTAACCAAAGAAGACATTTTTTATTACGTGTATGGATTTCTGCATTCAAAAGATTACAGAGAAACTTTTGCTGCCGATCTAAAGAAGATGCTTCCAAAACTCCCTTTACTGGAGGATGTGAAAGACTTTTGGGCATTCTCCAAAGCTGGGCGTCAATTGGCAGCTTTACATCTGGATTATGAAGCTGTTCCTGCCTATCCTGGCGTTTCAGTAACAGAAAGCAACAATTACCAGGTGACAAAAATGAAGTTCCCTAAAAAGGACCAGAAAGACAAGATCATCTATAATAGCAACATAGTAATTTCAAACATTCCGGCAAAAGCCTATGAGTATGTTGTAAATGGTAAATCAGCCATCGAATGGATTATGGAACGCTACCAAATCACCACGCACAAAGATTCAGGAATCACAAATAATCCGAACGATTGGGCTGCTGAAGTAGGCAATCAACGGTATATTTTAGATTTACTTCTGAGTATTATTAATGTTTCCATACAGACAGTCGATATTGTAAACGATCTTCCAAAATTAAATTTTGAATAAATATTGATGCAGCATAGAGTTTACTTTTATTCTAAATATGACGGTTCTATTTTCAGCTCCTTAACAAGGATTGGAACGATCATGACAACTCTAGATCTGATAAATATTACTGACGTTAATGATATACTTGAATTGTATCAAGTTCTGATTTTTTTTGATCATAACCTATTTCCAAACACCTGGACCAGTATTGAGGTAGAAGAAAATAAATTAAAAATTCCCGCAATTAAGAAAGCTATTATTTCATTTTTCATCAATAAAAATTCTTCAACATTATATCAAAGTTACACAGAGGTGGATTTCCAGCTAAAGAATAGTTTTTGGCAAATTATTGACAAGTTTAATTTTCATCAATTAATATCATCAGAAGATTTTTCTTCTATTCTCGTTA
Source organism: Kaistella faecalis (assembly GCF_019195395.1). Lineage (NCBI taxonomy): Bacteria > Pseudomonadati > Bacteroidota > Flavobacteriia > Flavobacteriales > Weeksellaceae > Kaistella > Kaistella faecalis. The sequence continues at coordinate 2,424,814 of NZ_CP078067.1, forward strand.
ACTGTAATCATTTAATTTCTGAAGTTTTACAGCATAAAAAATTAGTTGATATATTTAAAAATGAGATTAAGAACTATTTACTGTCACATCCAATTTTATCTGCTGAGATAATTCTGCGCGAATATGAGGAAAAAAGGGATGATAATTCATCACGACTATATTTACCTTCCACTTTAAGTTTGGCTGACAAGGAAGATATCATTTTACAATACATAAGCGCGCCGAGTCCAAACTTAAATTATTTAGATCTAATTATACATTCTAAATCTGACGATAATTTAAAATTACATGACCGTACGAAATTAAATGCAAAAAAAAGGTCGGCTCAAATTACTCAAGAATTTTTCGAACAAAATACTGGAATAACTTATGGTGTTTCAATTGTATTGAATAAGGACTCGGAAATCCCACAAGAGATTAGATCTCATGATGGTAAATTAGAAGTTACATTTGGGGGGAAATTTTTAGACAACATTACCGGCAAAACAGAATTATTTGAGTATATCAAAGAAAACATGTTTATCTTGGATAAGCTTAATTGCATTGATTTAGTGAAAAGGAAATCGGAAATATCAACCTTTGAAGGCATTTTTATGTCCTCGAGAAATGCTTATAACCCTGGTGTTTCCTTTAATCAAAAACTGATGATAATTCAAGGTTCAATACAAATGTTTCAGCTCTATTTAAAAAAAAGAGAGTTATCGCTGGAAGATCTGCTGCTACATTATGTAAACGTCGTCCTGAACTCTAAATATAAAGTCAATAAATTTCATGTCAAATTAAATATTTCTTCTGAAAGCTATTTAGATAAAATTTTAACAGCGATCCCACAAATTGATTCGCTACTTAAGCAGTATAAAATATTTGTCGAAGATGGTCATATAGACAGCGATTTATTGCAGATCAGTTCTAAGCCACTAATATTTTCAGAAATTCCAAGTAAATCTGAAAAAAAATATTATTATCCTAACCAGGACAAGCTTTCGAAAATTTTCAACAATTTCTTTGCAGAAATTGGTATTTTTTATCATCCCGAGTTGTTTAATAGTGAGTATGATAATTTCTATAGTTTTCTTATAAAAAATGATGTTCGTGTTGCTCAATTTGATGACTTTCAACAACGTGGTCTGGAAGAATTAATAGAAGAAAATTACCTCTTTATTGATGATAATGGTTTTCTACGAATTAGAAACGAGGCTTTCTTCGTTACCCTTCACGTCTTATACAAATTTGAGGTAGTAAATTATTTCTCTTTACATTATTTACTTCGACCATCGATGGAAATGCTTAATAATTTTGAGATGGTTACTCATGAGAAAAAATTATTTACAAAAGGGGAAAGTGATTTATTGAACTTTATCTTAAACAAATCGCGTTTTACAGATGGCTATGATATTCGTAACAAATATATGCATGGTACAAATCCTTTAGATGAAGAAATCATAAAAAATCACTATAATATTGTTTTAATGGTTTTAATAATGATAGTTTTTAAGATCGAGAACGATTTAAAAGCATCGCAGCCTAAACTCATACTCACTTTAGAAATATAAACTTATACAATAAAAATTTATCTTTTCATGGAAACCGCAATACGCACAATCAGGAAAATTCAAGATTGGAACGAAACTGAAATACAAAAAAGAGCTGACTATTTGTACAACCAGGCAATAAAAATCTGGCAGGAATAAAATTAATCTGCTAATTCAAATCTTACATTGCTCTCTCACATCAACGAATACATAACTCAAAAAAATCTTATGAAACAATTATATTTATTACTCCTTCTGATGCTACCTGCTTTACATTTATATAGTCAAAATTCTAGTTATGCAAAATGCATCGCTGAAAGTGCAGAATTACCTTTGCAGAAAGTCAAAGACCAGATTAAACAGAAAAAAAATCTACAAGACCTTAAGGTTTTTAGTGCCGAACAGACAGTACATCTGGAAACGTGGTCAAACATTAAGAATGTCTGTCACAATTCGTACGGTGATCACCCAGATTTTAAAGAAGCAGATTTATACAATAGGTTTTTTAGTTCTATTGGTGCCAAGACAATGTATGATCCATCGGAAATTAAAAAAATCGCTCCTGAAATTATTTCCCAGTATATATGCCTCAAGAAAAACTATGGTTTACGCTATGATATTGAGCCAGAATTTTTATCCGAGAAAGAATATTATAAAAAATACGCGGACACTGCAACTAATTACAATCCGACGCAGTATTCATTTATGCAGAGTCTAATGAATAGTAACTATGACTATCGTCTGCAGGTACAAAAGAAAATGTCCAAATGCATTTCAAAAAATGATGTGGATTGGTAATTATTGTTTTTTGGTTTGATACACTTATTTCATCATTTCATAAATTTTTTGACTTAAATATTTTTAAAATTTTTATTGTCATTAACTTTGCCCCATGAAACCCCGCTATTCCATAAAACTCTACCGTCTTGATAATGAATCAGATATCCTGATCCCCCTTCTACCGGCCAAGGTAAAAGCAGGCGGTTACGGAAGCTTTGAAAGCCCGGCGCTGGATTTTCCGGAGGACACAATCGATTTGGTAAAGCTCTTGATAAAAGACAAAGACACAACCTTTTTTGCTAAGGTTTCCGGACCATCCCTGGAGGGAATCGGCATATTTGACGGTAATATCCTGATCGTTCAGAAAGGATTATTTCCAAGGGAAAATGACATTGTTGTAGTGTATTATGGTGGCGAATTTTTCGTCAAAAGGTACAAGCCAAAATACCACGAGAATACGTTGAAAATGAAGACCATCAAATTACAGTCTGAAAACCCTGCATATAATGACATGGATATCACCGAAGACACAGACTTTGAATTGTGGGGCGTAGCAACCTGGAATTTAAATAATTTGCGAAATAGGTAGATTAAAACAAAAATAATTTTACAAAATAAAACCAGCTGCCAATCATAGGCGTTATTATTACTTGCAAAAAATTAAATCTTTACAACAATGTAAATGCCTAAAAATATGGAGCCATCAAAATCAAGCTTATTCGGTACTTTAAAGACTTATTATACCGATCACAAGGATTTCTTACCTCTTTTCGTTTTGATTCCGACGGTAATTGGCGGCATATGGCAAACTCTCGAATTGATGCTGATTGGTTTTTCTACATTACGTTTTTTCTCCGTATCACAGTTGGTGAGTGATGGTATAATAATTCTATGCTTTACTGTTATATTTTATATATTTTACATGATCGTACTGCGTAATTTAAACCCTCGCAAAATTTTTATTAGCTATGTTGAAAATCAAGACCCTTTCATTGGTTTATATGGTTCGCTAGCTATGTTTATATTGGTCGTTTTCTATATAATAGTCTACGTCGTACCTGACATTCCTTCAGAAGATTTTCGAACACTCCCAATAAACGTATCATTGGCACTCATTTTCTCCTATATTTTTTTATTTCTAATGTTCTTGGGATCTCTGATTATGTTAGTAGTACAGTTAGTAAAGAAATATTATTTCAAAAGTATCACCACTCTAGAGCAGCTCGATGATAAGCAAAAAAAAATAGAAGGTTATTTAAAAAAAAAGGATGCGTTTTGGTCTACTTTTTATGCCTTTATAAGTATACTTATTTTGGCGGTGGTGCATATTTCAATTTTTGCAGTTCTAATATATATACATTCGTTACGTAATCAAGTAGTACTTGCAAAGGACATTGAAAATTTCAGATATTTAGAAAGCAATAAGCATTTAAGCAGTGAACTCCAGAATAAGTATGATACATGTGAACTTGCATATTGGAATGATAAATATATTTTTTTAAAGTTATCAAGTGAAAAATTGGTAAATAATGACTACAAAATATTGATATTAAAGACTGAAGATGTGCTGTTCCCAAAGTAAGAAGATAAAAACTTCAATACTGATTCGGATTCTGTAATTTTAAATAATAATGTTACCGCTACAAATGATATAGACTTGGTTAGAAAATTAAAACACACAATTCTCCCAGTTTATACCCTTTTAATAAATTATCTTTTCTGCTATCGATTTGTTTTTTGGATAAGCGGCAAGTTTTAGATTTTATCATAAAAAACAAAAATATATGTTTGGCCTTATCGATGGTAATAATTTCTACGCGAGCTGCGAGCGGATCTTCCGACCAGACTTGCGTAATAAACCGGTTGTTGTTCTAAGTAACAACGACGGTTGCGCTATTGCCCGAAGTAATGAAGCGAAAAAGCTAGGCATTACCATGGGCCAGCCATACTTTCAAATTCAACACCTGGAAAAGGAAAAAGATTTGCATGTTTTCTCTGCGAACTTTGTGCTGTATGGTGACATTAGCAACCGGATCGCAAATATCTGCAGACGTTACTGCCAGGATATAGAAATTTACAGCATCGATGAATCCTTCCTTGATTTCCATGGCTATGAGCATTATGACTTACAGAAACATTGTGAGGAACTGAGGGAAAAAGTTCTGCGAGGGTTGGATATTCCTACCAGCATTGGTATTGCACCCACAAAGACTTTAACCAAAGTAGCCAATAAAATAGCTAAGAAATTTCCTGAAAGAACTAAAGGAGTGTACATTATTGATACTCCGGAAAAGATTGAGAAAGCATTAAAATGGTTTCCGCTCGAAGATATCTGGGGAATCGGCAGAAGGTATTACGATCGGTTCTCTGCCAGGGGTATAAAAACAGCCTGGGATTTCACTCAGCTTCCTGAAGCTTTTGTGCAGAAAGAAATGGGAGTTTTCGGGCTAAGGATGCATAAAGAATTACGGGGCATTCCTCAGTACGATCTAACAGAACACAAGCCTAAGAAGGGAATTGCAACCACAAGAACCTTTGACAAGAGGACAGATAAGCTTGAGGATTTAGAGGAACGCGTATCAACATTTGCCTATAAATGCTCCGAGAAATTACGCCGTCAGAATTCCTGCTGCAGATACCTGACTGTTTTTATCATGACGGACCGGTTTAAACCCGATCTCAAACAATACAGCAATTCATTTACGATTACTTTACCCAATCCTTCAAACTCTGCAATTGAGCTGGCAAAAGTGGCTAAACAGGCACTATATAAAATCTATTTACCTTATTTTCAATACAAGAAAGCAGGGGTAATGGTTACTGAATTTGTACCCGATACCGCAAGAATGACCAGTCTTTTTGAAGAAGATCAATTTGAAAAGCATAAACCTATCTTACAGGTCATGGATTATATGAACCGACGATTAGGCGCAGATAAAATCAAATTGGCAAGCATGGATATACAGAAGACCTGGAAGATGAATCAGAAGAACTTATCACCCAGATACACTACTGAACTGAATCAGATCATGAAGGTAAAAGCTTAAGGATTAAAACAGTAAAAGTGTTTATATTTGATTTAAGCTTTTTTCAAATCATAACCATTAACTTATGTCCTCAACTCGCGAGCAGGTAGTAACTGCAATCCAGGATTTAATCGATTATCGCCACACTGTTTTCGGAAATATTGTAAATATTGCGCTGAAAGGGGAGTTACATCATTTAGATGGTGCTGTGGATATTGGTGAAACTTACGAGTTCAAAATGAACCATTTCAGAGGTCTGGACGATATTAACGTAAACCGTCTGATTAAACTTTGCGAGGTGATTGACGAGAACATATTCCTGATGATGGAGGATAATGATATTGATGTAAACGAAGTCGAATTTGAATAATTAAAAAATCCGGAAGATGAAACTTACAAAAACACACCATTTTTTGATTGGCTTGGGAATAGGTTTGGTAGTTGGTATTTTACTTAGCTCACTTTCCTGGCGAGCTGAACGGCATAAATTATCAACCAACTTAGATGAAATCCGCACGATTGTAATCGAGAATAAATTGAAAAGCAATAATGACAGTATAAAGTACAATGATAAAATTGCTGATATGGCTGCGCTTTATTACAGATTGGAATTAGAAAATAGGGAATTAAAAGACAAACAGGCAATCGCTAATTCCTCTGGAAAATAATATTTAGATTACTGAAAAAATTCTGAATAATAGCCGAGTGAAACGGCTGTTAGTCTTATATAAATACCACTACATCATACCTCAAAATCGAACACCTTTTTCTTTTGTCAGATAATGAATTTTCTGTTCTAAAATTTCTTTGGTTAAAGGTGGTCGGTCAAATCCTGTAAATTCAAAGGTCCTATAAAGAGAGTCTAGGAAGCCGAAAATTTCATCGTCAACCATGGCGGAAAGATAAACATACAAATCTCTCTTATCTGGATCATCAAAATAATCTTCATCAAAACTTACAATAGTATCTGCAGCATCTTTCCATCGTTGGGTAAAATAGCCGTCAAACTGAATGCCCTTTTCTACAGCGCATGAATGAACCAGTTCCATACTTTCCTTTAACTTATGCTCAATAGTCTCGGTAGGATCTACCAAAATATGTTCATAGCTCACATTAAATAATTCACAGTTTGAGTAGTAATAAAGAAAATCTGGATTTTCTTTAAGCACCTTATTAATCCAATCCTGGAATATTTCCTTTAATAGGGTTAGATTTCCTTTTGCCGAAATTGCTTCCCTATACTGGGTTTCGCTCTCGAATCTACTTTTCATCTGCAAACCTGATTTCAGGAATACATCCAGGCCATAACCACCCATTGACGATTCGCTCACCCGTATTTCTTTAATATCGAAAGGTACACTTTGCATAAGGATAGAATATTTATATTGTAACGTGGGTTTAAAATTAAGGCTAATTTCTTTAAAACGATCTAAAGCGCTATGTTATTTAAAAATATTAAAAATTATTTCGGGTAATCAATGCTTTTTTATTAATCTTGATCTTAACTTTGATTACAAATTTTTCTCATCTTAAAATCAGACGCTTATGAATACAAAATCTACTTTATTTACTCTGCTGATAAGTTTGTTTTCCTCCATATGTTTTGGTCAAACTACCATTAAAGAGAAGGATTACACAATCACTTACAATCCCGACCATATTGCGGTAACGTTCGATGAGAATGTTTCATTTGAGGCGTTCAATACAAAATATTTTACCCAAAAGGCAGTTCAGGCCGACAGTACCAGGCAGTACACTTACATCATAAAGGATATACAGCCTGCGGAATTTATAACCTTCCAGTATTCTCTGAAAGACGGAAATGCTACCGATTACTGGTACGCTACACTTGCAGCACCATCAGCTTCTACCGGTGTAATGAATGTCTATTTTAATCATGTAGTCAGTACTTCTGTTTCACAATATCAGCCGGCACAGAATTTAGGCAATACTTTAGATGATATGCTGATCAGTTATATCAATGCCACCCAAAGTACGCTGGATATAGCAATTTATAACAGCTACTCATCAAGTTCCACTACAGGAATTGCCGGAGCTATTAATAATGCATACAATAGAGGCGTAAACGTTCGTGTCATTTACGACGGCAGTACAGGCAGCCAAATGATCCCGTTATTAAATGCTTCAATTCCGAAACTCGCAAGTCCCACTTCCTCAGACTACGGAATTATGCATAATAAATTTGTCGTGTTTGATGCAGACAGTTCAGATCCTAATCGTCCCTGGGTGTGGTCTGGTTCCACGAACTGGACGGCCGTACAGATTGACGGCCCCGATAAAAATAATGCGATTGCCATTCAGGATCAGGCACTGGCTCAAGCCTATAAGATGGAATTTGAAGAAATGTGGGGATCATCAGGTTTAAATCCTAATACTTCTGCCTCGAAATTCGGTCCATATAAAACAAATAATACCCCTCATATTTTCAATATCGGTGGAAAGGTGGTAAAGAACTATTTCAGTCCATCTGATGCGGTAACCTCCCAGATCATTAATGTAATCAATTCAGCGGACAGCGATATTGAAGTGGCTACCATGTTGATAACCAGAGACGATATAAGAGATGCACTGATTAATAAATACAACTACGGACTGGCTACTGTTCAGGGCGTTTTCGATACCCAAAATCCTTCCGGTAACGATATTCCTGCACTGAAAAGTGCTATCGGTGCCAATAAAATGGTACAATATGGCGGTGCTGGAGTAATGCATCATAAATTCATGCTGGTGGATAATTTTAATGCAGCTTCAGACCCGATTGTCCTTACAGGTTCCCATAACTGGAGTACATCAGCGGAAACCCGTAATGATGAAAACACCCTGATTATCCACGACAAAACAATTGTAGACCAATACTATCAGGCATTCCATTATCTCTACCTGGAAGCTGGCGGAACCTTAGCCATTTCAGAAAATGCTTCGAACACCAAAAAAGTTATGCTTTATCCTAATCCGACTGACGGTCCGGTTTATTTCAAAGTTGATGGAACTCTCCTAAATGCACATGGAAATATTTCAGTATTTAACGTCGTAGGCAGCAAGATCATGGAAAGAAGTTTCAACAATATGCGCAATTCCTCCATTGATCTGAGTAATTATCCGAAAGGAATTTACTTCTTAAACATCACTGTAGGCGATCTGAAATACCAGGCAAAAGTTCTCCGACAATAATCAAATTAAAGTCTGTCTTACAGAGGCAGACTTTTTTCTTACAACATTCTAAAAAATTTATTATTAAATTTGATTTGCACAATTTTATGTTAAAAGTGGTTTCAATATCTGTTGAGTTCCCTGTTAAATTGATCTGAATTATGTGTTATTACGTTGATACCAGCTTTACGCAAAAAGAAGTAAGAGAAATCTACGGAGTAGGTTTTGAGGGCGAAGAGTACAAGCCCACGAAATTCCTGAACGGTTTTTCTCATGCATTAGTTCCGGTAATCCTGGACGAAAATCCTGCAATCTGCACTACTGCAAATTGGGGCTTAATTCCTTTCTGGGCTAAAGACAGGAAGATTCAGAAACAGACTCTCAATGCAAAAATTGAAACGGTAGAAGAAAAACCATCATTCAGAAATAATTATAACCGCAGGTGCTTGGTTTTGGTTAAAGGCTTCTACGAATGGAAATGGCTGGATGACAAAGGAAAGGAGAAGAATAAACATTTTCTGACTTTACCCAATGCCGGCATAATTTCTTTAGGAGGAATATATGGGAACTGGACGGATAAGGAAACCGGAGAAGAACTTAGAACCTTTTCTATTGTTACAACTCAGGCAAATGAATTAATGACGGAAATTCACAATACAAAACATCGTATGCCTGTTGTCCTTACAAAGGCAATGGAAAAAGAATGGTTAATGGATAGAGATATTCAGGATTTTGCTTTTCCTAATCATGAAGCAGACCTGCTCGCAATAAATCTTGATGAACCTGCAGAACCTAAAACCTTATTTTAAAAATTAAGAGATGATTACTTATAGAGAACACTTGATAGCTGCAATGCAAGATATGATTAAAATGCAATACATTCTTTTTGAGAATATTGTGAACCTTTCACTAACAGGTGAAATGAAGCATCTTCAAGGTTTTGTGGATGAAGATGAGTCTTACGCATTTACTATGAATCATTTTAGAGGGGTGGAAGATCCTAATGTCCAATCCTTAATTCAGTTATGTGACATTATTCAGCAGAAATTAACTCAATTGATGGAGAAAAATAATATTGAATATAAGGATATAGATCTTGATACATGATTACAATACCAGATCATAACACTGAACTTATTTTATTGCTAAGTGAGAAATACAAACTTTCGAAAATTATAGTTCATGAAAGTTTCCAGGTTTTTACGAAGCCGTTTATAAATCGTGTATCCAAAGATTGTGCAGAAAATGAGGGACTCGAACATCACCTCCATTTGAAACAGCTTGCGGTGGACCTTGTGAGAGCTGCTCAAAAACATGTACCATTTCAAATTTCGATTTCCGACGGTACTGTCACAATAAAGAATCTTTAAGTACCACAGCTCTGCCACAGCAAATAACATAATTGCAATTATAGTCAATTTGCCATCGCAAACCGTTGCCCTCCACTCCGCTGCGCTGCGTTACGTGCAAACCAGCACCATTATCACCTATAATTGAAAATTATGCTAAATGCTTTCCTGTTGTGTGGGCGAAGCCCACACAAGCCAACGCCTTCCAGCCGCCAGGACAGTCATAATTTAGAAGACCCTCTCACCGTTCCAGTGCCCAAATCGACAGTCTAGTCTTGAAAGGTCCATGTGCCTGCAGTCCATAGCCTGCTTTTTTTCAGCGGAAAGTGTAGTGGCAGGCTATGCACTTCGGTACCGCGCACAGCAGTATTCCGGGTAACAAAAATATGCGTAGGCCATCCCTTACCCTTTGCCCACTTCCAGCAGCATCACGCATATTTTCCATTGCCCTCCATACCGCTGTCTTTCCAGCCCCTTCAGTATTTGTTTATCGAAAGGGAGTTGCCTAAGCTTTCCCATGTTCCTCCAGCCAATAGCCGGCATACACTTCACGGACGTGACCGGCCGTTCCGTTGCAGCCCGCTATACGCTTCCGCAACCGCGCACAGCAGTATGCCGGCTCACCGGGAATTGCTTATTTTATTTTGGTTCCGGTAAGCCGTCATACAGCTGTCTTTTCCCTCGCTGTCCGCCGCCTTGAATGAAAAGCCGTTCTTAAAATTTGCCATGTCCCGCTAGTCAATAAACTGCTTTGTTTCAGCAGAAAAATGTAGTGGCAGTTTATTCACTATCGGTACCGCGCACAGCAGTATGCCGCTGCTGCGTGCCCTCGCATCGGCATACCGCTGTTTTTCCAGCAGCTGAGGGGAGCTAGAAAAATCCCGCTTCGAAATCCCTGAATTTTATAATAAGCAAATCTCTTGTTTCACCATCCGGGAGACCCGGATAAGAAAAAATAAAAAAAAAGAAAGTAAAGTTATGGTTTCGGAAAAATGCCGTGACAATATCAAGCCCTTGCGGGTTTTTTGCAAAAAAGATGGCCGTGAAAAATGATACGGCAATCTTTTTTGCAAAAAAATATTGCATAGCATTTTTCCTCCCGAGGGGTAGAGCACTTTCTTTTTTTTCTTTTTTTCTTTTGAATAGTATTCAGAAGAGCAAATTTTTTAAAACAAAAGTTATGCTTACCAACAAAGTACGGACGTACTCAGTCCACCGCCCAGCCCCGGAAACGGCTGTTTTTATTCTGAATCGTGGCCACAATGCCGGAAAACCTTTGCGTGAACCTTGCCCGAACTGCTTCATCATCTACTGTGGCAACCAGGAAGAACTCGAAACCGTTTACTGGACCTTTTACGCACTCTGGAAAAACGGATTCTTTCATCCTTATCTCTGCGGCAGCGTCATCGAAATGCTCAGACTCTTCGATCTGAAGAAGCTGCTGCAGAACTTCATTCAGCCTGGCATCGAAAAAGCCATCCGAAACCCGGAAATGATCCACAAAATCAAATCCATCCACGACCTGGAACAGAAGCAAAATCAGCAGACCCAACTCATCAGCCAGCTCCGCGCTGCACTCATTCAGAAATATTATTACTCAATCTGAAATCTAAAAATTCCCTCCGGGGAATTTTTTGTTTTGAGTGCCACTTTTCTCACCCATATCCCGTACTTAAGTCATACTTATTTCACCCCTTTTAATAAAACCCCGCAAACGGACGCAGGCAAAAATTTAGACACAAAAAAAGCCTGTCATTACAACAGGCCATCTAACTATTAAAATTCTAACAATGGGACTTAAGTGCTATTTTTCAGCTTCATCAGCTGGATCTTCACCCGATTTTCCGCGATTTTTAGCGGATTTTTCGCCATACTCTTCAGAGCTGACAGCCGTCTGACTTACCGCACCGAGAATGGTTCCGCCTAAAAGCAAGTAACCTCCAATGGAAATTACTGCTGCAGGTAAGGCAACCGGCGCCGCCACAAGGGCACCGCCTACAGCCGACAAACCCAGTCCGATATTGCGGGCAATCCGAAACCACTTCGGAGTGGGTGAACTCATTCTGCTTGCTAAATTCATGTTTCTATTTTTCATGATCTTGATTTTTTGTTTGGTTAATTTCTAATTTATTCATCCTTTGTTCCAGGTATTCAACTTTCTTGGTGAGGATATCATAAGAAGTTCTGAATTCTGTTTTGATGATCAGAGCCATGGTCTTAACCTCTGACATATCTCTTTCCATACTCTTGAAATCGGTGTGCAGCTGCTTGATGAAGTAAGCAACGATACCCAGCAGAACACTGCTGATAAAACCGAACATCACACTCAACGTTAATTCACTTCCCATGATGATTCTGTTTTAAAATTGAAAATTGTTCTGGATCTCAATCTGATTATCCTTGCTTTTGGCTGCCGCCAAAAGTTTAGGATAAACCTGCCGGTATGCATCGCGGCTCTGCAGAACCTGATAGTCTCCGTCTTTTTTGATGTAGCTCAATCCTACGAGCGGACAACCGGCTGTGTGTTCGATCGTGTTTCCTGTATGGATATACACCAGGTCGAAAGTCGGCAGATCATCAATTTCAATCATGCCCTGATGCATTTGTCCGTACTTCTGGGAATACGTTCTGTTCATTCCACCTGTGGTGTTGGTTTTAAGCTGAAATTTTCCCTCCGGGATCGCGGTCCTGCTTTTAATCTTAACCTGGCGGATTTTATCTTCCAGGAGAAAGCATTGAAAAATCCCATCTATGTACAGATGAGAAAGGGTGCTTTCTTTGCCCTGGGCTACTCTTACTATTTTTGTTTTCATAAAGTTCTGTATTTGGATTTATGAAATGAGTGATAAAAAAAAGGCTTCCATTTTCTGGAAGCCCTTTCATGATCACATCCTAAAACACTTCCTCGATTTTGAGACAGTTACCGGTAGCAAATGGGTAATAAACTCCGTTTACTTCCTGGAAGAATTCGATTCCGATACACTGAAGTACAGAAACGGTATTGTCCAGCGTTGGTAAACCTGGCAAATCTGCCGTAATGGTATCACCGGAATAACTTTCATTAAGCGGGATAAAAGGTGATCTGGCAACTACACTCAGCTCATTATTCACCGCGTCGTCCGGTTCATAAGTTCCGGTTATCGGGTTATAAGAAAAGTCTGCGATAACTGCCAAAGCATGGAGCAAACGGAAGTGCGAAGCACCTGCAGGAGCAGCGATCAATTCGATTGGTATGAACTCTTCTACAATAAAATCTGCAGTATTTCTTGCAGGATCATGATTCACCTGATATGGAGCATTGAAAACACCGTTGATCGATTGGTTCTTGTTGAACTCAAACCCATTCAGATAATTTCTCTGAGTGGAAATCTCAACTTTTCGGTAACCTCTGGCTTCCGTTCCGTCCTCCAGGTTGATTTTCTTCATGATCGAAGTTAATCTTCCCGTTACCTGAGTATCGGTAAATTTACCCATCAGCTGGGAAAGAGCGGTTCGCACCGCTTTCCCGGCGATGGCACACCCACCGAACTCGTTCATGTTTTCGCGGGTACGCTCAAACTCCGGAGCGGTTTTAACCTGTTCTGCGGTGGGTCCGCCCACCATGCCGGCAAAAAATCCTTTTTGCCCTTTGATTTTGAAATGTCTAACGTCGCCTATGGTTCCGACGTATTTCATGAGACCTTTTTGTCTTGCCATGATATTAAATTTTGTAATTGATAATTTGAAGAAAAACACTGTTGTCTAGACAGTTATAAATTTCTTGAATTGTCTTTACAAAAGCAATAGTTAAAACACAGTAAATCAACGCATTACAATGAAATTAACCCAAAATACACTACCATGAACGTCAGCAAAACTATAAATCCGTCAGCAAAGTATTTTCAGATTCCGGGCATCATTACCGAAACCCACTGGATCGTCGAAAGAGTTCTGGATGGAGATACCCTTATCGTAAAAGAAGAATTCGGTCAGGAAAGCAAAGAAATCCGACTTTACGGCCTTGATGCACCGGAAGTCCACATGAGCCGAAAAATGCGTGAGGATGAAGCGAAAAGCCACCTGCCTGCAGCGTTACTGCTGGAACTCGGACTGCAGAGTTTAGATTACGTGCTCCAGGTGTGCCCACCTGGAACCCGCATCACACTCCTGACCGAAAAGAAAAACGAACTCGACTTCTGGCTGCGCCAGCTAGCCTATGTCATTATGCCTTCCGGCAAATGCCTGAATGAGCTTCTAATAGAAAAGGGATGGGCAAAAACTTCTAACAATTACTATTGCAGTTATTTGCATTACTTTCAACAATTAACTATATTAGCAAAAGCAAGCAATGCAGGAATATTCAAGTTTTCTGGAAGTTTCTAAAATGTTGTACCCATGTTGTACTACAGAATTAAAAGGAGTAAGCAAAACCCCGATTTTAGAAGCTTTCTCGCAAAATTAATTATATTGAACAAATATAAATAATTTTAGGGAGAATAGGAAAGTGCCGAATCATTGTCAGGGTCTAAAATATGATAAAATAACGTCCTGTTCGAATTGGGTTAAAAAGACGCAGTGTATATTTGTAAATGATTACAATCTGCTAACAAATGCAGGAAAGTGGTGAATTATTATGAATTTGAATTATTTGTTTTATATTTGGAGGACAATTTTAAATAAAATAGATATATGAAAAAATTATTACTTTCTTGTTTCCTTGCAATGGGAATCGGTGCTCAAGCACAGTTAAACTACACAGGGGATTTTGAAGATGCGACCAATGTAGGACAGTATGGCCAGTTTGGTGGTGGAACATTTGAAACTGCTGCTGCGTGTTCAGGAACACTTGGTGGGCAATTGGCCATCGGTGGAACAGTTTCACAAACCGGATGGATGGTTATGAATGATGTTCTGGAAGAGGAATTTGGCAGTGTGAATAACGGTCAGGAAGCGGTTGTTACTTTCAGTTACAAAAAAGCTGCAGGAGTTACAGGGACTTTGTATGCTGCTGTTTTTACCTTTGTGCCAAGTTCAGGCGCCTGGAATATTGAATATGTTAGCACCGGTACAGTGCTTGGAACTGCGGCGATTACTACTTGTGCGCAGAAAACCGGTACAATTCCGGCAGGTAAAATGCAGCCAGGACAATCTTATGCATTCGGTGCTTGGTTTGTACCAAGCGGTGGAACCTCGGGCAATGTATTCATAGATAATATATCTATTGCACAGCAGTCTGTTACTACAGTTCCCGCATGTACAGCTTTCACAAATCCGGTGAACGGCGGTGTACTGCCTTCCGGAACCAATACGTTTACATGGCCAGCAGTTGCAACTGCAGTAAATTATGTTCTTACTGTGGGAACCACGCCAGGCGGAAATGATACTTTTGGAGGTGTTGTTGCTGGAACATCCCAGAACGTAGCTCTTGCTCCTAATACAACTTACTACGCAACAGTAACACCTGCGAATACAGTTGGTGAAGCTACTGGCTGCACTGGGGTTACTTTCACTACAAATAATGTAATTACCTATTGCGGTCCTCTAACGTCAAGTGCTCCAACTGCTGTTGCACCGATCAAGTCCGTTAATTTTGCTGGAACGACCAAGACTTCAGATGCAGCAGCTACTACAATTGGCTCATTTGCAGCATATGAAGATTTCACAACTACAGTTTTTGAGGTAAAAGATAATGTAACTTCACTTCCTCTAACGGTATTGGGAACAACTAACGGAAATCCTGTTAATGGTTGGGCAATGTCGGTATTTATCGACTGGAACAGCGATGGTGATTTTGATGATGCAGGAGAGTCTTACTTCAATACCACTGCAACGATGATCAGAAAAGCTAACGTACCAGATAACCCAACTTCCTTAACTGGTAATATTGCGATCCCTGCAGGAACAGCTTACGGACAGAAAAGAATGAGAGTTAAATATAATTTCTCAGGAACAGCAATTCATACAGCCTTGGTTTCCGGATGTGCTCAGATGGGTAACGGTCAGGCAGAAGATTATACCATTAATTATCAGCAGTTCCTTGCGGTAGGTGATGTAAATAAGTCAAATGTATCTGTATATCCTAATCCATTCAAAGATGTATTGAAAATCTCAGATATCAAAGGCGTAAAATCTATCAATATTGTAGATGTATCAGGAAGAACTGTGAAAACATTAGCACCTGCTACTGAACTTAATCTTGGACAGCTGAAATCAGGAATGTACTTCGTGAATTTACAGTATACTGACGGTTCTGTGAAAACAGTGAAATCAATTAAAAAGTAAGTTTTTTAATAATTTAGTGAAGGCGGCAGATTTATCTGCCGCTTTTTTTTTGAGCGTATGCCCGTAATAAATGATATCAATTTTTTCAATTCTTCCGGTTTTTTTGTAAAGATATTTTACCCTAATTTTACCGAAATTCTTCAGTAAAAATGTATTTGATTTTCGATACCGAGACTACGGGTTTACCTAAAAATTTCAACGCACCGCTTACCGATTCCGACAATTGGCCCAGGATGGTTCAGATTGCCTGGCAACTGCATGACCGTGATGGTAATTTGATTGAAAATCAGGATTACATTATTAAACCCGAAGGTTACGATATCCCTTTTAACGCGACAAGAATTCACGGGATTTCCACCAAAATGGCAAAGGAAGAAGGCCGGGATTTGGCGGATGTGCTGGCCGAATTTAATCAGGTGTTGCAGAAAGCTGAAGTCGTTGCCGGGCATAATATCGATTTCGATTACAAAATTGCTGGTGCAGAATTTCACAGGAAGAATACTGAAAATATATTGCAGAAAATCCCCTCCGCGGATACTATGGAACTGGGAACAGATTTCTGTAAATTGGGTGGCGGAAGAAACGGCAGATACAAGTCTCCCAAACTCGAGGAACTTTACGAAAAACTTTACGGTGAAAAATTTGATGAAGCTCATAATGCCGCTGCCGACGTAAATGCGACTGCTCAAGTATTTTTTGAAATGATGCGTATCGGTATTATTCCTGCCGAAAATCTCAAAATATCAGAGGCGCAACTTCAGGATTTTATCTCAACTCATCCAAATCCGTTTCCGCCATTTGGAATCATCATCCGCAGGCAGGTTGCCGACTCGAAAAATAAGAAAAAAATTGATTTTGGGGATACTGATGAAATCGAAATTGGTGATTATTTTAATTTTCATAATCACAGCATTTACTCCTCACTGCAGGCGTCAACACATATTTCAGACCTTGTCAAAAAAGCGTTGGCCAATAATTTTTCTGCTGTAGGACTGGTAGATTTGGGGAATATGATGGGCGCTTTCAAGTTTGTTTCCGAAGTGGAAAAAGCCAATGCAAACATCAAAAAAACATACAAAGAATTCGAAGAGAAAAAAGTAAAAGCAGAGGAAGAAGGACAGCAGTTTAGTGACCCTGAGCCAAGAAAGGAACCGCTCATACCGGTAATCGGATGCGAATTTTATATTTCCGACAGGCCCGAGCAGAAGCAGTTTACCAAAGATGATCCCGACCGCAGGACCAATGTGGTTTTACTTGCGAAAAATTTTAACGGATATAAAAATCTGGCAAAACTTTCGAGTTTGGGTTATGTAAATGGGTTTTATTTTGGTGTCCCGCGGATCTCACGAAAGATGATTGCTGAGTTTAAAGATGATCTGATTGCGCTTACTGCCGGAACTTTGGGCGATATTCCCAATACTGTTCTGGAATTTGGTGAGCAGAAGGGAGAGGAACTTTTCAAATGGTGGAAAGATACTTTTGCAGAAGATTTCTATGTGCAGATCCAGAACCATCAGGTGGAAGAGGAAGAACATTTAAATGAAGTACTGCTTGAATTTGCAGAAAAATACGATGTGAAAATTCTGGCTCAGAATGAAACCTTCTACACCGAAAAAGCCGATGCCAATATTCAGGATATTTTATACTGTATCAAAGATGGTGAAAAACTGTCTTCACCTGTGGGGAAAGGTTTTGGTAAAAGAAGAGGTTTGCCGTCCACAGAATTTTATATCAAAAATGCTGATGAACTGAAACAGACTTTTATCCAGTTTCCTGATGCGTTTGAGGCTTACACTGAATTTTTGGCCAAGTTCGAACCTTATACCTTAAAACGTGATGTACTGCTTCCAGAGTTTGATATTCCCGAAGAATTCTTAAGCGACGAAGATAAGATAGATGGCGGAAAACGTGGTGAAAACGCTTATCTTAGACATTTAACCTACGAAGGTGCTGCAAAAAGATATGGTGAAGTAACTGAGGAGATCATAGAAAGGCTGGATTTTGAACTTGAAGTTATTGCCAATACGGGGTATCCGGGGTACTTTCTTATTGTACAGGATTTCTGCAACGAAGCCCGTAAAATGGGCGTATGGGTTGGTCCCGGCCGGGGTTCTGCAGCCGGTTCTGCGGTAGCGTATTGTACAGGAATCACCAATGTAGATCCTATTAAATATGATTTGCTATTTGAGCGTTTTCTTAATCCTGAAAGAATTTCAATGCCGGATATCGATATCGATTTCGATGACGAAGGACGCGATAAAATCATCAAATGGGTGGTTGAAAAATACGGCAAGACGAATGTTGCGCAGATTATCACCTACTCGGTTCTGGGCGGGAAATCAGCCATTAAAGATGCAGGAAGGGTTCTGGATCTTTCAATTCCGGAAACCAACAACATCGCCAAACTGATCCCTCCAAGTCCAGGGATGAATATCGCGAAAGCTTTTTCTAAATTTGATAAATTAAGTCCTGAAGACAAAGTACTTGCACAGGAAATGAAAGATATCCTGGAGAATAAGCAGGATTCAAGATTTGGAGTGCTTTCCGCTGCACAGCGAATGGAAGGTTGTATCAGAAATACAGGAATTCATGCCTGTGGGGTAATTATTACTCCGGAAGATATTTCGAACCTTGTCCCCATTACCATTGCGGCAAAAGATCCCGATATTCTGGTTTCGCAGTTCGATAACTCTGTAGCCGAAAGTGCCGGTTTGCTTAAAATGGATTTCCTTGGTTTGCGGACTTTAACCATCATTAAGCACGCTATCAAACTTATCAAAGAAAGACACCAGGTTGATATTAATCCTGATGAAATTCCGCTTGATGACCTTAAGACTTATCAGCTGTTTCAGGAAGGAAGAACGATTGGAATTTTCCAGTATGAAAGTCCCGGGATGCAGAAATACATGCGCGAACTTAAACCGACACAGTTTGCAGATTTAATCGCCATGAACGCGCTGTACAGACCGGGTCCAATAAAATACATCCCGAATTTCATCAACAGGAAGAATAAACTCGAAGAAACAGTTTACGATCTGAAGGAAACCGAAGAATTCCTCGCAGAAACGTATGGAATTACGGTATATCAGGAGCAGGTAATGCTTCTTTCCCAAAAACTGGCCAACTTTACCAAAGGAGAAGCCGATACGCTGAGAAAAGCGATGGGTAAAAAGGACCGCGCCACGCTCGATAAAATGTATCCGAAATTTATCGAAGAAGGGGAGAAAAACAATCTCGCGATCGATAAACTCAATAAAATCTGGAAAGACTGGGAAGCTTTTGCCGAATATGCCTTCAACAAATCCCACTCCACCTGTTATGCGCTGATTGCTTATCAAACCGCTTATCTGAAAGCCAATTACCCGGCAGAATATATGGCGAGTGTAATGACCAATAACCTGAACAATACAAAGCAGATAACCATGTTTATGGAGGACTGCAAAAGTATTGGGGTAGATGTTTTGGGACCTTCTGTAAACGAATCACAGTACGAATTTTCGGTGAACGAAAAAGGACAGATCCGTTTTGGCCTTGGCGCGATTAAAGGAATTGGGGAAGGACCGAGTGAAGCCATCGTGAACACAAGAAAGGCCGGAAGATTCAAAAATATTTATGATTTCTTCGAAAAGATTCCGTCGTCACAGATGAACAAAAGAGTAGCGGAAAGTTTAGTGGTGGCAGGAGCTTTCGATGAGGTCGACCGTTATCACCGTGCTCAATATTTCGATATTGATATCTCCGGAAAAACAAATATTGAAAGACTTCTGCGTTACGGGCAGAGTTTTCAGGACAATATCAACGAGATCGAAAATTCACTTTTTGCCGATTTTGCTGATGAAGTAAAAATAGAACAGCCAAAAATAAATCCGGCTCCGGAGTGGCAAAGCATGCATAAACTCAACAAGGAAAAGGAAATTATCGGATTTTATCTCTCTGCGCATCCGCTGGACGAGTACAAATTTCAGTATCAGTTCATTCAGGGTGCTTTAGGAAAAAAAGAAATTCTGGAAGGTAAAAAAGACGATGTTGCTGAACTTGAAAAAATAATTCTACCGGTTGAACTTGCAGATGTAGCTGACGTTGATGATGAGTTAATCGATATTCCCGCCGATATTTTAAGCGGCGAAGAAGAAACTTTGATTGAAGAGCCTTCGAAAAAAGCAGAACCTAAGGGAAGTTTTAATTTCCTGAATCTTGATGAGGTTGAAGCCTTTAAAGATTCTGTTTTTGCCAATCAGCAGCCAGATCTGTTCAGTGATGAAAAATTGAGCTGGAAGGAAAAACAGGCGCAGAAAAATAATTCTCCTGAATATATGGTCGCAGGGTTGGTGACCGAATACAGCGTGCGCGATGGTAAAAACAGCGGCGAGAAAATAGCATTCATTACTCTGGAAGATTACAGCGGGAGTTACGGTTTCCGCCTTGGTGACCGCGATTATATGAGATTGAGAGATAAAATTGATGTGCAGCGTTTTGTGATCTTTAAAATTAAATTTTCTCAGGGTAAAGACGGAAGAGTCTTCGTAAATGTCGCTGAGGTCATCGATCTGAAAGATGCTTTTGAGAAATTTGCAAAGAAAATGACCGTCGTTGTTAATCTGCAGGATTTGCGAAGGGAAGATATTGACTTCTTCAAAGCGAATTTTATCGAAAATCAGGGCGAGCAAAAACTGAACTTTTTTGTAAAGAACCCCGAAGATCAGTCGACAATTGAATTGATGTCGATGAAGGCACATGTGGAAATAAACGGTGACCTGCTCGAGATTATTCACGATATGCAGAAATATGAGGTTTTCCTGAACTAATTTTAATAGCCCATAGAAAAATATTGTAGAATTTTTTGATATTGAAACAGCATCTTAGGTGCTGTTTTTTTATGTGTTTGAGGGTGTTTCCTAGAAATTGACTTGATGTTAAGGTGTTGATAGTGAATTACTTTGGGTGATTTCACGGTATTGTTTCTCAATGAAAACATGTATATTCGTAATCCTAAACACAAATCATATGAAAACTGAAATTATTCTTTTTGACAATCATTTTCTGTATTTACAAGCGTTGTGTTGTCTGTTGGATAAAAAAGGATTCGACAAAAAATACAATTATCAATATACAGTAAATCCAGATGAGTTAGAGAATTTAGTAAGTGAAAAATCAGAAATTGCGGTGCTGAATATTTTAGGATTAAGTACCAACGACGCTTTCACTTTAGTTGAACAGTTAATGACTGTAAATCCTGAACTGAAAATCATCATTCTGACACCGAATCCTGATGTGAAAGTCATCAAGAAATTCTTCGATAAGGGCGTAAAGTCTGTCCTGAGCAGAGATACCGATGCCGCACTATTTATCACGGCATTAAATGAAGTAATCGCCGGCAATGTTTTTATAAGCGACGAAACTAAGAATTCGCTTTATAACTTCATTTGTAATCTTGAGGATCCTAATGAAAAAAAATTCGGAGTAATAGAAGAACTTACCGGGAGAGAGAAAGAAGTACTAGAGTTGATTTGCGAAGGATTACGCACTAAAGATATTGCCGATAAACTTTTTATAAGCATCCACACCGTAGAGTCGCACCGCCGGAAAATTATGTCTAAACTCGATGTACGGAATTCATCCATGCTGGTGAAATTTGCGGTAGACAATCACTTGGTTAATTAAAAAAAAGCCACCGTAATTGGTGGTTTTTAATTTATGCTGCTTTCTTTGTAGCTTTTTTCTCTGCAGAATGGTCACCTTTACAGTCTTTGTGATTCTTCATATCGCAGTTTTGGACTGTCTTTTTAGCATCCATCTTACATTCTTTGGAATCTTTGCCTGCGCAGCAGGATTTTTTGGGAGTTTCCTGGGCAAATCCCAAAGTGAAAGCACTTATCGCCAATACCGAAAAAATTTTCTTCATATTGTTCTGGTTTTTATTTGTTTAGAGATACGAATATATGAATATTTTGGAATAAGGAAGCGCGAAACTACTATCTTTAACTTAAAGTTCTTTTGAGAATTTCTGCTGCTTTCAGAATTGTTTCCTCTTTTTTTGCAAAGCAGAACCGCACTCGTCCGTAATTTGTAGGTTCGTGATAAAATGCGGATACAGGAATTGTCGCCACCTTCGAATGCGTCGTCAGCCAAACTGCAAATTCTTTTTCGGTTTTTGATGATATCTTTTCATAGTTCATAATCTGGAAATATCCGGCTTCAGCTTTTTCAGTGATTGAAAATGGCAGATCTTTAAAACAATCAATAAAAAAATCTCTTTTTTGCTGCATAAACCTTCGGTTTTCTTCTACATCAAAGATTTCTAAATATTTCGCAATTGCATATTGAGCCGGCGAATTAACACTGAAACTTAAATACTGGTGAACCCGCCGGTACGCCTTAGAAAGTTCTTCTGAAGCTAACACATATCCAATCTTCCAACCCGTGATATGAAACATCTTACCGAAGGAAAAAATACTGAAACATTTTTCCTTTAAAACAGGGTGATGAAATGCGCTGTAAAATTCATGCTGGTCATACGTAAGAAGGTCATAAACTTCGTCGGAAATTAGAATAATATCGGTGTTTACGATAATTTTTGATAACTCATCCCAGTCTTCTTTTTTCCAGATTTTCCCGGAAGGGTTGTGCGGAGAATTAATGATGATTGCGCGTGTTTTGAGACTGATAACCTGTTTCAGTGCTTCAAAATCGACATCGAAATTATCTTTAAGATTTACGTAAACTGGAATTCCGCCGTTAACTTCTATTGCCGGGACATAAGAATCGTAGCAGGGCTCCAAAACTATAACTTCATCACCAAAGTTTACAATCGCTGCAAGAGCCGTGTAAATCGCATAACTGGCGCCTGGCGAAACCGTAATGTGTTCTTTCGCTACGTCAATTGGATTCCTTCTGTTTCGGTTAAATTCGGTTAACTGTTCAATAAGCATTGGTAAACCTGCCATCGGAGCATACTGATTGAAATTTTTTTCCGTTCCTTCCCCCAGAAGTCTTTTCAGGCGCACATCAATCTCATAATCGGGAAAACCCTGGGATAGGTTAACCGCGTCGTGTTGCTGTGCCAGAGCCGACATTTCTGAGAAAATCGTAAGGTCGCTGCCCGAATGTTTTCTTTTAATCATACTCAAATTTATAATAATTGTTTTATAATCGGATCTGAAAAAAAATGCTATTTTTAAACTTTACAAAATTATTTATGAAAAACATTCTTATTCCGCTATTTTCAGTGGTTTTATTAACCAGTTGTGCGACTGTTAACTATTCCTACGATGGCAGGGCTTTTAAAAATTCATTACAGTCTATTACCCAGGACGATCTGAAGAAAAACCTTTATGTAATTGCTTCCGACGAAATGGAGGGACGTAATACAGGCAGCGCAGGACAGAAAAAAGCCGGCGAGTACATCATCAGACAGTATCGCGAAATGGGCGTATCACATCCAACGCCGATGAGTTCTTACTATCAAAATGTTCCTGCAGAATTTATGAATGCCAAAAGCAGAGGCAAAAGTCTTCCTGACTCAGAAAATATTCTGGCATTTATAGAAGGAAGCGAAAAACCCAATGAGGTTATTGTGATTTCTGCTCACTACGATCATGTTGGAACGCAGAATGGAGTGGTTTATAACGGTGCAGATGACGACGGAAGCGGTACAGTAGCAGTGATGGAGATTGCAGAAGCTTTCCAGAATGCGAAAAAATCAGGACATGGCCCGAAGAGATCTATGCTGTTTTTACATGTAACAGGAGAAGAACACGGGTTGCTGGGTTCTGATTACTACTCGCAAAATCCGGTTTTTCCTTTAGCGAATACAGTTTCGAATCTTAATATCGATATGATCGGGAGATGTGATCCTGAAAATTGCGGAAAGGATTATGTGTATGTCATCGGGTCGGCAATGTTGAGTACAGAATTAAAGGCGATAAATGAAGCAGCCAATAACAAAACGGCCAAAATGCTTCTTAACTACAAATACGACCAGCCGAATGATCCGCAAAGGCTTTATTACAGATCAGATCATTATAATTTTGCGAAGCACAATATTCCGGTAGCGTTTTTCTTTGACGGAATTCACGAAGATTATCACAAACCTACTGATGATGCAGATAAAATAGATTACGAAGCATTGCAGAAGCGCACCCAGCTGGTTTTCGCCACTGCCTGGGAACTGGCAAACCGAAAAGACCGTATTGTGGTTGACGGTAAAAATGACCGTTAAAATTTTATCTCAAAAAATAATCCGTTGCTTTTGCAGCGGATTTTTGTTTTTGTAAATTTGGTTTCCGGCTCCATAGTTCAACGGATAGAATAGAAGTTTCCTAAACTTTAGATCCAAGTTCGATTCTTGGTGGAGTCACTTTACGGAAATAAGAGAATCCGCTCTTTAGGAACGGATTCAATAGATAAATCTCATTTTTTTTTAATTAGACAACAACAAAAAAGAGAAGCCGACGGTGCTTCTCTTAAATTTTTATATCAATTTAATGGTATTTCTGTGAGTGTTGAAAAAGATAAGTGCTCTCATTTCAATCTTATTTCAGAGTAAATGTAGCAATTATTATGACACGCAATATAAACTTAATGTTAAAATTCACAGCTTATCCACATTTTTTTGTGGATAACCATCTAGTTTAAAGCTTTTCCAGCAAAAATTTACCGGTATGTGACTTTTTATTTTTCACCAATTCTTCAGGCGTTCCCGCAAAAACAACTTCGCCGCCGTATTTTCCAGCTTCCGGACCAATGTCAATAATAAAGTCTGCAGATTTAATAATATCCGGTTGATGTTCAATAACGATAACCGAATGTCCCAGTTCAATGAGCGCCTGAAGTGAAGTAAGCAGTTTGTTGATATCATGAAAATGAAGTCCGGTAGAAGGTTCATCGAAAATAAACAGTGTTTTTTCGGTTGTAACGCCTTTCACCAGGAACGATGCAAGTTTTACACGCTGCGCCTCGCCGCCGGAAAGGGTAGAAGAACTTTGCCCAAGCTGCAGATATCCCAAACCAACTTCCTGCAACGGTTTTAGTTTGGTTACGATTTTCGCTTCATTGTTTTCGGTGAAAAACTCCAGCGCTTCGTCTACCGTCATGTGCAGAATGTCGGAGATGTTTTTTTCATCGAACTTAATGTCCAGGATTTCATTTTTAAAACGGGATCCTTTACAGGTTTCACATTCCAAATCAATATCGGCCATAAACTGCATGGAAACAGTAATTACGCCTTCTCCTTTACAATCATCACATCTTCCGCCGTCAACATTGAAGGAGAAATGTTTGGGTTTCAGCCCCTGAACTTTCGCTAATTTTTGCTTTGAAAAAAGATCACGGATATCGTCGTAAGCTTTCAGATAAGTAACCGGATTTGAACGTGAAGATTTACCGATCGGGTTTTGATCAATCAGTTCGATATTTTTAATGAGTTTTTTTGGAAAGTCCACCGAATCGTAATCTCCTTTTTTGCCTCCCATCCCAAGCTGGATTTGAATTTCGTTAGTAAGGATTTCTTTCATTAAAGTAGATTTCCCGGAGCCTGATACTCCCGAAATCACCACGAGATTTTCCAGCGGAATATCAATATCAATGTTTTTCAGATTGTTTTGTCTGGCACCTTTGATCTGGATGAATTCTTTAGCGTTTCTGCGTTTTTCCGGAACTTTAATTTCCAGTTTTCCGGTAAGATATTTAGCCGTTAGTGAGTCGGAGTCTTCGAGTTCTTTAAAATCCCCCGCAAAAACCAGTTCGCCGCCAAGATATCCTGCTTCCGGGCCGATGTCGATAATGTAATCTGCAGCTCTCATCACGTCTTCATCGTGTTCCACAACAATTACGGTATTTCCCAGATCGCGAAGGTTTTTCAGAACTTCAATAAGGTTTTCAGTGTCGCGGGAGTGCAGACCAATCGACGGTTCATCAAGAATATAAATAGAACCGACAAGCGAACTTCCCAAGCTGGTCGCCAGATTAATTCTTTGGCTTTCCCCACCGGAAAGCGTGTTGGAAGTTCTGTTGAGCGTTAAATAACCCAATCCGACTTTTTCAAGAAATTCAAGTCTCGTTGTAATTTCATATAAAAGTCTTTTGGCAATTTCTGCGTCGTGGTTATTGAGATTTAAAACTTTTATCAATGGTAAAAGTTCGTCCAATGGCAAATCGATCATCGATTGGATGTTGTGTCCGTCGATTTTTACCCATTTTGTCTCTTCACGCAAACGCAAACCTTCGCAGGTTGGACAAAGCGTTTTTCCGCGGAATCTGGAAAGCATTACGCGGTACTGAATTTTGTAGAGATTTTCTTCCAGCATTTTGAAGAAACTGTTAATGGAAGGGAAACTTCGGCTGCCGTCGCCTTTCCATAAATAATTTTTCTGCTCCTTGGTAAGCTGATAATAGGGTTTATGAACCGGAAAATCTTTGGATTTTTTAATGAAATCTTTTTTCCACTCGCTCATGCTTTCGCCCTTCCAGCTTGCTACAGCGTCTTCAAAAAGGGAAAGATTTTTATTCGGAATCACTAAATCCTCATCGATGCCGATTACTTTTCCGTAACCTTCGCATTCCGGGCAGGCGCCGTAAGGATTATTAAAGCTGAAAAAGTGTACATTCGGCTCCATGAATTCGATACCGTCGAGTTCAAATTTATTTGAAAATTCAGTAACCTTTCCGGTCTCAATATTTTTAAGCGAGCAGTAACCGTGGCCTTCATAAAACGCCATCTGTATTGAGTCTGCGAGTCTTTGCAGGAAACTTTCGTCCTCTTCATAACTGAAGCGGTCAATCACCAGGAAGATTTCCATGTCTTTTTCCGGCGTAAATCCGAAACTTTCCAGGTCTTCTATTCCTGCGACATTTCCATTGATTTCCAGTCGAGTAAAACCTGAAACTTTCAGTGTTTTGATAAGTTCCGAAAACTGAGCAATTTCAAATGTGAGCGGACTTCTTAAAAGGAAAGTCTGATTTTCAGATTTTTTAATGAAATCAATTACATCGGTTACCGAATCTTTTTTTACTTCATCACCAGAAACGGGGGAAAACGTACGGCCAACTCTGGCAAAAAAAAGTTTTAGATAATCGTAAACTTCCGTCGAAGTTCCAACGGTAGAACGCGGATTGGATGAAATAACTTTCTGCTGAATTGCGATGGATGGAGCAAGACCTTTGATGTCATCGACTTTTGGTTTCTCCAGTTTGCCTAAAAACTGCCTTGCATATGAACTTAAACTTTCCACATAGCGCCGCTGACCTTCTGCATAGATCGTGTCGAAAGCAAGCGAAGATTTTCCGCTTCCGGAGACTCCTGTAATTACAATGAGTTTGTTCTTAGGCAGCAGAACATCAATGTGTTTCAGGTTATTCAGATGTGCGTTTTTTACGAAAATCTGTTTTTTTATATCAATATCTGTAGTTGTGGTCATGACTAAAATTAAAGCGTACAAAATTACGGATTTTTAAGCGAAATAGGTAACATGCAATTCTTGTTTTAGAGGACTGAAATTTTATAAAGATTCAACTTACATTTCGCATGAAATGAATTAAAATTTCTTTTGTTCATCTTTTGCAAAGCTAATATTTGTCATGAAAATTGGCGTTTTTTATTGAAGAGTTGTGATTTATATTTGCCGCTTGTTTTGCTGAAAACAATCATTAATACTATGATTCTTGTTTTACAGGCATTATTGTTTTCATTATAAATATTGAATAATTTAATAAAATTGAAAAAAATAGTTTTAAGTATTTTGATGGCTGGTAATATTCTGCAGCTTTCTGCCCAGTCTAAGGAACGTAAAATTGAGGCAGTAACTATTCAGGGTAAATTCCTGAATCTTCCTGTAAAAAAGGTCAATGAAAACTTAACAGTGATCAGCCGCGCACAGATCGAGAATGCACCGGCAAAAAGTGTTGAGGAAGTTCTGGCGCAGTATACAGGCTTCGATATCCGACGTAGAGGCAGCAATGGCGTTCAGGCAGATATTTCTCTGCGTGGAAGCAGTTTTGAGCAGGTATTGATTCTGGTTAACGGTATCCGCATGAGTGATTCGCAAACCGGACATAATTCGATGAGTCTGCCTTTCGATCTGGCTTCAGTTGAAAGAATTGAGGTTATTAAAGGTCCATCAGCAAGAAGTTTTGGGCAAAATGCTTACGCCGGTGTTATCAACATTATTACTAAACCATCCGAAGAGGAAAGCGTAGTGATATCCGGAAGCGGTGGTGATTTTGGAAGTTATTCTTTAGGTTTAGGGGCAAACTTTGGGAGTAAGGAAGCTTCTAATTTTATTCAATTGAATACTTCCGCATCAGAAGGTTACCGTTACAATACCGATTATAAAATCAGTAATATTTATTATCAGAACGAAACGGCGCTTCAAAACGGAAAACTGAAATTTCAGGCCGGTATTCAGGAAAAGAAATTCGGGGCCAATGGTTTTTATGCTTCGCCAAGTGCAACCGACCAGTATGAAGAAACTCAGGCATCGATTGTTAGTGTAGGGCTTAATCAAAACTTCAGCAGTTTTAAATTAAATTCAAGTATTTACTGGAGAAGAGGGCAGGATATGTACGAATATATCCGAAATAAGCCTGAGATTTACAGAAATATGCACATTGGAAATAATATTGGGTTCGAGACGAACGGAACTTATCATTCCGGTCTTGGAACTACAGGTTTGGGTGTAGAGTTGAGAAAAGAATTTCTTGCGAGTAACAATTTAGGACGTCGCGAGCGTTTCATTACCCAATTTTTCATGGAGCACCATTTTTCTTTCCTCCAGAATAAACTTAATATTTCGCCTGGAATTTCATGGGCTAATTATGCCGCGGAAGGAAACTTTTTTTACCCGGGCGTAGATGTGGGATTTGATCTTACAGAGAATCATAAATTCTATGGAAATATTGCTAAAGTAAACAGGATTCCAACATTTACCGATCTTTATTATGTGAGCAAAACTGAAACAGGAAATCCCAATCTGAAACCAGAACATGCACTTGCTGCGGAATTGGGTTACCGTTATCAGAAGAATAATTTTGTAGGAAAGATAAGCGCTTTTAGGAGGGATTCGGATAATTCGATAGACTGGGTGAAGCAAAATGCAAGTGATATTTGGACAGCAGAAAATATCGGGAAAATTCTCACCAAAGGTGTTGAGATTGAAGTGAGCCAGCATTTTGATTCTATTGTGAAATCATATTCTGTAGGTTATACTTTTTTGGAAAGTAAAAGCAGCCAGCCCGAAAATCTGATGTCAAGATATGTGATGGAAAATCTTAAACATCAATTTGTAGCGAAAATGGAAAACAGGTTCTTCAGGAACTTTACCAATCAGATTATCTACCGCTATAATGAGCGGGTTACCACAGGAAGTTACCAAACACTGGATGAAAAACTCAGTTATGATTTCAGGAATTTGAATTTATACATTCTCATCAACAATATTACCAATACGGATTATACCGAAACGTTCGGAATTCCGATGCCGAAACGTTGGTTTCATATCGGTTTTACTTACAAATTAGGTATTTAAGAATAGCAGGCTGTTTATAGAAAGGATTGTTATTCTTTACATTAAGTTTTCTAAATCGTCAAAAAACCTTAATTTTGCAAAATGAAAAACAGGCTTTATTTCATCCTCATTTTACTTTTATCTCTAACGGTTAAAGCGCAGCAGGAACATATTTCAAGTTTTAATGCGGTAACGGTTACCTATAAATTTCACCCGAAATTTTTCCTTTATGCAGAAGGTCAGCTTCGCGGTATTGAAGACTACGCATACCCCGATTATTATGAAATTAAGGGCGGAATAGGCTATAATCTAACTAAGAATCATAAACCTTTTATCGGAATCGGACGCTACGGAACCTACAAAAATCACATCATGGATAAAGAAGAATTTCGGGTGTGGTTACAGGATGTGATCGATTTGAAAGCCGGGAAAGTGAAATTTGAAAACCGTTTCAGAGCTGAAAAAAGTTGGTTTTATGAACCGGTAAAAGATGTGCATTCCGACAGAATCAGGCTCAGGTATAGACTCAATATTTCGGTTCCGCTAAACGCCGAATCAGTGAAGCCCGGAACCATATTTGCCAATGCTTATGACGAAGTTTTCTTTGTGACAACGGAAAAACCACTATTTGCCCGAAACCGGGTTTTCGGAGGTTTCGGTTACCAGATCGACGAAAATTTTGGCATTGCAACGGGTTATCTCTGGCAGCGGGAATTTGCGCAGTCAGGAAACAAAAACATCCATTTTCTCTACCTCGCGCTGAACATTACAATCGATGATTCCGACGATAAAAACTACCATTTTCCGGGAGCTGATTAATGTTGATAACTTTTAAAGCATTTAATTCTTAATTGCAAAGATTGTTTCCTTTTTTTGCTTCAAATTCATATATTTGTCAAAATAATTTTTTATATGTAACGCTTGCGTTCCATTTGTCCTTTTTTAAAATAAATATATCCAAATGAAATTTATTGTTGCAAGTGGGGAATTACAGAAAGCATTGAACACCGTAAGTGGGGTGATTTCAAGTTCCCAATCAAGACCGATTCTTGAAAATTACCTGTTTGAAATCCAAGAAAACAATCTTAAAATAACCGCTTCAGATGGCGAAACCACTTTGGTAACTTCATTGGAAGTAAAATCTGACGATACCGGAAAATTTGCAGTTCCTGCCAAAATCTTTCAGGAATTTGTGAAAACTTATGGCGAACAGCCTTTAACCTTATCTGTGAAAGATTCAGAAGACGGAAACGGTTCTTTGCTCGAAATTTTAGATGAAAAAGACAACTTCGCTGTTGCCCTTGATAATGCCGAAGATTACCCGGAATTACCGGAATTCGACGCTTCGCAAAGCGTGAAAATTTCTGCAGGAGTTTTGTCTGAAGCCCTAACCAACACCCTTTTTGCAACAAGTAACGATTCTTTAAGACCTGTAATGACGGGCGTTCTGTTTCAGTTTAAAGAAGACGAAACCAACTTCGTTTCCACAGATTCTCACCGTTTGGTGGTTTATAAAAGAACAGATTTAATCAACGCTGAGCCAATAGAATTCATCATGCCGAAAAAACCTTTGGCAATTTTCAAGAATATCCTCGCGAATTCTACCGATGATGTTACCATTGAATTCAATGAAAACATGGCGAAATTTACTTTCGGAAACAATACCTGGATCTGTAGACTGATCGACGGTAAATACCCGAATTATACAGCTGTAATTCCAAAAGAAAATCCAAACGTCCTCACGATTAACAGAAATCTTCTCCTAAGTTCTATCAGAAGAGCTTCCATCATGTCGAATAAGTCGACTAATCAGGTAAGATTCAAGCTTTCCGGCAATATTCTTCATCTTCATGCAGAAGATACCGAGTATGCAAACAAAGCAGATATGCAGATTCCGTGTGATTATAACGGCGAAGATATCAACATCGGGTTCAGTTCTAAATTCCTTACCGAAATGCTTTCGGTTTTAGGTTCTGATGATATTACGATGAAAATGTCGCAACCCAACAGGCCGGGAATCATCGAACCTGTTGATGGTCTGGAAGCTGACGAAAATATTCTGATGCTTTCGATGCCGGTAATCGGAATGTAAGCTTACAACAGAAACAATATCAATTGAGATTTGAAATTTTTCAGATCTCAATTTTTTTTTAACCTGCAAAATCACGATATTTGCAAACTTATCGGGGACAAAATTCCAACCCTGAATTTCAAATTATTACCGCATGAAAATTTCGAATAACTGGCTCAGAGATTTTATAAAAACAGACCTGAAAACCGAGAAAATCGGAGAATATCTTACCGATATCGGTCTGGAAGTAGAAGGAATTGATAAATATGAAGCTGTAAAGGGAAGCCTGACAGAAATCGTAGTTGGTAAGGTCCTCACTTGCGAACAGCACCCAAATGCAGATAAACTGAAGAAAACTACAGTAGATGTAGGAAACGGAATGACCCTAAACATCGTTTGTGGTGCACCTAATGTGGCAGCTGGACAAACGGTTCCGGTAGCTGTTGTAGGAACTCTCATTTACGGAAAAGACGGAAATTCTTTTGAAATTAAAGAAGCAAAAATCCGGGGAGAAGTTTCGCAGGGAATGATTTGCGCTGAAGACGAACTTGGTTTAAGCGATGATCACGGCGGAATTATGATTTTGGATGAAACCAAATATGAAGTTGGAAAAAACTTTGCAGAATATTTCGATCTTGCGAATGACGAAGTTTTTGAAATTGGTTTAACGCCAAACAGAACGGATGCAATGTCGCATTATGGCGTTGCCAGAGATCTGAATGCATTTCTGACTTCAAATCAGATGAAAGCTGAATTTGAAAAAGTTTCATCAAAACCTCTTGATAGTGAAGGAACTACAGATTATCAGCTGGAAGTTGAAGATTCAGCTTTATGTCCGAGATATATTGGGGCGGTTATTGAAAACGTAAAAGTTGCTGAGTCCCCTGAATGGTTGAAACACCGACTGAAGGCCATTGGATTAAGTCCGATAAACAATATCGTTGATATTACAAATTATGTTCTGCATGGTTTCGGTCAGCCGCTTCATGCATTTGATGCCGGTAAAATTGCCGGTAAAAAGGTGAAGGTTGGTGTGAACGAAGCCGGGACAAAGTTTACTACTTTAGACGGTATCGAAAGAACTTTGAACGGTTCGGAAATCATGATTAAGGACGGCGACAACAATCCGATGTGTATAGCCGGGGTTTTCGGAGGGCAGAATTCAGGGGTTTCTGAAGAGACGTCGACCATCTTTTTAGAAAGTGCGTATTTTAATACGGTTGCGATTAGAAAGGGCGCAAAATTTCATGGTTTGAATACCGATGCATCTTTCCGTTTCGAGCGCGGTGTAGATCCCAACAGCACCCAAACAGCAATTTCGTACGCCATTAAGATGATTGAAGAAATTGCAGGTGGAAAATTAAGTGGTGAACTTTTAGAGCATTATCCTGAAAAAATTGAAAGCAATTATGTTATTCTACGATTTTCGAAAGTTGATCAAATTCTCGGGACCAAAATGCACAGAGAAAAAATTAAAGAAATTTTGAAATCTCTTGAAATTGAAGTTCTGAATGAAATTCAAAACGGTCTGGAAATCTCCGTTCCCGCTTACAGGGCGGATGTTACAAGAGAAATTGATGTTATTGAAGAGATTTTGAGGATTTACGGTTACAACAAAATCGATTCTCCGCAAAAAATTTCGTTTACCCCTGTGAAACTTAGTTTTGATGATCAGGATGCGCTCGAAAATTCCTGGGCCAGAACATTGCAGAGCAACGGTTTTAATGAAGTAATGAACAATTCGCTTACATCGGTAAAAGATGAAACCGATGCAGTAAAACTTCTGAATCCGCTGAGCGGCGATTTAGCATTTATGAGAAAGTCACTGTTAGAAGGACTTTTGGAAAATGCTGATTATAATATTAAAAGAAAGAATCAGGATATCAAGTTTTTTGAACTTGGGAAAATTTATCATAAAAAATCGAAATACGAAGAAAGAAAACAGCTGGCAATATTGGTTTCGGGAAGAAATACTGCTGAAAACTGGCTGCAGCCAAAATCTGCAACCGATTTCTATTATCTGAAATCTTATGTCAAAATACTTTTGGACAAACTGAATCTGAATATTGAGGAAAAACCTTTGGAAGACTCCCGCTTTTCTGATGCGCTGGAATTGGTTTCGAAAAGTAGAACTGTTGCCAGATTAGGAAAAGTTTCGCCTGAATTGCTGAAGGATGCGGACATCAGTCAGGATTGTTTTTATGCGGAAATTGAGTTGGAAGTTTGTCAGGAACTTCGTTCAAAAGGCAATTTGAAATTTGTCGACATTCCTAAATTCAACAAAATCAGAAGAGATTTGGCTTTGCTCATCGATAAAAATGTATCGTATGCAGATTTGTACAAAGCAGCGAAGAAAAATCCTTCGAAATATTTAAAGAACATCAATCTTTTTGATGTTTACGAAGGGAAGAATCTTCCTGAGAATAAAAAATCTTACGCGATGAGTTTCGAGCTTTTAAATGAGGAAAAAACTTTAGAAGAGAAAGATATTACAGAGGTGATGAATTCGCTCATCAAGACTTTCCAGAAAGAATTTTCAGCAGAATTAAGATCTTAAATGAAAATGTGAAATTATAGCTAAAAGCATCTCTCATCCGAGATGCTTTTTCTTTATCCAGGAAACAATAATTGCCCATCTTTGAGGTTAAATAAATATTATTACTTAAATTTGAGAAAATAAAAGAAGATGAAGAATGCTTTTTTAGCCGTTTTTGCGGCCGCTGCAATGGTTTCCTGTTCTACAATGTCGACCTCTAAAGTAGGAACATCACAGGTAAATATTGCGAATACGAAATGGACATTGGCTGATGAGGTGAAAGGTAAAACACCGACGCTTAATGTAGAGGCCGGTAGAATTACCGGAAATGGGGGTTGCAACAGTTATTTCGGTGATCTGACCCTGGATCCTACTGCCGGAAATTTTGCGGTGAAAAATGTGGGAGCTACCAAAATGGCCTGCCCAAATATGGAGGTTGAAAGTAACTATTTCAGTATGCTGAACGAAGCAACCAAATACGTGGTAAACGGCAATACGCTGGAACTTTATAAAGGAAATCTTCTTTTGCTGAAATTTATCAAACAGTAAATAATTGCAACAAACAATAAAAAAAGGAACTCAAATCGAGTTCCTTTTTTTATTTCTTAATTTATTCTTCGTCTTCTTCCTCATCGTATTTTGCGAGTTCTTCATCGCACCATTTGAAGGCTGCTTCTACAACTTTGGTAGCTTCATCTGCCATCGTTTCTTCATCGTCACCTTCCAAATCATCCAACCATTCAACTTCTTCCTCTTCTACATTCAGGATAAATCTTGGATATTCTGTATGAACAACAAATAAATCTTCAGGAAAATCTGAATTGTCGGCTAATAAAAATTTTGGTACTTTCATAATAATTAATTTAACTTCTCAAAAATAGTAAAAATTATTGAAATTGGTTGGTATCGATCTTTATTTTTTGCAAAACTTTATATTGCGTTAAGGTGTTCTTTTTTAAGGTGTCTTCTGCCTTGAAAGTGACATTAACTCGGGGATTTACGGTGCTGATGAGTTCAGCGATCTGTATTTTATCCAGTTCCTTTTCATTTTCCATGTAGAATTTCAACGGAATATCTTCCATCTTTTCAGAGTTCAGAAATTGAGTGATTTCACGGCGATTTTCAAGATAATTTCCTCTCGATAGCCAAGTGAAAACAAAGCCGGTCATTAAACTTAAAACCGTAATTCCGTAGGTAAATTTCCCCAAAACCGAGAAGATTTTCTTGAAATAAACCAGCCAGATTGGAAAAGAAAACGGAGCCATAAGCCTGTAATCAATCGCATTTACAGAATAAAAATACTGCACGAAGTAAGAGCAGATAATTCCAATAACTCCTATAAATACTAGGAATTGTTCGGTTTCGGATAGTTTGTTTTTAATGAAGAGAAAGCAAAGGAATGCAATGTTTAATAAACCAATTCCGTAAATTCCGTAGTTGATGATTCCGCCGGCAGGATTGGCGATGTGAATAAAAGGATTGAAGGTGGTTGCCATTCCCTGGAAAAGTTCTACCAAAAGCTTTGAAGTAGGATGAAGGCCTATATTTAAAAACCTTTCGACGTAGGTTTCATTAAAATAATCAATAAAAAGGAATTTGTAAAGCACCACGAAAATAAGGCCGGTAAGTCCTGAAAAAATAAAGGTTTTGCCGTAATGCTTTTTGAAATTTAAAATACCGTACAGCAGAACTCCACCGATGATGAACAGCGCCGGATATCGGATATTGTATAGAATGATGAGCATTGTGCTGAGATAGAAAAAAGCTTTTACTCCTTTTATTTCTCCGATGATAATCTGTCTCGCCACATACAGAAAAACAAAAACGAAAGGAAGCATCAGCGACTCGCTCATTGTGTACGAAAAAATAGAAACAAAACTGAAAAGTCCGCCAACCAAAATGGTTTCCTTCAGATAAAACCGTTTTTTCCAGGCGAAATAAACAATGAAAAAATACGCTAGAAGTCCGATGGTTTTGCTTGCCCAGAATTCATCAAACCCGAAAATCGTAAGAAATTTTAGACTTAGCGGATAACCGAGTGGCGTCGTAGTGTTATCGATCACCGGAAAAACGTTAGAAGTCCGCATAAAACGGATGGAATCGGGATTGGTCCTTCCTTTTTCATTAAGAAGAAAACGAAGAATGGTCATCACAACAGTTGCGATGACCAAAAAAATCTGAATTCGGTTCTCAAGCAGTTTTCTCCGCATTTATTTTATTCTTAAAAGCCTCCTGTATTTATTTCGAAAACATTTTCGATACTTTTTCTGCTTTTTTGCTTTCCGA
This sequence comes from Kaistella faecalis, assembly GCF_019195395.1. Lineage (NCBI taxonomy): Bacteria > Pseudomonadati > Bacteroidota > Flavobacteriia > Flavobacteriales > Weeksellaceae > Kaistella > Kaistella faecalis. Next base: position 2,461,325 of record NZ_CP078067.1, read on the forward strand.
ATAATCATAGAATCCTTCACCGGATTTTACGCCTAGTTTTCCTGCAGTTACCATATTCACCAAAAGTGGATTCGGAGCGTATTTTGGATTTTTAAAACCGTCATACATCACATTCAAAATCGCCAGGCAAACATCAAGGCCAATAAAATCTGCAAGTTGAAGGGGTCCCATCGGATGCGCCATTCCCAGTTTCATTACGGTATCAATTTCTTCAACACCTGCAACGCCATTGTACAAAGTTTCAATCGATTCGTTAATCATCGGCATCAGGATTCTGTTCGCCACAAATCCCGGATAATCGTTGACTTTAACAGGAACTTTGCCCAAATTTTTGCTCATTTCATAAACTGCATCGAAAGTTTCTTTCGAAGTAGAGTAGCCTTTGATTATTTCCACGAGTTTCATAATAGGAACCGGATTCATAAAATGCATCCCGATTACTTTTTCAGGTCTGTTGGTTACCGACGCGATTTTTGTGATGGAAATTGAAGAAGTGTTGGTCGCAAGAATACAGTTTTCCGGTGCCCGTTCATCCATCTGGCGGAAGATTTTCAGTTTCAGATCGATGTTTTCAGTGGCAGCCTCCACGATCAGATCAGCATTTTTTGCAGCATCTTCAAGTTGTGTGAAAGTGGAAATATTATTTAAAGTTTCGTTTTTTTGTTCTTCGGTCAGATTACCTTTCGCTACAATTCTATCGAGGTTTGTAGTGATGGTTTTCAATCCTTTTTCAAGTGCTTCAGTTGAAACATCAACCAGGTTTACATTGAATCCTGTTTGTGCAAAAGTGTGTGCGATTCCGTTGCCCATTGTGCCGGCGCCGATAACTACGATATTCTTCATAAAATTTATTTTTTAGGTTCTGAAACCTGTTTTATTTAGTCGTTTTTAGTGTAAGATTTTCCTTCCTCCAGCAGGATTCCATCGCCCTGTGAAGTTTTAAATTTTGTTTTGATAAAAGTTCGAGATCCATCGATTCTGTTGATGAAGACTGAAAAATGCAGATGCGGTCCGCTGGAAAAGCCTGTGTTTCCGCTGTAACCGATAAGCTGACCTTTCTTAATTTCGTCACCTTTTTTTACAGCAACGCCCTTGTATTTCAGATGTGCATAATCGGCAAACGTTCCGTCATTATGCATGATCAGGACTTTATTGTTGAATTTTGCGCAGGAAATTTTCGGGCATCCCTGAAGATTGGAATCTTCCGTAAGAACCACAGTTCCTTCCCGGGCGGCATAAACGGGATCTCCGATTTTCAGGTCGAAATCCAGCGCTGCATCTTTCTGATGCGAGAATTTTCCGTTGTAACCCTGGAATATAAGATGTGTTTTTCCTTTTGTGAATGGGAGTGAATAAATATAATCTTCCTCAAAATCTTTCTGAACCACATTCCCGAAATTATAAGTATTGGTGTAGGAAAACTGGTTGCCTTCGCGGGGATTTACAGGAGTTATTTTCGCGACAAAAAAACGTTTTGTATTTCCCGGAATTACGATAATTTCGTCATTAGAAAGCGAAGTTTTCAGGTTAGTCAATTTAAAATTAAACTTTGCCGACATGGGCATAACTTCGCTGTTATCAGCATAAATTAGGTATTCGGTGCCGACGAGTTCGTTATAAAACCTGAGGTCCCATTTTTTCTGTGAGAAAATCAAAAGAGAAAAGAAAAGCAGGAATAAGGAGGAAATCTTCTTCATCAAAACTATTTTTTGCTAAAATAATCAAAAACTATTTTAGAAATATCAGCAATCATATTAGTGTTTGTCTCGGCACTTTCCATAGAGTCGGAGACGAAGATGCTGATGGCGTAATGTGTTCCATCCGGAAGCGTTACAATTCCAATGTCGTTTTCAGCAGCAGTTAAACCTTTTTCATTTTTTCCGGAAGAGCCTGTTTTGTGGGCGACAGGAATTGATTCCGGGAGTTGGGCAACGATTTTATTTTTTCCTGTAGAAGTTTCAAGCATCGTAGTCATGAGAAAATCCGTGGAAGTTTTCGAAATCATCTTTTTATTGAAAAAATCTTTCAGCAATTGATTTGCGGAATTTGTGGTAGTAGCATTCAGGTACATAAACTCGAAACCTTTGTGCATCTGTTCCTCATCTACTTTGATGGTGAAATTTCTTATGCCTTTGCTGTCGATGAATTTCTGAACAGTTTCGGTTCCGCCAATTAATCGCAACAGAATATCACATCCATTGTTATCGCTTTCTGCCACCGTATATTTTATGAGTTCGCCTAAAGACATTTCGATATTTCCTTCCGGAAATCTCTCCCGGATCGGACTCCATGTATTTTCTAATAGATCAGATTTTTTAATGAAAATCTTCTGGTCAAGACTTAGTTTTCCGTGGTCAACTTCATTTAAAACCGCTAAACCGATGTGGAATTTGAAAACACTGAGCATCGGAAGTTTTTTATTTCCGTTGATGTGCACCGATTTGTCATTCCCGAAATCGAGTACGGAAACAGCTACAGTGGCGTTTTTACCTTTGGTGATTTGAAGGATTTCTTTCTTTAAATTTTGCGAGAAGCTATACGTAGCAATTAAGAGAAAGAGTAAGGTGATCTTTTTCATTTCCAAATTTTCCGGTTACGAAATCATTTTTACAATTTCCAGCGCTACTTTCAGCGCTTCGGTTCCGTCTTCAAGAGAGACTTCTACATTTTTGTTTTCGGTTATCGCATCGGCAAAACTTTCGAGTTCATCTAAAATCGCATTATTAGGCTGAATATTAGGATATTCGAAAATAATCTGGTTTCTTTCGCCTTCCGCATTTTCAATAATCATATCGAAATCTGTAGGATTTTCCGGCGCTTCTTTCATGCGGATTACTTCTGCTTTTTTCTCCAGAAAATCTACAGAAATGTATGCGTCTTTCTGGAAAAATCTTGACTTTCGCATTGCTTTCATTGAAATTCTGGAAGTGGTGAGATTCGCGACACAACCGTTCTCAAATTCAATTCTTGCGTTGCAGATATCCGGAGATTTGGAAACTACGGCAACACCGGAAGCATGGATATTTTTAACCTTAGATTTTACAATAGAAAGAAGAATATCCAAATCATGAATCATCAAATCCAGCACAACAGAAACATCAGTTCCGCGGGGATTAAATTCTGCCAAACGGTGAATTTCAATAAACATGGGATCCTGAATATAATCGCGGGAACCTATAAACGCAGGATTGTATCTTTCAACATGGCCAACCTGAGCTTTAATTCCGTATTCCCGGCATTTGTATAAAATTTCTTCGGCCTGTTTCAGGGTTTGCGTAACGGGTTTTTCGATGAAAAAATGTTTGTGGTTTTCAATCGCTTTCATTGCATAATCATAATGATATAGCGTAGGAGTTACGATATCGAGCATATCGATTTCCTGGAGCAGTTCCTCAAAACGCGCGAAATATTTATAACCGAACTCTGCTTCGATTTTTTTTCCGTTTTCAGCGTCAGCGTCATGAAAACCTACGAGTTCATATTTTTCCGACTGATTCAATAACCTTAAATGAATTTTGCCCAGATGTCCGGCACCAACTAAACCTGCTTTAAGCATAGAAAATAAATTTTGGTAAAGATAATAATTAGATGTCAGATATCTGAAAACTGCGTTCTGTTTTCTCGAATCTATTCAGTATTTTTGTCCAATGCAGGATTCATTTTTACATAAAGGAAAGCGAAAAATTTTAGTAGAATACCTTCGGGATAAAATTGGGATCACCGACGGAAATGTGTTGAAAGCAATGAATGATGTTCCGCGACATCTTTTTCTTGAAAGTATTTTTGAAGATTATGCCTATGAAGACCGCGCTTTCCCGATACTTGCAAAACAGACGATTTCTCATCCCTCGACTGTCGCAGAACAGACAGAACTTCTTGAACTTAACGATAAGGAAAAAGTCCTCGAGATCGGTACAGGAAGCGGTTACCAGACTGCTGTTCTGGTCGCTATGAACGCCTGGGTCTACACGGTAGAACGCCAAAAAGACCTGCATGATTTTGCCCATAAAAAATTACGCGAACTCCATCTTCGTCCGAAATTCCAGAGTTTTGGAGATGGTTTTGCCGGTTTGCCGACTTTTGCTCCGTTCGATAAAATTTTGGTCACCTGCGGTGCAGAAACGTTGCCTACGGAACTTCTTCATCAGCTGAAAGTAGGAGGGAAGATGGTGATTCCTCTTGGGAAAACCGACGAGCAGATTCTGACGAGATTTACAAAAAAATCGGAGAAGGAATTCGAAAAAGAAGAGTTCGGAGCCTATAAATTTGTGCCTATGCTCAACAGTACCAACCAGTAAGCGCATAGAAAATTTCCTGAAAACATACCTGCTTTTTATACCATAAAGTTTTCAAAACTGACAAAAAACATATTCCAGATTCGCTATTTCGAATTATAGAATGTATTTTTGCAGCTATTTGAACTTTTATAAATCTGATAGTTTCTTAAAATGAAAAAAATCCAAAGTATTCTAATTTCAACCCGTACGATGGCGGTTTTGCTGCTGGTTTACGCGTTCGCCATGGCTTACGCAACCTTCCTCGAGAACGATTACGGTACTCCTACAGCTAAAGCATTGATATATGAAGCCAAATGGTTTGAAGGAGTTATGCTGCTTCTGATCCTAAATTTCATCGGAAATATTTCAAGATACAGACTCTGGAAACGTGAAAAATGGCCGGTTTTGGTATTTCACCTTTCCTTTATTCTTATTTTTATTGGTGGTGCAGTTACCAGATATATAAGCTATGAAGGGATTATGCACATTCGTGAAGGCGAAACCTCCAACGAAGTGATTACGGATAAAAATTTCTTTAAGATCCAGATTGAGGAGAAAGGCGATATCCTTAACTATCAGGATGTTCCTTATCTAATGTCGCCGCTTCATAAGAATTTCAAAGCAAGTTATGATTATCATGGCAAGCAGATTTCTGTAAAAGCCACCGATTTTATCCAGAGAAAAAAAGACAGTTTAATTGCCGGCAACACCGGAACCGAATATCTGCATGTGGTTTCCACCGGACAGTCGGGACGTGAAAATATTTACATCAAACCGGGAGAATCAAAATCAATTAACGGAACATTGGTAACTTTCAACCGCGCGATCGAAGGTGCCGTGGAATTCAACGATACCAGCGGAAGTTTGATGATTAAAACCCCTGTAGATGCTGAGTTTATGACTATGGCAACGCAGGCAACCGGAACCACCAAAAAAGATGAATACCAGCCTTTGGTTCTGAGAAGTCTTTACACGGTGAACGATCTGAAGTTGGTTGTACCCGAAGGTTTAAAGAAAGGAAAACTGATCGCTTATGAGGGCGACAGAAAAAAAGACAAAGATGTATCTGATCAGCTTACCGTTGAAGTTCAGGGACCGAAAACAAAACTTTCAGTTGATTTACCCGTGGAAAAGGGAAATCCTAATGCTTTCAAACAGATTTCATTGGATGGAATGAATATTATCCTTGGTTTCGGACCGAAAGTTTATACTACGCCGTTCTCCCTGAAATTAGATGATTTCGTTATGGAAACTTATCCGGGAAGTTCATCACCAAGCGCCTATGAAAGCCACGTTCAGATTATTGACGGCGGCAAACAGACGCCTTACAAAATCTATATGAACCACGTTTTGAATCATGGCGGATACCGTTTCTTCCAGGCAAGTTTCGATCCGGACAGACAGGGAACCGTACTTTCGGTTAACCACGATTTCTGGGGAACACTAATTACTTATATTGGATATTTCTTCCTCTTCGGCGGAATGTTTATTATCTTCTTCTGGAAAGGAACGCATTTCTGGAAACTCAATAAAATGTTGAAAGATGTAAACAGAAAAAGAACAGCGATGGTAATTCTTTTACTGTTGAGTTTAAATCTTTCTGCGCAGAAAATTGATACCCACGGAACAGATGGATCTGCGAAAACCACCCATTCCGCAAACGACGGACATAACCACGGTAGTGATGCAGATTTACTATTAGAAGATCCGGCTCCGAAAAAACAGCAGAATTCTTTAGCTTTAAGATCGCCGCGCCCGATTACGGCCGATGAAATTATTGCCAGAAACACGATTAGTAAAGAACATGCAGATAAATTCGCCTATCTTTTAGTTCAGAATTACGAAGGGCGTATTGTTCCAATGAACACTCAGGCACTTGATGTTTTAAGAAAACTTTACAAAAAAGACGCATTCCGCGGAACCGACGGTAAACACTTAACGGCAAACCAGTGGTTTTTATCAATTAACACCGATACCGCAAGCTGGACAATGGTTCCTATCATTAAAGTAGGTACAAAAGGCGGCGACGAACTCAAGAAGAAAACAAAAGCAAACGAAGACGGTTATACCACATTGATGTCCTTGTTCCCCGCAGATGCACAGGGAAATCTACATTATGTTTTAGAAGAGGATTATCAGGAAGCTTTCCGAAAAAAACCGGCCGAGCAGTCGAATTATGATAAAGAAGTAATTAATGTAAACGACCGTGTTCAGGCATTTAATGAGTTTTTCAGCGGACAGTTTATGAGAATTGTTCCTGTACAGAATGATCCGAACAACACCTGGCATTCCTGGCTGGACCAGAATTTCGAACCGGATATGGAATCCCAGAAAGTAATGGGACCCTATTTCTCTGAAGTGATGGCAGCGCAAAAATCAGGAAACTGGAGTAAAGCAGATGCTGAACTTCAGAAGCTTTCACAATACCAGCAGACTTGGGGCAAAAACGTAGTTCCATCCCAATCAAAAGTTGACCTTGAGGTATTTATGAACAGGGTGAATATCAATTTTCATTTATTGATTTTCTACACCATAATTGGTGGTCTTCTATTGGTATTAGGGTTTATCGAATTATTCAGGCCAAGCAAAATCCTCAGTAAAACCATAAAAGCACTTATATTAGTAGGACTAGTGGGCTACTTCTTCCAGTTTTTAGGCTTGGTTGCGAGATGGTATATTTCCGGTCACGCACCTTGGAGTAACGGTTATGAAGCCATTATTTTCATCTCCTGGGTCGGAATTACAGCAGGTTTGATGCTATACAGAAACTCTAACGCACTGATCCCGGCAGCCGGATTTATGGTTGCGGTGATTATGATGGGGTTTGCACATGGCGGTTCAGCACTTGATCCGCAGATTACACCGCTTGTACCAGTACTGAAATCCTATTGGCTGATTATTCACGTAGCCATTATTACCGCGAGTTACGGATTCTTCGGCCTTTCTATGGTGATCGCGATTATCGTACTCATGTTTTATATTTTCACTAATAAGAACGTGTACAAAATCCACAGTGATACTACTATTAAAGAACTTACCATTGTATCCGAAATGTCCCTCACCATTGGGCTTTATGCTTTAACGGTGGGTACATTCTTAGGCGGGATTTGGGCAAACGAATCCTGGGGCCGTTACTGGAGCTGGGACCCTAAAGAAACCTGGGCGTTTATATCGGTGATGGTGTACGCGTTTGTTCTTCACATGCGTCTGGTTCCCGGTTTAAGAGGAAGATGGGCTTTCCACGTAGCAGCGCTATTCGCAATCAGTACGATTGTAATGACGTATTTCGGAGTAAATTATTACTTGAGCGGCCTGCATTCTTATGCTGCAGGTGATCCGGTTCCGGTTCCGGCTTGGGTTTATATTGGTACTGCATTTATGCTTACTCTTGCAGCGGTTTCGTATTTCCGGTTCAAGAAGTTAGGAAAATCTTAGAATCAAATTATATTATAGGAGATCCCGGAATTATTTTCCGGGATTTCTATTTCGGGAAATCGCGGGATTAAGCTACCACAGAAGATTGATTTGTTATGAATCGCCTTACTGTTAGAATTTCGTTTTTATTTAAAATCACTAAATATTCATTAGATTTGTAACTTTTACAGCTCATATTAAATATTAATCCCTTTCACAGTTTTGAGTACTTTTCTCACCATTCTCGGCTTTAATTCGGCAATTCCTACAGTGAATTCCTCGCCAACTGCACAGTTTCTGGAAATGGAGGAACGCGCTTTCTTAATTGATTGTGGCGAAGGAACTCAGGTTCAGTTGCGCAAAGCAAAAGCGAGATTTTCTAAGATCAATCATATATTTATCTCGCACCTGCATGGTGACCACTGTTTTGGTTTACCGGGGCTTATCGCCTCGTTTAGGCTGTTGGGAAGGGAAACTCCGCTGCATATTTACGCTCCGAAAGGCATTAAGGAAATGCTCGAAACTATTTTTAGAATTACAGAAACACATAAAGGTTTTGAATTGATATATCATGAACTCGAAAGTAAAAAATCGGTAAAAATATTTGAAGATAACAGGCTCGAAGTGTTTACCATACCGCTTAATCACAGGATTTACTGCAATGGTTATCTCTTCCGCGAGAAACCGAAAGAACGGCATCTAAACATGCAGGAAATTTCAAAATATCCGGAAATCGAAACCTGCGATTATCATAATTTAAAACTGGGAAAAGATTTTGTTTTAAGCGACGGATATCTATTAAAAAATGAGGTGCTGACCACTGAACCTACAAAGTCTGTGTCCTACGCATTTTGCAGTGATACCCGCTATCTTGAATCAATTCTGCCCATCATTGAAAATGTGGACGTGCTATATCACGAAGCTACTTTTCTGCATGAACTTAAAGAAATGGCTGATTACACTGGACATACGACCGCGTTGGAAGCTGCAAGAATTGCGAGAAAAGCGAACGTCGGGAAATTAATTCTCGGACATTTTTCCAACAGATATCACGATTTGAATGTATTTACAGACGAAGCGCGTGAAGTTTTTGCAAATACCTTTCTTCCAAAAGCGCTGGAGCCAGTTAAAATAGGATAAGAATGACTTTTTCTGAATTAAAGAATTTTCTGGATGAAAAAGCCGAATTATATAACGCTCCCGAGTTTGTTGAAAATGACCCCGTTCAGATCCCGCACCGGTTTTCGCTGAAACAGGATATCGAAATCGCCGGTTTTTTAACGGCAACTATTTCCTGGGGTACACGGAAGTCAATCATTAATGATGCGGAGAAGATGCTCGCATTTATGGAGCAAACTCCTTATGATTTCATCCGGAATGTTTCTGTGAAAGAATTGGAAAGCTTAAAAAACCGAAGTATTCACAGAACGTTTAACGGCGAAGATTTCCGGGAGTTCATTCTTAATCTGAAAAGAACCTATCACAATAATGACAGTCTTGAAAATCTTTTTTCAATTCATGGAAATGAAACTAACTTCTACCATTCATTAGAACGTTTCAGGCAGAATTTTATTGGCGATGTTCAGCACCGGAGCCACAAACACGTGAGTTCTACTTATAAAAATTCATCTGCTAAAAGACTTATGATGTTTCTCCGTTGGATGGTGCGTAAAGACAGAAAAGGTGTTGATTTCGGGATTTGGGAAACTATTGATCCGAAGAATCTTTCAATTCCGCTCGATGTTCATACCGGAAATATCTCAAGAAAACTCAGCCTGATTCAGCGCAAACAGAACGACTGGAAAACAGTGGAAGAACTGGATTTGGCCATAAGGAAATTCGATTCCGCGGATCCTGCAAAATATGATTTCGCGCTTTTTGGCTTAGGCGTATCAGGGGATTTTTAACTAAATTTGCCCAAACTTCTTGAAAATGGGACGAAAGGAAGAACGCGAAAAGAAAATTCAGCTTTTAGAAAAAGTAACCGATGGGGTGATGTGGTGGATTGGTTCAATTCCTTCACTCATCGTACATTCAATTGTCTTTGCAACCGCTTTTCTGCTGCCGGTTTTCGGTATTGTGAGCGTTGATAAAATGCTGCTCGTTTTAACCACCGTTTTATCTTTGGAAGCTATTTATCTTGCCATTTTCATTCAGATGTCGGTGAACAGAAGTCAGGAACATATCGAAGATATCCGTGAGGATATTGAAGAGATTCAGGATGACATTGAAGAAATCAGCGAAGATATCGAAGAAATCAGCGAGGATATTGATGATATTCAGGAAGATATTGAAGATATTGCCGAAGACGAAGACGATGAAGATCACAACGAGCGTGCGAAAAATGTCATGCTTAAAAGCAACGTTTCATCAAACAAAAACGACATCAAAGCTTTAAGGGAAATGATTTCGAATCTTCAGCAGCAACTGGAAGACCTTAAAGGCGAGGATGAAGCTACAGCTGATGAAAATACGCCGGAAAATTAAGCGTTTTTCCATTCAATCGTGAACGAAATAAAATCCTGAACCGACAGTTCCTCTGCGCGTTTTTCCAGGAAAGGGTGATTTTGCAGCGCTTCAGGAATGTTCAGAACTTTCAGCGAATTGGAAAGTTTTTTTCTTCTCTGTCCAAAACCTGCCTTTACAATCTGTTTAAAAAGAACTTCGTTTCCGGCCAAACCTTCTTTTGGATTTCTTGTGAGTTTAATGACGCCGGATTTCACTTTTGGCGGCGGATTGAAAACGTTTTCGTGAACCGTAAAAAGGTATTTCACATCATACAGCGCCTGCACCAGAACCGACAGGATTCCGTAATCCTTAGTCCGCGGAACCGCAGCTGTTCTTTCGGCAACTTCTTTCTGAAACATTCCGACCATTTCCGGTACATGATTATAGAAATCAATGATTTTAAATAAGATCTGCGACGAAATATTGTAAGGAAAGTTTCCGATCACCGCGACCTGATCATTAAATACGTTTGCAACATCAATTTTAAGGAAATCGCCTGTGAAATGCTGCTCTTGCAGTTTCGGGTAATGATTTTTCAGATAATCAATTGATTCCGAATCGATTTCAGCAACGAAGATTTCAGCGTTTTTATCCAGAAGATATTTGGTAAGAACGCCCATTCCCGGACCCACTTCAAGCACCTTACTGTAATTTTCAAAAGTCAGTGCATCTACAATATTTTTGGCAATATTTTCGTCCGTCAGGAAATGTTGGCCTAAATGTTTCTTCGCTCTTACGCTCATAAAATCGATATTCTTAAGTTGAATTGCGGTGCTGAAAAGATTTTCTTTTATGTTTTTTTTAACACCGATTTTCTTGTATTCTCCGCAAATTACGGAAGTTTTTTTCTATTTTAGCAGAAATTTTTTATTTAATGGCAAAGACAGTTGAGGATTTTAACAAAAGACGCCTTCGCTCCAGTAATATTACGGTTGTCGTGAGTATAGCACTGGTTTTATTTTTGTTGGGATTAATGGGATTGATATTGATTAATGCTCAGAAATATTCAGATTATATCAAGGAGCAACTTGTTGTAAATGCATATTTTGATGAAAATTTCGATGCCAAGGATTCTGCGAAAACCGTGAAAAGGGAGGCAGAAACCTTCAAGAAAATTCAGGCATTAACACCGGTAAAACGTGCTACCTATATTACCCGTGAGATGGCCGCATCAGAAGCTAAGAAAAGTATGGGCATTGAATCCAGTGCGCTTTTTGAAGAAAATATTTTTCCCTCGTCTGTCGAAATTGCCCTGAAACCCGAATATGTAGATCCGGTAAGAATCGAAGAAGCCATTAAACAGATAAAAGCGACTCCCGGAATTGTAGATGTGAAGAACAACAGCACGCTGATGGTCGAAGTTTACAATAATCTCAACAATATCCTGAAATGGATTTTAGGATTCTCTATCCTCTTCCTGATCTTGGCTGTAGTTCTCATTAATAACTCGATACGCCTCAAGATTTTTTCTAAACGTTTTATCATCAAAACGATGCAGCTTGTAGGTGCAAAACGGCGCTTTATTTTAAAACCTTTCATTAAAGAAGCCGTGATTCTTGGTGTCATTGGAGCTTTGCTTGGTTTAGCTGTACTTTTCGCCGCGTGGTATTATTTCATTACTCAGATCGGAACACCTTTCGCACAGGATAATAACCAACTTATTATTCTTGTTGCCGGTATTTTCCTTCTTGGAGTTTTAATCACGGTTTTAAGTACCATTTTTGCGACATGGAGATTCCTCCGTTCAAATGTTGATGATTTATACTATTCTTAAAAAATGAGCAAAAAAAATAAAAATTTTTCAGCAGCCGATTTTGGTAAGAAAGAGGCAGAACTTCCGCAGGAAAACAGTTTCTATTTCGGTCCGCAGAATTATAAATTAATGCTCATAGGTTTGGCTTTAATTGTAGTGGGGTTCCTTTTAATGATGGGAGCGGACGCAAATACAGTTGATGGGAAATACGATCCCAATTCCTGGAACGACGGCATTTTTTCGATCCGAAGAATCCGGATCGCACCTTTATTGGTTGTCGCAGGTTTCGCGGTAGAAGTGTATGCCATTTTGAAAAGAAACAAATAATATTTACAACAATAAATATCAGACTTTGTCAAAGCTTTTTTTGTAGACTTTGACAAAGTTTTTTTAATTAAAAGTTTACCTATTCATGGATTTATTAAGAGCAATTCTTATTGCAATTATCGAGGGTTTAACCGAATATCTGCCGGTTTCTTCAACTGCACACATGATTTTTACCAGTTCAATCTTCGGCATTCAGGAAGATGAATTTGTGAAGATGTTTCAGGTTTCCATTCAGTTTGGGGCCATTCTGGCGGTTGTTTTTCTGTACTGGAAAAAGTTTTTCGATTTCAAAAATATCAGCTTTTATCTGAAACTTGCCGTGGCAGTTATTCCGGCTTTGGCGCTTGGTAAACTCTTCGATGATAAAATTGAAGCCGTTCTCGGTGATCCCGTGCCGATCGCGATTGTGCTGATTGTCGGTGGAGTCGTTTTACTTTTTATCGACAAACTCTTCAAAGTTCATATCATTGATGACGAGAAAGATGTCTCTTACAAAAGCGCATTAATCATCGGATTCTGGCAGTGTTTGGCCATGATGCCCGGGACAAGCCGCAGTGCCGCATCAATTATTGGAGGAATGCAGCAGAAACTCACCAGAAAAGCTGCTGCTGAATTTTCGTTTTTCCTGGCTGTTCCTACAATGTTAGCTGTTACGGTTTATTCGATTTTCCTGAAAGACTGGAATCACAAAGGAATCGAACAGAAAGGTTATGAAATGCTCATGCAGGGCGATAACCTGATGTATTTTCTGGTAGGAAACGTCGTAGCCTTTGTTGTCGCAGTTATTGCTATTAAATTTTTCATCGGCGTTTTAACGAAATACGGTTTCAAACCCTGGGGCTGGTACCGGATTATCGTTGGAATTGTGCTGCTGGTTTATTTTACGCAGTTCGCATAGTTTTTGGGCAGCTTTATCCGTCCTCCGTTCCCGCTTTTTCGCCTTCACTTTGTTGCGGCGAAAAGAGCTCCACTCAGGTCGGGCTGCGGATCGGGTTAGCAATCATTATTTAGTTATAAGAAATGACAGGAAAGTTTTTATCAGTATTTATATTTTTTAATTTCTTTACATCGTGTTCACCACTTTATATGGTGTATGTTCAAAACAATACGGAAGAACCTGTTGAAATTTTTGTGGAATTAAAAGACGAAAAATTCACCAAGAAGTATAGAAAAGAATTAGAAAAGCGACATGTGTTTTTTTATAAAAAATCTGACCAAATAGAGCAGTTTTCAATAGATTCTTTAAAGATCCTAAACAATAAAATCTCAGAAAAAAAGTATCAATTTACCTCAGATTTGGAGTATAGTTTTGTTTTAGAACCTGATTTGATTACGAACATAGATCCAAATAACAGCATTTCAATATATCCTTTTCAAAAAATTTATTTTGTAAAAGATAACGAAAAATGTTCGGTTGTTCCAAAAAATACCAATCACAACTGTAATTTTAAAATTACAAGTAAACAGAAACTAAAGAAAGATAAGACTCCGAAAATGTTTGTTGATTATATTGAAATACAAAAATAAATGACAGCAGAAGATTTCCTTGAAGGACAAATCATTTTACTCGACAAACCTTTGGACTGGACGAGTTTTCAGGCCGTGAATAAACTCAAATATAAACTCAAAAACGAATTTAATCTTCCAAAGAAATTCAAAATAGGGCATGCCGGAACTTTAGATCCACGTGCGACAGGTTTACTCATCGTTTGTACCGGAAAATTCACGAAAAAAATCCAGAAAATTCAGGACGCGCCCAAAGAATATTTAACGGAAATTAAAATCGGCGTTCAGACCGAATCTTACGACACCGAAAAACCCGAAATTCTTCAACAGGATTATTCGCATATTTCAGAGGAATTTATAAACCAAACCCTGAAACAATTTGTTGGCGAAATCGACCAGAAACCTCCCGTTTTCTCCGCAATCAAAATCGACGGAAACCGTGCCTATGATTTGGCAAGAAAAGGTCAGGAAGTAGAAATGAAATCCCGTAAAACAACGATTCATTACCTTAATAACATCGAAATTGATTTGCCTTTTGTGCGATTCACTGTAGGCTGTTCAAAAGGAACGTATATCCGTAGCCTCGCTCACGATATCGGTCAGGAACTGGGTGTGGGCGCTTATTTAACCAATTTAAGACGGACGAAAATCGGAGACTATTCCGTAGAAAATTCCAGCGCTGAAATACTCGAAAATGAGTTCCGTTTTAACAAAGCGTTATAAGTTGATGAGGAAATTTTATCTTTTGCTTCTCTTTCTTTCCACCTTAGCTTTTTCTCAGGAAAAGCCTGCTAAGTTGGGTATTTTTGGAACTCTGGAAGCTAATGTAGGTTTTGATTTGGCAGATATCATCCGAACAAATATGGCACAAAGCGATTATGAAAAGAGCCAACTTCCACCCGGGAAATTCAATTATGGTTTTACTTCACAAATCGGATTTCAGCCGTTCAACTGGTTTGCTTTAAGCGGCGGTATCCGTTACAGTTATATCGATCCTAATTATCATCTTGTTTATGCGATGGTACAACCCAATTTTTTTCTGGGAGATCCGAAAGATCAGGATTTTCTTTATATTTATGGAAATTTCGGCACGAAGATTAATCAGACTGCAGCTAAAGATGCCGGATTCGCAGGGTTGGGAATTGGTAAGATTGAACCGCTAAACAAGCATTTTGGCCATAAGTTTCAGCTTTATCTAGAAGATCAGGTTTTGGATGGTGAAGGAAATTTCTTTATCGGACTGTCTTACGGAGTCGTTTTTTTAGGCAACAAAAATTTATAATTACTGTGGAAAAAACACGCATCAATAAATACCTTTCTGAAGTGGGATTCTGCTCCCGCC
The DNA here is from genome assembly GCF_019195395.1 of Kaistella faecalis. Classification (NCBI taxonomy): domain Bacteria; kingdom Pseudomonadati; phylum Bacteroidota; class Flavobacteriia; order Flavobacteriales; family Weeksellaceae; genus Kaistella; species Kaistella faecalis. The sequence goes on from NZ_CP078067.1 coordinate 2,476,452, forward strand.
GAGAAGCCGATAAAATGCTGGAGCAGGGCAGGATTACTGTAAACGGCGTCATTCCGGAAATGGGCACCAAAGTTTCAGAAGAAGATGAAATTCTTGTTGACGGAATTTCAATACGCAAACAGGAAGAAGATCATGTCTATATCGCGCTCAACAAGCCGGTCGGAATCGTTTGTACCACCGATACCAAACGGGAATCGAATAATATAGTAGAATTCGTTAATCATCCTAAAAGAATTTTCCCGATCGGAAGATTAGATAAACCCAGTGAAGGTCTTATTTTGCTTACATCCGATGGAGATATTGTGAATAAAATCCTGCGCGCGAGGAACAATCACGAAAAAGAATATATCGTTCGCGTAGATAAACCCATTACGCCGCAGTTTCTGCATAAAATGCGCAACGGAATTCCAATTCTTGGGACGGTTACCAATAAATGTGAGGTAGAACAAATCGACACGTTAAGTTTCCGTATTGTGCTTACACAAGGACTCAACCGCCAGATCCGCCGCATGTGCGAGTATGTTGGTTATGAAGTAAAAAAACTCAAGCGCATCAGAATCATGAACATCAAGCTGGATTTGCCCGTCGGGAAATGGCGTGATCTTACTGCTGATGAAATGAAAGAGCTTGAGGGTTTACTCGAAGATTCGGATAAAACAGTAGATTAGTACTTTTCTTTCAGGTAAAGATAGGCGGTAAGATATTTATTCAGTCGTTTCGCATCTTTCTCGGTCAGCGGTTTTGTAAACCGTGTTAAATCCATATTATCGCGCAGGTCATTCAGCTTTACCGCAACAGCGAGCGCAGATTTCTCGGTCTGCTTAATGAATTCAGTGTAATCCTGATCAGGCGGATTTTTAGTAAGACATTCTATGGCAAAAACGATGTGGTTGGGAAAATCTTCTTTCAGGAGATATTCATACGTAATCTCCGGGCAGTCTTCAATCACATCGTGCAGTACCCCCACAATCTTTTCATCATAAGTTTTACCGTAATTCATCACCCGTATTACATGCCCGATGTATGGCGTCCCGAACTTATCTGTCTGTCCGCGGTGCGCCTTATCAGCAATTTTTATGGCTTTGTTTAAAAGTTCCTCCTTGTTCAGCATTAGATTTCGATGTTTAGCTTCTCGATTTTCTTGCGGTTTCCTACGACCCATACAATATCATCAACCTGAAGGATTTCTGAAGATTCCGGATTCAGGATTCTCTCGTCGCCACGCCGTATTGCGATAACCAATCCGTCAGTTTTATCGCGTATTCCGGATTCGCGGATGCTTAGCCCTTTCTTAGGTGAATGATGATTGATGAGGATTTTGCCGAGTTTAATGTGGTTAATATCTTCTTCAATGATCAACTCCTGACTGTCGAAAATCGGTTTGAAAATCTGCAACTGATCATCCGTCGCAATAATTCCCACTTTATCGTATGGCATCAGTACTTCAAAACGGTCGGGTGTATGAATCAGTTTTTCGCCTCTTTTAATATATCCTACATTCACACCGAATTTTTCGCGCCACTGCAAATCCAGAAGGTTTTTACCCACGAAATCGGCAAGAGGTTTCACTTCAAGTTCTACAATATGCACATCCCAGGCGGCCAGGTTATTGGTTACTTCAGAATTTCCGGCAAGTCTTGTAATGGCTTCACTCTGAATATTTTCTGATCTGTCATTAAGGTTGGTAATAAATCTTTTCTCGATCCGGTTATAAAATTTGTTGATTCTTTTCGAGAATATTATCATTAAAATAATTGCCACCGGAATCGTGATGAAGAAGGAAATGGTGGTAGATGCAAAACGGTCAAGAAAGAAGCCCAAAATCCCTATACCGAACGCAATTCTTGCAATCTCGATGATAAGCAGCGGCCCGCGGTTGTATTTGGTCTTCGTCCACAATTCTTTGTAGGCGACAGAACTCGGTCTTTTCACCATTAAAGCCCATAAAAACGGCAGAATAAAGAGTACCGGAAGTGCATTCCCGATGATGTTTTTAATGTCATTGCTGTCCAGGTTTTCATTAATGGCCGGAATAATAAATCGGGAGAACAGCAGATAAATGGCCACAATAATAATTCCGTTGATCACCACAATCCTTCCGTAATTTTTCAGAATGGTCTGCCAGTTGGTTTCGGCCTGAATATTCTGGGTATTGGTAGAATATTTATTGATTTTGGCGATGTATTTAGGTGGAACCACCTTCACCAGCCAGTTGTAAAAAGGTTCAGAGAATTTAATCAGATAAGGCGTCGTAAACGTTGTAATTGCAGACACTCCTACGGCCACGGGGAACAGGAAGTCTGAAATTACACCAAGCGATAAGCCAAGCGTGGCTACAATGAACGCAAATTCGCCAATCTGGGCCATACTCATCCCGACCTGAACCGACTGTTTAAGCGGCTGCCCGGAAATAAGCGCTCCCAGTGTGGAACTGAAAAGTTTACCGAATAATGTTAACAGCGTAACGACTAAAATTGGCCATGCATAAGTGATCATGGCATCATAATTAATCATCATCCCGACAGAAACGAAGAATACCGCACCGAAAAGGTCTTTTACCGATTTCAGCGTATGTTCTACCTTTTCAGCGATTTTAGTTTCAGCGATGATGGAACCCATTACGAAAGCTCCAAGTTCAGCTGAAAATCCTACTGATGTTGCGATAAGAACCATACCCAAACAAAGACCGATAGAAAGTATCATCAGGATTTCGTCATCAATCAGCGGCTTTATTTTCTTTAATAGGGTAGGCAATAAGAAGATTCCCAACAGGAACCACAGACTCAGGAAGAATAGCAGTTTGGCTACGGTAAACAGAATTTGGGTGCCTTCAAATTCTTTGGTTACGGCGATTGTGGAAAGCAAAACCATCAGTAAGATGACGACAATATCCTCGACGACCAGAACCCCAAAGACCGTTTTTGCAAAGTTTTTGGTTTTGACCCCCAGCTCGTCGAAAGCCCGGATGATAATTGTGGTCGAGGAACTGGCGAGCATACCACCAAGAAACAAACTGTCCATGGTACTCCAGCCGAGCATGCGGCCGGTGTAGTAGCCGGCAATGGTGATGAAGATAATCTCTACAAACGCAGTGATGGACGCCGAACCGCCCACATTCATCAGTTTCTTGAAACTGAATTCCAGTCCCAGACTGAAAAGGAGGAAGATCACCCCTATTTCCGCCAGAGTTTTGATATTGGTCATATCAACCACTGAAGGGAAAATTTTGAAATTAGGGCTTACCAGAAATCCCGCAATAATATATCCTAAAACCAGTGGCTGTTTTATTTTTCTGAAAATCAGAACAACAAATGCTGCTACAATAAGTATTAATGCTAGATCTTCAATTAACTTAGGTAAGTGGCCCATATTTCGTAAATGTGTATTTTCACAAAAATAGAGAAATGCTTTAATTTTTCAAAGCATTTCCGGTTTAATTATTATTCTTACGGCTCACAGCCGGTCTTCAGGTCTTTTGATTTTTATAAAAGTTCCGCTGACGTTTTCAAACTGAAGTGCAGAAATGCTAAACTGATTAAAATCATTAAGCATCGCATAGGGAAATTTAATTTTAAAGAATGTCGCTGATAGTACAGAACATAACCACAATAGCAATTTAAAATCAGTGCAGTGGTGTTGCAAATTCTGCGCCAGAATGCTTTCGATTTCATAACAAAGTGAAAAATTCTAAAAAAAAATGTTAAATTTGAGTGTTTGTAAAATTTGAGTCTTGAAAAAGAAAACTTCGGTACTTATTGTAGACAATTCAGGGAAGGATAACCAGCTTATCCAGATTCCTACCCGGTTACTCCTGCACTGGAAAAAATTTCTCTTAGTTTTTAATGTTTTGGTGATCCTGATGTTTGGCATTCTGGCACTCATCATCTACCAGAAAACCAGTACGCATTATCAGGAGAAGCTTGCCCAGGCCAATAAAGTCAAAAGTTTAATCGATCTGAAAAAGGTAAAAGAATCCTTCAAGGCGATAGATGAAAGTATTTACAGAATCAACGGATTTCTGGATGCGCGGGGTTTGCATGATTTTAAATTAGCCAATTCCGGGGGCGAATACGAAGATTTTGAAATTACAGATATCAACGAGATTTCTGAGTATTACGAAAATAAAATCCAGGGAATCGAGAAGACGCTTAACATTACTCCCTTGGGATTGCCGGTTTCCGGAGAGATAAGTTCGGAATTCGGGTACCGCCAGAATCCATTTGGAGACTATTCTACAGAGCAGCATTTCGGTTTGGATTTCCGGGGTAAAACTGGTGATCCTGTGCGCGCGACCGCCCACGGAAAAGTAGAATTTGCCGGCGTAAAAGGCGGTTACGGAAACTGCATCATCATCAGCCACGGTAACGATCTGAAAACACTTTTCGGACACTTATCCAAAATAAATGTAAAGGTAGGCCAGCATATCGAAATCGGCGATTATATTGGAGATATTGGCAGTACCGGCAGAAGTTCGGGTCCGCATCTGCATTATGAAATCATTCAGAATAACAAAAAAGTAAATCCAAAACACTATTTAAAACTTTAATAATCCATGCTCAGAATCAAAAAAAACCAGTCCGACAGTATTTCACAGCTGGACAATGCTCCAATAAGTACTGTTTTAGGATCAGAAATAATGTTCACCGGTGATATACAGGGAAGCCAAACCATAAAAATAGACGGGAAAGTAAAAGGTAATGTTCAGGTTGAAAATGGGGTGATTCTGGGAGAAAAAGCCCATATAGAAGGCGATTTGAAAAGTAAGAACATCATCGTATTCGGCAATATTCTCGGCAATATTTACTGCAATGAACTCATCATCAAAAAATGCGGAACGGTAAACGGCGACATCCAGACCAAAACCATAGAGATCGAAATGGGCGGCAAGTACAACGGAAAACTGAAAATGGATGCGCTGCAGCAGCCGGAAGAAGTGATGTAGGATAAATTAATACAATACTTAAATCTTACACGTCAGTGTTTACATCTAAGATTGAATCATTTAAATCTAAGATCTATAACAATATGGTCTTAGATTTTATTTTTTAACCCTAAGACGTCAACATATATATTTTAGACTATAAGTTCGCAACTTTAGACGTAAATGTGATAATATTAATTCTATATTGAGTACTTTTAATCTCCATAAAATCATTGGGTTATGTCAACACACCATTATCTGAAATCCGGTGCTCATCCGTACCCGCATATTGGGGAATTTATCCGCGCGAAGCTCCGTGAGCTGCATGTATCGTCGCCCGAAGCGGCAAGAAGGTTGGGTGTTTCCACCAGCGCGGTGCACGCGTATTATAAGCAGCCCTCGCTGCAGTTTGGGATCATCTGGAAACTTTCGATGGCGCTGAATTACGATCTGCTGTCGGATCTTATTGCCCGTTACCCGCAGAATTTCCCGGTAAAGCCCAACCCAAAATTGGCGGAGCTGGAAAAGGAGGTGGAGATTTTGAGGGGGTTGTTGAAGAGGTAGCGTGTTATTTTGATGTGGCTGAAAGTCAGGAGAATTTGCACAGTGGGATTATTTAAATAGAGCACGTGTATATACTTTATTCACGACACGATCTCTTAAGACGGCCTTATTTGTGAAATTCCTCGTAATGTTTTTAATAATCTCACTATAATTATCAGTGTTTTCATCTTTCTGTCGGTAAAAAGGCTTGATTGAAGAACAGTTTTTATTCTCAAATAATGTATTCAATAAAGTCCTATCTGAAATTCCACATGAATGACCAAATATGAAAATTTGATAATCATCCGAATTTATAAATTGGAGTAAAGATTTATATGATATACTTTCAAGATATTTTATAGACTTAATATTTTCAAGATAATTGTTGTCATCTAAATCCTCGATAGTGTTATAATCCTTATCAATTTCATCCCCAAAACCAAATATTATTTTATTGTTTTTATCATTACCGAGTTCTCCATGAATATGTATTGTTGAAGTTGGAATCCTTTCTAATTTTTCTTCGTCATTAGGTGCCGAATTATATTGAGTTTCGATACTTGTGTAGTTAAAGTTTAGAAATAAAATTTCGTTTGGTCTGAATCGAAAATAGTTAGGAGAAGCTTCAGAAACTAATAGTTCTCTTATTTTTCTTCTCCTTCCCTTATCTTTTTCACTGTAAATAGTTGAAATAAATTTTCGCTCACGGAAATTTTCCGTAACATCATCTATATTAATTTGATCGTCTTCTAAACCTTTTATAGTAGGAAGAATCCTCTGATATTCTTGCTCTGTTAATTTATTTATAGAAGTTTCGGAAAAATCTCTTAATTTAAAATCTGAATATATTTCTTGGTAAATATTTTTTTTTAGGGTCTTATCATCTTCATTCACAGGAAATTTTTCATTAAATTCTCCTTCAACCATTTTTAAGTATAATTCAAGGTGTTTTTTCATGGCTGAAAAATCATCATTTAATTCTGTTATGGTATATCCTGAATGTGGTTTTTGAAAACAAGCTTTTAATAAAGTGTAATAGTCACTTTCAATATCTACCCAATTTAGACTCTCAATACCTCTACTTAAATTTTCTAAAAATTTATTTTTAAACCTAAGTTCTGTTCCAGTATTTTTTAATGTTTTTGTTAGTTCCCTATATCCTTGTCCTGGAAGCCACCTAGCTGGAACTTTATTTATAATGATAAAATCATCTTCATATCGTTCTTCCCTATATTCATCAGCTTTAATCTTCAAATGAAGCTCTTCCCAAAAATGATTTAAAAAATCGTAGTAACTGGTTTTAATGTTATGAGCTAAATCAAAGCCATTGCCAATAAGTATTATTCTGTTCATTGCGCTATTTTTGATGATAGTGGTAAATTTCAAATATACACAAGTTTATTATTTGCTATCCTTAGATTTATCTAAAAAAAACGCCCCGGTTTCCCGAGGCGTTTCATTTGTATTTTTAGAACTGTTTTCTAATAATGACCTTTTTCTACATAATGCGCTGCAATTTTTTCTGTCAGGGCAATTACGTTCGGTTGGTTCGTGTATTTCGTAAATCTTCTAAGACCGGAAAGCATCATGCGCTGCTCGTCGCCTTCGGCGAAAGAAATAATTCCTTCTTTGGCCGCTGCGATGATTTTTTCGGTGGCTTTGTAAAGGTTCAGCTGGGCCATCGCCACTTCCACAGAATCTGCGGTGAAGTGTTTCTCGGCTCTCAACACTGCGGATTCCGCCATGTAAATCTGGTTCAGGATTTCAGAAGCGTTTAATAACAAATGCTGCTGTTTTTCCATCTCCATCATGTATTTCTGAAGGGCAGCGCCGGAAACCATTAAAAATACTTTTTTCAGGTTCGCAATCACCGCTTTTTCTTCGCTCAGGAGTTCAGAATAATCAGGCACATCGAAAGACGGAATTCCCATCAGTTCTTTTCCTACTGCCATCGCTGGTTTCAGCAAATCAAGCTGGCCTTTCATGGTTTTCTTGATGAGCATTCCTACGGCTAGCAATCTGTTGATTTCGTTGGTACCTTCGTAGATTCTTCCGATACGGGCGTCTCTCCATGCCGCTTCCATAGGTGCGTCGGAAGAGAATCCCATACCACCGTAAATCTGAATTCCTTCATCAGCAGTATTCTGCGTTAAATCAGATACGAAAACTTTAAGGATTGACGCTTCTACCGCAAATTCTTCAACACCTTTCAGTTCAGCTTCCTGGTGATTCATTCCGCCTGCAACAAGCTCGTCGATTTTGTCCTGAACATCTTTTGCTGCACGGTAAGATCCGGCTTCGGAAACGAAAATTCCGGTTGCCATTTCTGCGATTTTCTTTCTGATTGCTCCGAAAGTAGAGATCGCAACACCGAACTGTTTTCTTTCGTTGGCGTATTTTGTTGCGTGAGCTAAGATTCTGCGCTGTCCGTCTAGGTTTGCAGCAGCAAGTTTAATTCTGCCAACGTTCAAAGCATTTAAAGCGATTTTGAAACCGTTGTTTCTTTCGCCCAGAAGATTTTCCACAGGAACTTTCATGTCATTGAAGAAAACCTGACGGGTAGAAGAGGAGCGGATGCCGAGTTTGTGCTCTTCTTCACCGAAAGTTAAACCTTCGGTACCTGTTTTTTCTACGATAAATCCGGTGATGTTTTTGTCGTCATCAATCTTTGCGAAAACGATGAAAATCTCTGCAAAACCTGCATTCGAAATCCACATTTTCTGTCCGTTAATGATGTAATGTTTACCGTCTTCGGAAAGTTTGGCTTTTGTTTTCCCTGAATTGGCATCTGAACCTGCATCAGGCTCTGTTAAACAGTAAGCACCGAATTTGGTTCCTGTCGCTAAATCAGGAAGGTATTTATTCTTTTGCTCTTCAGTACCGTAAAGAAGGATCGGAAGGGTTCCGATTCCTGTGTGGGCACCGTAAGCTGTAGCTAAAGATCCGTTTCCGCCGGATAGGTAGTCGCACGCCAACATCGTGGTTACGAATCCCATTCCTAGGCCGCCGTACTGTTCCGGCACGGTAACACCGAGGAAGCCCATTTCGCCAAGCTGACGCATGGTTGCTTCGGTTAAAGCGTAATCTTTGCTTTCGAATCTTTCGTGGTGCGGAACCACTTCTCTGTCGATAAATTCTTTCGCAGAGTCGCGCATCATTTTTTGTTCTTCCGACAGTTCTTCAAGAGTGAAGATGTCCTGAGCAGGAGTTTCAGTGATTAAGAAATCTCCGCCGATAAGTGTTTTTTGGGTTGTATCGCTCATGATTATTTGTTGTATTATGTACGATGTAAAATGTACAACGTACTGGAGTTATAAATTAATTTGAAATACTTTGTACACCGTACATTGCACTTTTTACAGTTAAAGCAGTTCGAAAATACTCGCTGCTCCCTGACCTGTTCCTACGCACATGGAAACCATGCCGTACTTGTTGCCGCGTCTTCTCATTTCATCAAGAAGCTGAACGGTAAGTTTGGTTCCGGTACAGCCCAGCGGGTGACCGAGGGCGATTGCGCCTCCGTTTACGTTGAGGATGTCAGGGTTTAATCCCAGTTCTTTCTTAATCGCTACAGATTGTGAAGCGAAGGCTTCGTTAAGTTCAATTAAGTCGATATCTTTTAATTCTAAACCTGCCTGCTTTAAAGCTTTCGGAATCGCATAGATAGGACCCATTCCCATGATTCTTGGCTCTAAACCGGCTGCTGCGTAAGCGACCAGTCTTGCTTCAGGTTCCAGACCTAATTCTTTCACCATTTCTTCGGACATCACGATCACGAAAGCCGCACCGTCACTCATTTGTGAAGAGTTTCCAGCCGTAACCGAACCGCCGTTTGCAAAAACCGGACGAAGCTTGGCTAAGCCTTCAATTGAAGTGTCTTTTCTTGGGCCTTCATCTACATTAAAATCGAATTTCTTGGTCTGCATTTTCTGGTTTTCATCCAGGAAATTATATTCAACCGGAATAGAAACAATCTGGTTCGCGAATTTTCCTTCTTCATTGGCTTTCAAAGCTTTCATGTGCGATTCGTAAGCGAACTGATCCTGCTCTTCGCGGGAAATTTTGTACTGGTTTGCAACTTCTTCTGCAGTGTAACCCATTCCCCAATAGTAATCAGGGTTTGTTTTTGCGATTTCAGTTTCCGGAACCGGTTTATAACCGCCCATTGGGATATAGCTCATGGATTCTGTTCCGCCTGCGATGATACAGTCGGCCATTCCTGCCTGAATTTTCGCTGATGCGATTGCGATGGCTTCAGAACCTGAGGCACAGTAACGGTTTACGGTAACTCCGGGAACTTTGTCGGTATTTAATCCCATTAATGAAATTAAACGCGCGACATTTAAACCCTGTTCCGCTTCCGGCATTGCGTTTCCAACGATTAAATCGTCAATTCTGTCTTTGTCGAGTTGCGGAACCGCAGCCATTAATTTTTCAATAACGGTTGCAGCCAGAACATCGGGTCTTGTAAATCTCAGACTGCCTTTTGGCGCTTTGCCTACAGCCGTTCTGAAACCTTTTATGATATATGCTTGTCTTGACATTTTTCTTAAATTTTAAAATTAGTTTCTCAACGGTTTTCCATTCTGTAACATATACTGAATTCTTTCCAAAGTTTTTCTTTCACCACAAAGCTGAAGGAAAGTTTCTCTTTCAAGGTTCAGTAAATACTGCTCGGTAACTACGGTTGGTTCGGAAAGATTTCCGCCTACCAGAACGTTGGCAAGTTTGTCGGCAATCTTTTTGTCGTGCTCAGAAATGTATTTTCCGGTCAGCATTTGGTCAGTTCCAACATAGAACATTCCGAGAGCGTCTTTTCCAAGAACTTTTACTTTCTGTTCGATCGGCTGGGTGTAACCCTGATCTGCCATCAGTTTAGCCACTTTTTTAGCTTCCAGAATCTGGGTGTTTTTGTTCACGACTACGATGTCCTTATGGTTTTCTAAAATTCCCATATCGTAAGCTTCGTAAGCAGAAGTTGCCACTTTACCCATCGCGATATTCATGAAAGCATCTCGGAGACGGTTGTTTTTAACATCATCGCTGTGGAATTCCCTTGAAGTTCTGATCGCGAATTCTTTGGTACCGCCACCGCCAGGAATTACACCAACGCCGGTTTCAACCAGTCCGATATAAGTTTCTGCAGCTGCAACCACTTTGTCGGCATGCATTGTCATTTCGCAACCGCCGCCTAAAGTCATTCCATGAGGAGCAACAACAACAGGAATTGAGGAATAGCGAACTCTCATCATGGATTTCTGGAAGTAGGCGATTGCCATATTCAAATCATCCCAATCCTGTTCTATCGCCATCATTAAAATCATTGCTAAATTCGCTCCCACTGAGAAATTTGCGCCCTGATTTCCGATGACTAATCCGTCGTATTCTTTTTCTGCTAAATCGATTGCTCTGTTCAAACCATCTAAAACTTCCCCGCCCAAAGAATTCATTTTGGAACGGATTTCAAAATTGATGATTCCGTCACCTAAATCCTGAATCGCAGAACCTGAATTGCTCCAAAGGGTTTTATTTTTTCTGATATTATCAAGAATGATAAATGCTTCCTGACCTGGAATATTGCTGTAGTTTCCTGAGTTTTTATCGAAATAAATACTTTGGCCTTCGTCGTTAACTTTATAGAAGGTTTCAACATTTTTAACCCAGTCAGAAACTTCATAACCTGCTTCTTTAGCCAGATCGATTCCTTTCTGAACTCCCACTGCATCCCAAATTTCGAAAGGTCCGTTTTCCCAGCCGAAACCTGCCCGCATTGCGTCATCTATTTTATAAACTTCGTCAGAAATTTCAGGGACTTTGTGCGAAACATATGCGAATAAAGCTCCGAGGGATTTTCTGTACAATTCGCCTGCTTTATCTTTTCCTCCGATCAGTACTTTAAAACGGTCAAGGGGTTTGTCGATATTTTTGGTAAGCTCCAGAGTAGGGAAGCTGGATTTGCCCTGAAGTTCGTACTCCATGGTATCCAGATTCAATCCGTGAATTTCAGATTTACCCTCAGCGTTTTTAGTTTTCTTGTAGAATCCCTGCTGAGATTTTGATCCCAACCAGTTATTATCCATCATTTTCTGGATATAATCAGGAAGCGCAAAAACATTGTTGAAATCATTGGCTTCAGCGCCGCTCTGACGGACACCGTTTGCCACGTGAACTAAAGTGTCAAGACCTACAACGTCAGCAGTTCTGAAAGTTGCAGATTTCGGACGGCCGATTACCGGACCGGTTAATTTATCAATATCGGTTACATTCAGTCCTAAACCTTTTACCTCGTGAAGAAGGTTCATCATAGAGAAAACTCCGATTCTGTTGGCGATAAATGCAGGAGTGTCTTTGGCTAAAACAGTTGTTTTTCCTAAGAATTTAGCGCCGTAATCCATATAGAATTTAGCGATTTCAGGATCGGTTTCCGGAGTTGGTATAACTTCCAGCAAAGGAAGATATCTTACAGGGTTGAAGAAGTGCGTTCCGGCGAAATATTTCTTGAAATCATCGCTTCTACCTTCAATTAGGAAGTGAATTGGGATTCCGGAAGTGTTGGAAGAAATTAAAGTTCCGGGTTTTCTGAACTGTTCAATTTTTTCGTAAACCGATTTCTTGATGTCGAGTCTTTCTACAACAACCTCGATAATCCAGTCGGTATTTTTGATTTTCTTAAGATCATCATCAAAGTTTCCGACGGTGATTCTGTCTGCAAATTTCGGTGAATACAAAAGTGCCGGACTGGCTTTTTTAAGCTTCTCGAAGTTTTCGGCCGCGATTCTGTTTCTCACGGATTTGTCTTCTTTGCTTAGACCCTTTTTCTGTTCGGCTTCCGTAAGTTCAAAAGGAATAATATCGAGCAAAAGTACTTCTACACCAATGTTGGCGAAGTGCGCAGCGATGCCCGAACCCATTATTCCTGAACCAAGAACCGTAACATGTTTGATTCTTCTTTTCATCTCTTAATTTTTAGTTATTATCGTTTCAGGATGCAACCTTTCGGTTTCATGCTTTATTTTTATTGTTTAAATCGTTGGCAATCTTCAGAATGTCGTGCATTACCTCCTTAAATATTTCCATTTTTTCAGCGGGAATTTTTTCCACCACTTTACGGTTAAAGTTTACCACTACTTCTTTTGAAAGATTTCTGCTGTTCAGTCCTTTATCTGTCAGTTTAATGATGACCTCTCTTTTGTCGGTAGGTGTTTTTTCTTTGTAGATATAACCGTTATCTTCTAAAAGTTTGATGATTCTTGTTAAAGACGTAGGCTCGATGGCCATTTTAGGTCCGAGGTTAGTGCTTCGCGTACCTTCCTTTGGATCGATTTTGAGAAGTGTAAGTGCTTGAACTGCAGTTGCATCGTGATCCTGAGCGAATTCAGAATACATTTTTGAAACCGCAAGCCAGGTTGATTTTAAAATAAGGTCAATATTTTCAACTCTTTCAATATTTTTGTGTTCCATGGGGCTATAAGTTGTGATTTACACAAATATAACAAAAAATACTATGCATGCATAGTATTTTTGGATTAATCAGTAAGTGCTTGATTATTAGTTTAATAATTGATATGGCTTACATAATGCTATGCATGCATAATACTTTAAACACATTCTGTAAATGTCGAATTATCCGATGTTTGCAATTAAATCTGCTACTTCGCTAAAGGAACCGCATTTTTGTTGAAAATCTGGACCTGATATTAACCAAAAAGGATCGATAAATTCAAATTTTAGTGTTGAAAGGTTTTTTGATGCATTTTTTTGGAGGAAAGAATAGAGCATTTCCTTGTGCAATGCCGGTGAAATAATCTGTGGCGGAACAAAACCTTCGTTCACGTGAAATATATTTGGGTTTAGAAGTTCATCATGTTTCAGCAGGATATCTTCAGTAATTCCGGCGTCCAAAATTCCGTCATTTACAAGCCAGATTTTATCGGCAAATTCTTTTGATAAGCGCCAATCGTGCGACGAAAACAGGATAAGTTTATTCCGTGTTTTGGCAAGTTTTCTAAGCAGTTTCAGAATAATAATTTTGTTTTCCTCATCCAAATGCGTGGTAGGTTCATCGAGAATAATCATAGGCGAGTTTTGCGCCAAAGCCCTTCCGATAAATGCTTTTTGGAGATTTCCGTCAGAGAGTTTCTGTAACGGAAAATTTGTATACTGGCTTAGATTTAAACTGTAGATAATCTCCTCAACTTCAACTTTATCTTCATCAGTTAATTCAAAATAGTAAGGATAATGAATGTATTTTCCTAACGCTATAAGGTCTGTGAGCGTATAATTTGCCGGTATCTGCGATTTAGAAAAAACCACGGCAACCTGTTCTGCGATTTCTTTGTTGGAAAGATCTTTAATCTGTTTGTTCTGAAGCCGTATTTCTCCGTCCAAAACCGGAATCTGGTTGAGAATACTTTTGATCAAAGTAGTTTTCCCGACTCCGTTATTGCCTATGAGCAAGCAGGTTTCTCCTAATTGCAGACCCGTTTCAACTTCCTGGATTAAAGGATTTTTGTAACCGAATGTTGTATTTTTAAGCTCCAGAAACATTTCTATGCTGCTTTTTTGTTATTCATCATCATGGCCAAAATCACCGGAATTCCGAACAGAGAAGTAATTACATTGAGGGGAAACTGCGTGGTTTCTGAAATGATGGAGAAGAATTCCATAATTAAAATTCCTAAAATCATGTTTAAGATCCACTGCTGCCAAAGTTTTGCAGGATTATAAATCATTCTGCAGAAATGGGGAACGACAATGCCAATAAACAGGATAGGTCCTAAAAACGCTGTTACTGAAGCAGAAAGTACCGAAGATGCAACGATTATAAATAGCTTCAACTGGTTCAGATTTACCCCTAAACTTTGTGCGTAGGCGGTTCCGAGAGAATTCCCAATGAGAGGCTTTATCGATTTAAATCCTAAAAATAAACCAATGATTACAATAATGCCCAGAACCCAAATCTGATTAGTGGAAACCTGATTGTTTGCCCCGAAACTCCAGAGAATATAGTTCTTTAGACTTTGGTTTTCTGCATAAAACTGAAGAATTGATACTACTGCTCCTGCTAAAGCAGAAACCAAAAACCCGAAAATTATAAGGAAAGACTTATCCTGAAATCTGCCCGAAAAAGCCAGCAGAATCATCATTAAAACTAAACTTCCGGCAATCGCTGAAATGCTGAGAAAACTGTTCTGAAAAAACTCAGGAAGCACAAAATTCTGTGCGAAAAATATATAGAAAGCAACGCTCAGACTGGCTACCGATGTAATTCCTAAAACCGAAGGGCCGGCTAACGGATTCTGAAAATATTCCTGCAAAAGGAAGCCGGAAGTGGGAATTGCAATTCCCGCTAATGCCATTGCCAAAACGCGGTTGATGCGAAGCTGCGCAATCTGAGAATGCTCAAAATTGGAAGAAACAAAATCCAGAAAGCCCAATTTCATGAAGCCAATGTTCAGATTAACTGCGACCGAAATTAGAATTCCGAGCGCTATGAATAAGCTTATGATCTTAAATTTTTTGGACATTATAACAAGCCCGGAAGGTTTCTAAAAACTCGGAATTTATTTAAATGAGCTTATTTTCCCGTCCAGCATTTCTTTGCTCATCATTCCGATGGTCTCGTCGGTTTTATCGCCTTTTCTCATAAAGGTGAAGGGAATAGAACCGCCGTCCCACTGCTTGAAGTTTTTAGGAAAAAACTCTGGTGTAAGTTTTTGTCCGTCAACGAGAACGATATGTTTAGAAAGGTTATTTTCTTCAGCAAATGCCTTCACTTTGGTTTCCCAGTCTTCCCGCGGATCAAGTCCAACAAAGGTAAACTTCACGGGCTGCGATTTCAGTTCTTCTATTTTTTCTTTAAAATGCGGCATTTCCCGCATGCACGGTCCGCACCATGTCGCGAAAAAGTTGGTTACGTATAAAGTGTCATTATCTTTTTTAGCAAGGATTTCAGAAGTTTCTTCGGGGCTTAATTCGATCTGCTTGAAGGGAATAACTGCCTCAGAAATCTCGTTGGATTCCGGAACAGTAACTGAATCAGCAGGAGTAGTGTCGGTATTTTCGGTAATTTTACTTTCTTTTTTACAAGCGGTAAAAGCAACCAAAATCATCGTGCTCAGAAGGAATTTTTTCATTTTATTTTTATTATTTTTGAAGGATATTTGATATGGAAAAACGATTACCCAAAGCGAAGCAGGCAGAATTTCACCGGCTAAAATTAGCGAAAAAGCAACAACTTACCAAAAACACTTTTGCGTTGGAATTTGAAATTCCGGAAGCCTTCAAATTAAATTATCAGTTTGAAGCCGGACAATATGTTACCGTAAGATATCTTTCAAAAGGAGAAGTTTTTCAGAATGATTTTTCAATGACTTCCGCACCGTTTGAGGAAAAGATTGCACTTGGAATTAAAATCAATAACGACGAAAGTTCTACCAAAGATTTATATGAGGGATTTGAAGTGGGTGATGAAGTTGAAGTTTCCGAACCGAAGGGCCGTTTTACCTTGATTTCGAAGCCGCATGAATTCCGTACGATCATTGGTTTTGGAGGCGGAATTGGGATTACTCCTTTACTCAGTCATTTCAAGAATATTCTTCATAGCGAACCGAGAACCCGACTTTTCCTGTTTTACGGAAACCGCAAGTCTGAAGAAATTGCTTTTAAAAACGAATTGGATGCCTTAGCCAAAAAATATGGCGAGCGTCTGCAGATTTTTTATTTCTTTTCTCAGGAACCCACGTCAGATAATTTATTTCACGGCAGGTTGGATGAAAGAAAATTGAAATTAATCATCAACCAAATTCTTCATTTGGATGATACCGATGAAGAAAGCACAATTTGGGACGCGGTAGATGAAGTGCTGATTTGCGGAAAAGGTGAAATGATAAAATCCCTTGCCAATGCCTGCTACAATAACGGAATTCCAAAGAAAAATATTCATTTTGAACTTTTCGAAGAGTATAATGAAGATATTTATCCTCAGGAAAAAGATTTTCCGCGGATTGAGAATATTGAAGTGGATTTTAAACTTTTCAACCACAAGTATTCGACGACTTTAGAACATAATGAGATAAAACTTCTGCAGCAACTGTTGATTCAGGGATTTCCGGTGCCTTATTCCTG
Organism: Kaistella faecalis; assembly: GCF_019195395.1. Classification (NCBI taxonomy): domain Bacteria; kingdom Pseudomonadati; phylum Bacteroidota; class Flavobacteriia; order Flavobacteriales; family Weeksellaceae; genus Kaistella; species Kaistella faecalis. The sequence goes on from NZ_CP078067.1 coordinate 2,493,043, forward strand.
TAAATCGGGAATATGCGGCAGCTGCGAATGTATGCTGGAAGAAGGAGAAGTTGAACTGCTCGAAAATGAATATTTAACTGAAAAGGAAGAAGCTTCAGGAAAAATTCTAGCCTGCATGTCTGTAGTGTTGAGTAAAAAAATAAAGGTTAATTTTGATTTGATTTAAAGCAGAATTTGAAGAGAATCTTATACATATTAAAGTCTTTTTTCACGTTGGTTGAAATGGCCCTTTTGCTGATGATTTTAGCAAACGTATGGGTTTACGCCTTAACCAACGGCCGGACTTACACCCGGATTTCGAAAATTCCACCGCGAGAAGTCGCGCTGGTTTTGGGAACATCACCAAAAATGAAATCCGGCGTTTCAAACCCATACTTTACCTCTCGGATGGACGCTGCTGCTTTGCTCTATCACCACGGCAAAATCAAAAAAATTATCGTTAGCGGCGAGAAAAGTTCCGGTTACGATGAACCTTTTGCCATGAAAAATTATTTGATTTATCAGGAAGGCGTTCCAGAACGTATCATTATTGAAGATCCAAAAGGGTTTAAGACCCAAACCAGCATAAGCAACTGCAAAAACATCTATCAAAAGAATGATGTGATTATTGTTTCGCAGGGATTTCATAATCTTCGCGCGCTTTTTTATGCCAGAAATAATGATATGAATGCGTTGGGATTCGATGCACAGGATGTTTTGAGCAACCAGAGTTATTACCGCAACCAGTCGCGAGAATTTTTGGCACGCGTTCTGGCCGTGGTTTATTATGTGTTTGGAATAGAGAGAAAAGGGTGATTCTTAATGAAATTAATTTAAATTCTTAACCCGAATTTTTATTAAAACCCGTACATAATCTTATATTTGCAGAAATTAAAATCTATGCTCGTTATCGGAATTGCAGGAGGAACAGGCTCCGGAAAAACTACCGTTGTAAACAAAATTCTACAGCAACTTAATGTGGAAGGTGTTAACGTTCTTTCTCAGGACAATTATTATCATGATAACCAGCAGCTTACTTTATCCGAGCGCGAAGTTTTGAACTATGATCACCCGAAATCAATTGATTTCGAACTGTTGATTTCACACGTTAAAGCGCTGAAAAACGGGGTAGCTATTGATCAGCCTATTTACTCATTTGTAACCCATTCAAGAACTGGAGATCATGTGCAGATTGAACCCAAAAATGTATTGATTGTGGAGGGAATTCTTGTGCTCACAAATCCCGAACTCTTAAAAGAGTATGACCTGAAAGTCTTTGTACATGCAGATTCTGATGAAAGACTGATCCGTAGAATCCGCCGTGATACACAGGAAAGAGGCCGCGATCTGCAGGAAGTGTTACACCGCTACCAGACCACACTGAAACCAATGCATATGGAATTCATAGAACCCTCAAAAAACGAAGCGGATCTTATTGTTCCCAATATGAAACAGAATACCGTGGCGATTGATTTCCTTTCAACAGTAATCAATAATACGCTGAAAAAAACACATTGATTATGAAAGAGCTGATCAAGGACATAAAGCCGAAAACACCGACGCTAAAGTTCATTCAGAAATATGTCCTGAATAAATATTTTATTACCATTTTCCTTTTTTTAGGATGGATGGTTTTTTTCGACAGCACTTCATTTCTCGTTATCAACGAAATGAATGGGGAAATAAAGAAATATGAAAGACAGCTCGCATACTATAAAGAAGAATATCAGAAAAATGATGCGTTCTACAAAAAACTCATGAATAATAAATCGGAAAAGGAAAAATTTGCCCGCGAAAATTATTTCATGAAGAAACCTAATGAAGAAATCTTTATTTTGGTGGTAGACAGCACGAATATTACGAAAACACAGTAGAATGTTCACAAAAACAACACTTTCAGACTGGGAAAACACTGTTCGGAAACAACTTAAAACCGAAGATATCTATGAGGTTCTTTCGAAAGAAAATCTCGAAGGAATTACGGTAAAACCATATTACGCTTCGGTTGAAAGACCACTTGCCAACTTACCGAAAGTGGAAGAATCAACCCAGTTGGTCGCTAGATACCGCGAAGATCTGGAAGAAAATGTGTTCGCCTTTCTTCTCGATAAAAACGTGGAAAATCTCGACGAAAAAGTTCTTTTTATCAACAATAAAGATCTTGCAGAACATATCTCCGCCGAGGAAAATAACCGCTATCTTTCGCTCATCGATATATTTTCTGAAGAGAATTCTGAATTGAATGAACAGCTCGGTAAAGAGTTACTCGCTAAAGATTTCGAAAGAAACATCTGCGTTGATGTGGCGCTTCACCAAAATTCCGGAGCTTCAATGGTTCAGCAGCTCGCTTTTGCACTGGCAAAAACCAAAGATCTTACCGAAACTTTCGGTGAAGAAATCTTGAGTAAGCTCGTTTTTCGTTTTGCTGTCGGGGCTAACTATTTCTTTGAAATGGCAAAAATCAGGGCATTCAAACTCGTTTTTAATCAGCTGTCAAAGGAATTCGGGAAAGATGAAATTCCGTATATATTCGTGGAAAATTCCTTTCGGAATAAATCCAAAAATGATCCTGAGAATAACCTGATCCGTTCAACACTTGAGCTTTCGGCGGCAATGATTGGCGGCGCAGATGCCGTGTTCAGCAATGATTTCAGGATTGAAAACGCGACTTCGCTTTCCGAAGAAATTTCTTTTAAACAGCAGATTGTTCTCGCTTACGAAAGCATTATTAATGTTTTTGATGACGGTGGAAACGGCAGTTATTATATTGAAAATATTACCCAACAGTTTGCAGAAAATTCCTGGAAATTATTTTTAGAAATCGAGAATAGAGGCGGGTACTGCGCAAATCTGAAATCCGGTGAGTTGCAACAATTAATCTATAATCAGGCTGTTGCGGAACAGAATTGGGTTGAGGAAGGCAAAATAAAACTCATTGGTGTAAATCTTTATCCGAAACATGAAAAAACCAGATCTCTGGAAGATCTTTACGATTCATCAGTGATTAAACCGGTTCGGTGGGCTGAAATGTTCGAATAAGTGAAATGAAATCAGAAGTAAACCAACTTCTTCTTACTGAAGAAATTCAAAAATATATCAATGCAAATCTCACCGCTGATTTGCATTCTTTGTTACTGAAAAAATCACCATTCCCGGAAGTATCGATGCAGGAAATTGTGCAGCAGATCAAAGGAAAAAAGGTTGCCCAGAAAAAGTTTCCCTTTCTGCTTCGGGAAGGAATTGTTTTTCCGCCAAATCTTAATCTGGAACAGGCTTCGTCTCAGGCTACCGCAGAATTTAAAGCAAAAAATCTTAAAGCAAAAAGTTTTCTTGATCTCACTTCAGGATTTGGCATTGATGCTTACTTTCTTTCTGAAAATTTTGATGATGTTACCCTTGTAGAACAAAATACTGAGCTTCTGGAAACGGTAAAACACAATTGGAAAATTCTTGACAGAAGCGCGAATTTCATCAATAAAAATTTAGAGGATTTTCTAAAGGAAAACACCGGAAAATTTGATTTGGTTTACCTTGATCCAGCGCGGCGGGATGCGCAGAAAAACAAAAAATTTCTGCTCGAAGATTTGTCACCTAATTTGTTGGAAATTCAGGAGAAACTCTGCAGAATTTCAGATCAGATTCTTATCAAACTTTCGCCGCTTATTGATATTTCTTACCTGATTTCTGTGCTGAAAAATGTCTCGGAAATTCAAATCATCGCGGTGAAAAATGAGGTAAAGGAACTGATTGTATTGATTTCTCGGGAAAATCAGAATAGTACGGTACAAATCGGCTGCATTAATCTTGAAAGCACAGATCCGGACTTTTCGTTTTCATATCACGATGAAAGAACTGCAGTTGCCCAGTTTGCTGAACCGCTGAACTTTCTTTATTTGCCGAATAACTCCGTTTTAAAGTCCGGGGCATTCAATGTCGTTGCAAACCGTTTTCAACTTTTCAAGCTTCATCCAAATACCCATTTTTATACTTCCGAAGAATTGTCAAAGGATTTTCCCGGAAGAATAATGAAAGTTGAAGTTTTGGAACCTAAAATGATTAAAAAGGGCGAAAAATATAATATCATTTCAAAAAACTACCCGCTGTCACCCGATGAAATTAAGAAGAAATATAAAATTTCTGATGGCGGAAATAATTATCTGATATTCACACAAAGCCACAAAGGAAAAATTATTTTAAGATCTGTTGAATAATCTTTTAAATATTTGGGGCAAAACGTAATATTTCTTACTTTTGGGCCATAAAAAAATTATGAAATCGCCACGAATTGTAAATGCTGGTCATGGCAGGAATTGAGTGATTGCATAAAAACTTAAAAAAATAGATATTACTTATGAAAAAAGTTATTTTAGTTTTTGCTTTGGCAAGTTTTGTGGTGAGCTGCAAAAAAATTCAGGCGGGTTCTAACAAAGGCGTTTTGAAGATGGAAGAAGGTGCCGACAGATATACTGAAGATGTTCAGGGAAGCCATGTTGAAACTCCTGCCGCAACAGTAGAAGCAACAGCAACTCCACAGGACTCAGTAAGAACTGCTGAAGTTACAGAAGTTAAAATTACTGCAGACAGTACTAAAACAGCCGTTAAATAGTAGGCTGTATTATATAAAAGAAGAAGATGTCTTGCTTATGCAGGACATTTTTTTTATTTTTACATGATTCGATTTTTAATAATTTAAGCAAAAATAAAATGCAAGAAACCCTAAATTACATCAACGAAAATAAACAGCGGTATGTTGATGAACTCTTTGAGCTGCTGAAGATTGCATCAATCTCTGCAGATCCTGCATACAAAGATGAAGTGCTGAAATGCGCTGATGAAGTTGCCAAGCATCTTAAAACTGCTGGTGCAGATCATGTTGAAGTTTGCCCGACCAAAGGTTATCCTATCGTTTACGGAGAAAAAATCATAGATAAAAATTTACCGACTGTACTTGTATATGGTCATTACGACGTACAGCCGCCGGATCCGCTTGAGTTATGGACAAAACCGCCTTTTGAGCCATATATTGAGAAAACTCCGCTTCATCCTGAAGGCGCGATTTTCGCTAGAGGTTCTGCAGATGACAAGGGCCAGTTTTTCATGCATGTAAAAGCTTTTGAAGCGATGATGAAGACCAATACATTGCCGTGTAATGTGAAGTTTATTTTGGAGGGCGAAGAAGAAGTTGGTTCTAAAAGTCTGGAAGGTTTTGTAAAAGAAAACACCGAAAAGTTAGCCTGCGATACGATCTTAATTTCAGATACTCATATTTATTCTAATGAGCAGCCAACGGTAACAACCGGCTTGCGAGGTTTGAGTTATGTGGAAGTTGAAGTAGAAGGACCCAACAGGGATTTACATTCCGGATTATATGGTGGAGCTGTTCCTAATCCGATCCACGTGCTTTCGCGAATGATAGCAAATCTTATTGACGAGAACGGTCACATTACGATTGACGGTTTTTATGACAATGTAGACGTTGTCTCTGATGAGGAAAGAGCGGAAATGAATAAATTGAAAGACGATCCGGAAGGCTTCAAAAAATCTATCGGATTGAATGGAGTAGAAGGGGAAAAAGGATATACAACTTTAGAGAGAACTTCCATCCGTCCGACTTTAGACTGCAACGGAATTTGGGGCGGTTATACAGGAGAAGGCGCAAAAACCGTAATTCCAAGCAAAGCATTTGCTAAAATTTCCATGCGTTTGGTTCCTTACCAGACTCCAGACGAAATCACCGAGAAATTCACTAAATATTTTGAAAAAATTGCTCCGGCAAATGTAAAAGTGAAGGTAAATCCTCACCATGGCGGCATGCCTTACGTTTTGCCAAGCGACACCAAAGAGTTTGCTGCAGCCAGAAAAGCAATGGAAACCGCTTTTGGTAAAGAAGTGCTTCCGTACAGAAGTGGTGGGAGTATTCCGATTACAGCGATGTTCGAGCAGGTTCTGGGAGCCAAATCAGTTTTGATGGGCTTCGGGTTAGATTCTGATGCGATTCACTCGCCAAATGAGCACTATGGACTCTATAATTTTTATAAGGGAATTGAAAGTATTCCTCTTTTCTTTGAAAATTACGCGAAATCGTAAGCCATAAAAATGCCTCTTCAGGGGCATTTTTTTAATATTTTAAATCACTAAATATGAATGAAAAAGTAGCTTATATTACAGGAGGAACCAAAGGAATTGGTTTCGGTATTGCACAGGTTTTACTTAAAAACGGCATCAGAATTGCCGTTTCTGGTAGAAAGCAGGAAGATGCGGAAGAAGCAGCGAGAATTTTATCAGAAGATGACACAAAAGTCTTCGGAATAGCGTCCGACGTTAAGAATTTTGAAGATGAAAAAAATGCCGTGGCAGAAATTATTAAAAAGTTCGGTCGTCTCGATTATGTTATTGCCAATGCAGGCCTCGGTGTATTTAAACCCGTAGATGAACTTTCTCTTGAAGACTGGAACGACATGATTGATACTAATCTCAAAGGTGTTTTTCATACGTTGAAAGCCGCAATTCCATCACTTAAAAATACGGAGGGATATTTTATCAGCATTGCAAGTCTGGCCGGAACCAATTTCTTTGAAAACGGCTCGGGATACAACGCTTCTAAATTTGGTGTGGTAGGTTTTACGCAGGCTGCGATGATTGACTTAAGAAAATATAACATCAAAGTTTCTACTATTATGCCGGGTTCAGTTTCGACGAATTTCAACGGCAACGAACCTTCTGAAAAAGACGCCTGGAAAATTCAGCCTGAAGATCTCGGTGAGCTGGTTTTGGATATTTTTAAAATGAATCCGCGTACTCTGCCGAGTAAGATCGAGATCAGACCTTCTAAACCAAACAGTTAATTATGTATGAAATATCAAATTTTGATTAATACTATGCATGCATAACATTTTATTTTTTATCTTAGCGAAAATTACTCAGGTAGTTTTGTGCAGTAATGTTATGGCTAAAAACCAATAATTAAAAATAATTAACACATGAAAATATTAGTTTGTATCAGTAGTGTTCCAGATACTACTTCAAAAATTAATTTTACAGCAGACAAGTCTGCTTTCGACAAAAACGGAATTCAATGGGTAATCAATCCTTTAGATGAATTCTCTCTAACCAAAGCGGTTAAATTGCAGGAATCTCTGGGAGCAACAGTTACCGTAGCCAATGTTGGAGACGCAGCTACTGAACCCGTGATCCGAAAAGCTCTCGCAATTGGAGCAACTGATGCAATAAGAGTAAATACGGAAGCTAAAGACAGTTTTTCGGTTGCTACTGAAATCGCGAATATTGCGAGAAATGGTGGTTACGATTTAATCCTTTGCGGTAAAGAATCTATTGATTATAACGGTGGTGCTGTACCGGGAATGGTAGCACAGTTATTGAACCATCCCTTTGTAAATGCATGCGTTGGTTTGGAAGTGAATGGTACTGAAGTTACTGCAGTAAGAGAAATTGAAGGGGGTAAAGAAACCATTTCTGTGAAATTACCAGCGGTAATCGCGGGACAGAAAGGTATGGTTGATGAAAAAGATTTAATCATCCCGAACATGAGAGGTATTATGTCTGCAAGAACAAAACCGCTTCATATTCAGGAGCCAGCAGGTTCTGAAGTTAAAGTACAGGGTGTTTCCTACGACTCGGTTCCGGCTAGAGCTGCTGTGAAGATGGTGACTCCAGATAACCTGGACGAGTTGGTGAGATTGCTTCACGAAGAGGCTAAGGTGATTTAATCTAATTTCAACATTTAAAATTAAAAAAAATGGCAGTATTCGTATATGCAGAAAATATAAACGGAGTTTACAAGAAAGCCGCTTTCGAAGCAGTTTCTTATGCAAAAGCAGTTGCTGATAAGTTGGGAGAAACCGTGACAGCAATTTCCGTAAATCCTACAGATTCGTCAGATCTTTTGTATAAATATGGCGCAGAAAAAGTCATCAGTATCAAAGATGAGGGTCTGAAAAATTTCAGTGCTAAAGCTTACGCACAGGCAGTAAATGAAGTTGCAGACGGTAATATACTGGTTTTTCCACACACCACAGATGCTTCTTCTATTGCGCCTATGTTGGTGATTATGAAGAATTATTCTTTAATTACCAACGTTCTGGAAGCTCCTGAAAGTATTACTCCTTTCCAGGTGAAAAGAAGAGCATTTTCAGGTAAAGGATTCATGCACGCAAAAGCTGATGCAGCGGGAGTTATTGTAACTGTTTCGCAGAATGCTTTCGGTGTGAAGGAAAATTCAGTTGCCGGAACTGAGGAAGTGAAAAATTTAACGGTCGTTAATGAGGATACCAAAGTTCTTTCCCACGAACAGAGTTCTGGGAAACTGGATCTGAAAGAAGCTGAAGTTGTAGTTTCTGCAGGCCGTGGAATGAAAGGTCCTGAAAACTGGGTAATGATCGAAGATCTTGCCAACACTTTAGGGGCAGCAACAGCATGTTCCAAACCTGTTTCTGATATTGGTTGGAGACCTCATTCTGAGCACGTAGGACAAACAGGTAAGGCAATTGCACCGAATCTTTACATCGCAATAGGAATTTCGGGAGCGATTCAGCATTTGGCGGGTGTAAACTCTTCGAAAACGATTGTAGTGATCAACAGTGATCCGGAAGCCCCATTCTTTAAATCCGCAGATTACGGTGTGGTAGGTGATGCGTTCCAGATTATTCCGGCCCTTAACCAGAAAATAAAAGCATTGAAAGGATAATTTTCAGCTTTAGTAGTTGTTAGAAAGCGCCGGTTTTTTCGGCGCTTTTTTTGTTCCTTGTTTTTGATTAAAGTTTGCCACTTTAACGTATCGAGCAAAAAAAAATGTAATTTTACTTTGCAAACTGTTTTTTCAGTTAAAATTATTAAGATGGAAATGTTTGTCTGGAACATGTCTATTTCTTTTCAGCTGCTTTTTATTATTGTCAGTGGAGTGATTTTTTTATACCTGCGCGAAAAAAGTTTTAAATACTACGGCCTTTACAACATCTTCCTTATCATCTATGTTCTAAGCCGCTCCGATGATATTTATTATGGATTTCAGGGGTTAATGATCCGTCTTCTTGGTCATACAGACGGGATCGTTTTTGTGCAGATTCTTAACTTTTTTATTCAGATTGTTTTTTACAGTTTTTATTCAGTCTTTGCTTTCTATTTTTTAGATTTTGAGAAGAATGCCAAGAAATATTTTAAAAGATCTCTCTGGGTTATAAAATTTCTTGCCTATCTGTTTTTTGGGTTTGCAGTCTTATGCTTTGCCATGAAAAATTCAGATCTTTTTACAACATTGTATATCTATCTCTTTATCCCGGTAATGCTTGTAATATTTGTACTAACGCTGATAAAGGCAATTCACCGTTCCGGAAAACATAAATTCTTTTTCCTTATTGGGGTTTCACTCTTTGTGTGCTGTGCATTAATGGCTTTAGCGGGAACCTTTATACCATCGCTCCATAGCAAGGATCCCATTAAATTTTTCTTTGTCGGTAATATCCTCGAAACCATTTTTTTTAGTTTGGGATTAGCTCATAAAGTAAAACTGATTAACGACGAACGCAACAGGGTAAATTTTACGGTCACCAAACACAGGCATCAGCAGCAGATCAGCAAACTCCACGGATTGCTGGAAGGCGAAGAAAAGGAAAGAAAAAGAATGGCCGAGGAACTGCATGATGGCATTGCCGGGGATTTGTCTGCGATAAAATTTAATCTCGCTTACTTAAGGCTCAATAATCAATTGCCTGAAAATGAAAATGTTTTGCATGAGGTTACTAAAATTATCGACAAAGCCTGCATCCAGATCAGGGAAATTTCACACAATCTTTCGCCTTCTTCAATTACGAATTTCGGTTTGATCGCCGCGTTGGAAAATTACTGTATGAAAATCGAAAATATCTACGGTATTCCAGTCGCTTTTAAATTTGCCGGTGAGCGCATCGATCTCAGCAGTGTAATTGAAACTCATATTTACCGGATCGTTCAGGAACTGGTAAATAACATCATCAAACACGCCGAAGCCGGAAATGCTCTTGTAGAGGTTATTCACCATCATCCATACATTACTGTAACAGTACGCGACGATGGCAAAGGCTTTGTAATGACCAAGAACGGCAAGGGCATCGGGTTGGGAAATATCGACTCAAGGATTCGTTTCATGAATGCAAAATTCACCAAATTGAGCACTGAAACAGGCAGTGTTTTCCGGATTGATATTAATCTGAATAATATTCCCGAAACCTAGTGAATGATTGCCGTTTTTTTAATGATATATTTCATTAAAAGTACTGAAAGTAAATCTCAAATCTAAAAAATCAATTATATTTGTAGCTATGGATTACAAAAGATTAATCATACGCGGAATTTCTTACAGCCAAACACAATCCGGAGCTTACGCGCTCCTTTTGGAACATGAGGAAACCAACGTAAAATTACCCGTAGTAATAGGAAATTTCGAAGCACAGTCAATTTCTTTAGGATTAGAAAAAGATATACATCCGCCACGTCCGCTCACCCATGATTTATTTGCAAAATTTGTAGCGATTACAAATTATGAACTGGTATCAGTGATCATTTATCAGATCATCGACGGTGTTTTTTTTTCAAATATAAATTTTAAGAACAAAGCCAATAACGAGGAACTAATTATGGATGCAAGAACTTCCGATGCTGTAGCGATGGCAGTTCGTTTTGATGCGCCTATTTATACAACGCCGCAGGTTTTAAGCGAAGCAGGAATTCTTTTGGAGCTGGATGAACCTTCCATAGAGGGAAGTGAAGAAGTGATAGCCGAAGGTGATTTGGCATCGCTTACCTTAGAAGATCTTCAGAAACTTCTTGAAGATGCTGTGAAGGATGAGGATTTTGATGCCGCAATGGAGCTGCAGCAGGAAATAAAAAAGAGAAACAAGAAGATTGAATAATATTGATAATTAAACTATGAATTTAAAATTACGACTTACCATTGTTAGTTTTCTGCAGTTTTTTGTGTGGGGAGCCTGGCTGATTACGATTGGCGTATATTGGTTCGGAACAAAACAATGGGGTGGCGAAGAATTTGGAAAAGTTTTTGCCACATTGGGAATCGCTTCGATTATTATGCCTGCTTTAACAGGAATTATCGCAGACAGGTGGATAAACGCTGAAAGGCTTTACGGAATTTTGCACATTCTGTACGGAATCACGCTATTCTTTCTCCCGCAAATTACCACACCGGATAATTTTTTCTGGGTCATGCTATTGGCGATGATGTTTTATATGCCTACTATTTCCCTTTCTAATTCAATTGCATACTACATTCTGAAGAACAATAACTTTGACGTGGTGAAAGTTTTTCCGCCGATCAGGGTTTGGGGTACGATAGGTTTTATTGCGGCGATGTGGATTACCAATCTGTCGGGCAACAAGGATTCCGGAAACCAGTTTTATATTGCTGCAGTTTTTGCCATTATTTTGGGTATTTATGCCTTTACCTTGCCAAAATGCCCACCTCAGAATTTAATTTCGAAGGATGCAACATGGACGGAAAAATTGGGTCTGAATGCCTTTTCCCTTTTAAAGGATTATAAAATGGCGCTGTTCTTTCTTTTTTCACTTTTCCTGGGTGCAGCTTTGCAGTTGACCAACATGTACGGAGATACTTACCTTTCAGATTTCGGTAAAATCCCTGAATATGCTGAAAGTTTTGTAGTGAAAAGATCCACATTAATTATGTCGATATCGCAGATTTCAGAAACACTTTTCATTCTCGCGATTCCCTTCTTCCTTAAAAGATATGGAATTAAAAATGTGATGCTTATTTCCATGTTTGCATGGGTACTTCGTTTTGGTTTGTTTGCTTATGGCGTACCTGTCGGATTTGGTTTAGGATTAATTATTCTTTCATGCATCGTTTACGGGATGGCTTTTGATTTCTTTAATATTTCAGGGTCACTTTTCGTAGAAACCACTACCGATTATAAGATCAGATCTTCTGCACAGGGCTTGTTTATGATGATGACCAATGGTTTTGGCGCGATCATGGGAAGTTTGGTGAGCGGCTGGATGATACAGAATTACTTTACCCTGCCAAACGGTGATAAAATGTGGCATGAAATCTGGCTGATTTTTGCGGTTTACGCATTGGTAGTTGCAGTATTATTTGCGATAATGTTCAAACATAAACATAATCCGGAAGTTTTAGCTGATGTTAAACATTAAAACTTCTAAAAAAATAAGCAAAACACACTTTCTATAAAGTGTGTTTTTTTTTGTAATTTGCCGTATTAAAATATAAAAATTAAACATGCAAGAAGTATTTATCGTATCGGCAGTTAGAACGCCGATGGGCAGTTTTCTGGGGAGTCTATCCTCTGTACCCGCGACAAAATTAGGTTCAGCGGCAATTAAAGGAGCTTTAGAGAAAATAAACCTTGATCCTAAATTGGTTCAGGAAGTATATATGGGGAATGTTCTTCAGGCGGGCGAAGGTCAGGCACCAGCACGTCAGGCAGCTTTAGGAGCTGGTTTGTCTAATGAAACGCCTTCTACAACAATCAATAAGGTTTGTGCTTCGGGTATGAAGGCCGTTATGATGGCTTCCCAATCTATCAAAGCCGGCGATCAGGATATTATCGTAGCAGGTGGAATGGAAAATATGTCTTCGGTTCCCCACTATTTCAATGCACGTAATTCAACCAAATTGGGCGATGTGAAGATGCAGGACGGTTTGATGTTCGACGGTTTAACTGATGTTTACAACAAAGTCCACATGGGAGTTTGTGCTGAAAAATGTGCGGCAGAATACGGAATAACAAGAGAAGATCAGGATAATTTTGCAATCGAATCTTACAAACGTTCGGCAAAAGCCTGGGGCGAGGGTAAATTCAGCAATGAAATTGTTCCTGTTGAAATTCCTCAAAGAAAAGGTGAACCAATTATTTTTTCAGAAGATGAAGAATACAAATCCGTAAACTTCGACAGAATCGGAACTTTGCCAACTGTTTTCCAAAAAGAAAACGGAACGGTAACTGCGGCAAATGCATCTACATTAAATGACGGTGCTTCAGCACTAGTTTTGATGTCTAAAGAAAAAATGGAGGAACTGGGTTTGAAACCGCTGGCCAGAATCGTTTCTTATGCTGACGCAGCTCACGAACCTGAATGGTTTACCACAGCGCCCGCAAAAGCCTTACCTATTGCTCTTAGAAAAGCAGGTTTAGAAGTTTCTGATATCGATTTTTTTGAGTTTAACGAAGCCTTTTCAGTAGTTGGACTGGCAAATAATAAAATTTTAGGCCTGGATTCTGCAAAAGTAAACGTAAACGGAGGCGCGGTTTCTTTAGGTCACCCGCTGGGAAGTTCAGGTTCAAGAATTATTGTTACTTTGATTAACGTTCTTAAACAAAACAACGGAAAATACGGTGCTGCTGCAATCTGTAACGGTGGAGGCGGTGCAAGTGCGATTGTAATTGAGAATATGTAAGCTCAAAACATGTCTTTATAATTAAAACCATTAAGAATTATTAATGAATTTTTTTCATTAGTTCTTAATGGTTTTTCTATTTTTGTTTATAAATAAACTATTGCAATGCCCGATAACGATAATCTGACGACACCGAACATCAAGAATAACCCTAAAATCATGAAAGCCTGGGCTTATTATGACTGGGCCAATTCAGTATATTCTCTGGTAATAACATCGACCATTTTCCCGATTTATTACTCAATTCTCACTACCGCTTCGGAAAAAAGCGAATATGTAGCAGAAACAGGCCAGTGGATAAAAGTTCCTGTACGTCATATGATCACTGTTTTTGGGAAACAGTACCAGCCAGATGCAATTTACGGATACTCACTTACGATTTCCTTTTTAATCGTAGTTTTACTCTCACCAATTCTGTCTTCATTAGCTGATACCATCGGGAATAAGAAATCTTTTCTGCAGTTTTTCTGTTATTTAGGTGCAACCTCTTGTATGGGGCTTGCGATGTTTACTGGAATGCAGAATGTATTTTTGGGGCTTCTGTTCAGTATTACAGCGAGTGTAGGATTCTGGGGAAGTTTGGTTTTTTATAATTCATTTCTTCCCGACATCGCAACTCCGGATAAGCAGGATGCGCTTTCTGCAAAAGGTTATGTGTATGGATATATTGGTTCAGTCGTTCTTGTAGTTATCTGTTTGGTTTTAATTCAGGTATTTGCTAAAAATCCCGAAGAAGCCAGACTTTACACCAGAATATCATTCCTTCTGACGGGTGCGTGGTGGTTCGGTTTTGCGCAGTACACCTTTAAACATTTACCACAATTCGGAAATGTGAAAGAGCAGCTGCCTAAAGATTTGGTGCTGCTGAATTACAAGAATATCTTCAAGAAACATGAAGAACAGGGCGGTTTCTGGGAAGTTTTAAAAGATAATATTAATTTCTACAGCGATATTGTGAAAGAAAGTTTCCGCGAACTTTTCAAGGTGGGTAGAACACTTTTCGCGGATCGTAATCTGAAATTTTTTCTGTCAAGTTTTTTCTTTTACAGTGTTGGGATGCAAACCATTTTCCTCATGGCGACACTTTTTGGCAAAAGTGAAATTAACCTCGAGCAGGACAAATTGATTCTGACTTTGCTTCTGATCCAGATCGAAGCGATTATCGGTGCGCTGTTTTTTTCCTGGTTATCAAAGAAAATTGGCAATAAAAATGTAATTTCAATTGCGATTACTCTGTGGATTGTTGCCTGTTTGTCAGCATATTATCTGAATAAAGAAAATCCTAATGTCGAATACCAGTTTTACGGAATCGCCGGAATAATTGGTCTTGTAATGGGAGGTCTGCAGGCAATGTCGCGATCTACCTATTCAAAACTGTTGCCCGAAGATTCAATGGATAACACCACCTTTTTCAGTTTTTATGATGTTTTGGAAAAATTAGCGATTATATTGGGAACTTTCATATTTGCAACCATGATCGAGCAGTATCATAATATGCGTTATGCCGCACTCTCGATGTCAATATTTTTCTTTGCGGGCCTCGTATTGATAAGATTTTTGAAGGTAAAACTTATCTCCGGAAAATAAAATTTAATCCTTTTTTTATTATTCAAAAATGTGGCGTTATTTTTGAATATAACACAATAGATTTCTAAGATATTTTTTTGTAACTTTGCAACTGAAAATCAACGGTTTAAATTAAACGATGACCAATCCACTTTTTTACGCAAAAATCCTACTGTTCGGTGAATACGGAATTATTGAAGATTCTCAGGGACTTACGTTGCCTTACAGCTACTATAAAGGAACACTGAAATTTTCTGATGTAGAAAGTGAATTCGAAAAGAAATCAAATTTATCTCTTAAAAAATATTCAGACTATTTGATTAATCTGGAACTGGATGAGAAATTCAGAATCAATATTGCAGATTTTCAGAAGGACATCGCTAACGGACTATTCTTCGATTCCAATATTCCTCAGGGATATGGTGTTGGAAGTTCTGGAGCTTTAGTTGCAGCGATTTTCGAAAAATATTCTTTTATAAAATATACGCCTGAAAATATTTCTAAAGACGAACTGAAAGATTTGAAGAAAGTTTTCGGACTTCTCGAAAGTTATTTTCACGGGAGAAGTTCCGGAATCGATCCTCTGATCTGTTACATGAACCTTCCAATACTTATTGAAAACAAAGAAAATGTAGACCGTGTGGCCATTCCGCAAAGTGCAGAAGGTAAAGGTGCAATTTTCCTTATTGATTCCGGTATGACTGGCGAAACTGGACCAATGGTGCAGATTTTCTTCGAAAAGATGAAAACAGAAGGTTTCCGCAAGACTTTGAAAGAAGAATTTATCCGTTATAATAATGCTTGTATTGATGCATTTCTGAAAAAGGAGATGACTCCACTTTTCAGAAACCTGAAAAGCTTATCGGTTTGGGCTTATGAACATTTTAAACCTATGATTCCCGAAAGTATCTACAAAGCCTGGAAAAACGGTCTTGATACGAACGCTTATTACCTGAAACTCTGTGGCAGCGGCGGCGGCGGTTATATTTTGGGTTTCACCAAAGATTATGCGAAGGCAGAAAAAATGCTGCAGGGATTCGAGAAAGAAGTCATCTACAGGTTCTAAAATTTAAGTCGTAAAAAATTTAATTTTACATTCAGCCGACTTAGATGATGAGAAAATCTTTTTTTTACAGAATATCGCAATTAGTTGGCTTTCTGCTCGGAGCACGGATTTTCGTTGCAGCCTTACTCACATTCGCTTTATATGTTTCTACATTTTTCCTATTTAACCAGGAGGAGAGTTTGCGTGCTTTTGTTTTTGATTTCAAGGTGCATGGAATCATATTCTGCACGGTTCTGAGTATTTTAGCAGGTGGGATTATCAATCAGTTCTACGACCGCGAAAAAGACCAGCTTACAAAGCCTTTCCGTACCAAACTCCAGAACTTCCTAAAGCAGAAATATTTTCTTTATGCCTATCTGATTTTAGTTTTAATATCGCTTGGGACCGCATTTTTAATTTCGCCACGGGTATTTTTCTTTTTCCTGATTTACCAGTTTTTCATGTGGTTTTACAGCCATAAACTCAGTAAAATTCTGATTCTAAATAATGTTACTTTTGTAAGTCTTACACTTTATCCTTTTTTCGGAATGTTGGTTTACTACCACACTTTTTCGGGTAAAGTATTTCTGATGGCAGTTTTTCTGTTTATTATACTGCTTATGATTGATATTCTAAAGGATGTTTTAACCAAAAATGCAGATAAAATCTTCGGATATATCACGATTCCAAATTTTTTCGGTACCAGAACCGCAATTAATGTAGTAACAGCACTTTTGGTGTCTCTTTTTTTGGTTTCACTGCTTATTGTTGACAAAACGGGGATTCACAGCATTATGCCTCTGTACTTTGCTGCAGGCTTATTCATTATCATCATTTCCGTTTATTTTCTTTTCAGTTCCCAGAAGAAATCAAACCTTTTCGTGCTTAATGTGCTGCGGATTTGGATTTTTGTCGGAATTATCGCAATGCTGCTGGATGGAATCGTCAACCGATTTTAATGGCTATGTAGTTTGAAAAATTTTGATTTACCGATGATCTTGCGCGCGGAATCACAGTCTTGGAAAAACTATTGTCGATATATCAGCGAATTAGTTTTATCTTTGCAGAAATTTTTCAGATAATGAGCCGAGACAGAAACAGCAACAACAAAGCAAAAAAAGTAAGAATTTCAAAAATTTCCAATTCCGGAAGTTCAAGACCTGCTCCTTCCCGTGCACGCGCTCCAAAACCTGAGAATACTGAAGAAAGAAAACCTGCAAAAGAGCCTAAGGCTCCCAGAGAACCTCGCCTTATGTCGCAATCTGAAGCTAAATCCTATGAGAAAACTTTCGACAGACCAGCGTCCCGCAAACCGGTCGGCAAAAGAGTAGGTAAATCTACAGATAAAGACGGTAAGTTTGCTAAAGGCGACGGTAAATCCCGTGGTACAAAACTTTTCAAGAATTATGAAAGACCACAAGATGAAAACGAAAAAACAAGATCCTTCGTTCAGAAACGAAGATTCGATAAATTAGCGAAGGAAACTCCCAAAGAAAGTATCCGTCTTAATAAGTACATTGCAAACTCAGGAATTTGTTCCCGCCGTGAAGCTGATGAGCTTATTACCCAAGGCTTGGTTGAAGTCAACGGAAAAGTGGTGACAGAAATGGGTTATCAGGTGCAGAAAACAGATAAAGTAATTTTCGACGGACAGGGAATCACCCCTGAAAAACCGGTTTATGTATTATTGAATAAACCAAAAGGTTATATCTCAACAACCAAAGACGAAAAGGCCAGAAAAACTGTAATGGATTTAGTGGCAAACGCTTCACCATACAGAGTTTTCCCGGTGGGAAGGCTGGACCGTTCTACGACAGGTGTTATTTTGCTGACCAACGATGGTCACATGACCAAAAAACTTACACATCCGTCGTTCAATATGAAGAAAATTTATCATGTTACCTTAGACAAAAAACTAGACAGAGCTGACCTTAACGCAATCGCTGAAGGAATACGTCTGGAAGAAGGTGTAGCGGAAGTTGACAGTATCTCCTATATCGAAGGAAAGCCAAGAAACGAAGTGGGTATCGAAATTCATATCGGCTGGAACAGGGTAGTGCGCAGGATTTTCCAGAGATTGGGCTACGAAGTGGAAGCGCTCGACAGAGTGATGTTCGCCGGTTTGACAAAGAAAAACATCAAACGCGGACATTGGAGAATTCTTAGTGAACTCGAAGTGAATAATCTTAAAATGATGTAAAATATAACATCAATAATAATATAAATCAAAACTTCCCCGGGTGACTCACCCGGGGAAGTTTTTTTAAACATAAAAAACACAAACTATGAAAAACTATTCTTTCTCTGCCGGAGAAGTTTTTGTGCAGAATCCGCTGCAATTACAAAACCGCCGCCAAGCATAATAATATCTTTAATAACAAGTCTGCCTGCTGCAGAAAGATAAGGGAAACCATGATTTGGTCCGCCCAGGTCTGGAACCCAGGTTTCCGGAGTTGTGATGAGAAATGAGAGTGTTACCACCGACATTACAACGGTGAGAATTCCACCAATAAGACCGGCTTTTGGAAACCAAATTCCCAATAAAACAAAAATTCCGAAAAGAACAATTACAGCACCCAAACCGTAAGAAAACACATAAGTTCCGTTGGCTTCGTGCCATTTAATGTTCTCGGGAATTACTTCTCCTTCCTTGTTTTTATGAAGTTTGTAGCTGTCCGCATCGTCAGCGCTTTTGCTGAGAAGAAAATTCATAAACGGCGAGTTAGCGACAAATGGTATAATTCCGTCAGCTTCGTACTGAAAGGCTTTTAATCCGCCAATCCAGGCCATCACAACAAAAATTCCGATTCTAAGAAAGTTGATGAAATTCTTTTGTGAGTTTGCTAAAAATTCTAACATAAATATTTGATTTAGTGGCAAATTTATGTCGAATAAAGAACTGGAAAAATGGAAAATTTTGGTAGTTACTTGTATAAATCTGCCACAATTGAAATTCCGGTTTCTTCGCGGAACTGTGTCGGAGAAATACCCGTACGTTTCTTGAAATATTTACTGAAATAAAATTCGTCTTCAAAATTGAGTTCAGCCGCAATTTCTTTCATGGATTTTCGGGTGAGATGAATTTGCTTTTTCGCTTCGAGAATTACCCGTTCCTGAATGATTTGTGAAGGCGTTTTATTAAATTCGGCTTTGATCTTTTTGCTTAGAGAATTCGGTGTGAGATGGAGCAAATCTGCATAAAAAGCCGGACTTTTTTCTGTAAGAAAATGTTGCTCCACCAAATTCTGAAAATCCTTCAGTCCGCTGAAATCTTTCTGAATTAATTCTTTTTCCGGCAGAAATGTGCTTTTTACTTGGCTGCAAATCGCCAGTATGAGTTGCAGATAAGATCGTAAAACAGCGACAGCGAAATCTTCATTGGGGTTGGTGTTGCCAATCTTCAGAAAATATTCGGAAATTTCGTTGAAAGTTGTTTCATCAAGCGAAAAATGCGGAAAAAGATAAATGTTATTGAAAAGCAAACCATTGCAGGCAACCTCTTTTTTATGATATTCGATACAGTAAAAATCGCCGTGGAAACTGAGCATCTGGATTTCAAAAATATCTTTGCTCACAATCTGTATATTCTGAAAAGGCGAAGTAAAGAAAACCGTTCTACCGCTGAATTTGTACTCAACAAAATCGACCATGATTTTTCCGTTACCCTGAAACAGGAAAATATGGTAAAAAGCATCACTCAACACTTTTTCAAAATCGCTGCTTTTTTTTTGAATGACAGAAAAATGGCTGTTTTCCATGATGTAAAATTAAGGTATTTCGGGAAAGTAAAGTGAAATAAATATATTTCCTAAGTTTTCTGTAACAATTATTTTAAATTGCTACTTACTTCACAGATTACTGCATGATGCCCAAACTGGAAAAAGAATTTTTAGAACGTATTGAAAAACACAAAGGGATGATTTTCAAGATTTCTAAAATGTATATGGATAATTTCGACGATCAGAAGGACCTTTTCCAGGAAATTACATTCCAGGTCTGGAAAGCCTATCCCACTTTCGAAGGCAGAAGCGCTTTTTCTACCTGGCTTTACCGGATCGCGCTTAATACGGCAATCGTTTTTCTGAAATCTGAAAAGAAAAGAAGTTTTATTCAGAACAGCAGCATCGAAGACTTTAACATTAAGAATGATGATTATAATGATGGCGAGGAACTTAAACTCAAGAAAATGTATGAAGCCATCAACAAACTGAACGCGATCGACAAAGCACTGGTCTTCTATTATCTGGAAGATTTCACGGGAAAAGAAACCGCGGAGCAGTTAGGGATTTCGGAAGTAAATGCGAGGGTAAAACTCAATCGCGCAAAACAAAAATTAAAAGAACTCATTAATCACTAAAGTTATGGAACTTGATCATTTAAAAGAAATATGGAGCAACGAAAACGTGGCTGAAACTCCAGAAATTTCAACAGAAAACCAAAAGGAAATCCATCTTCCTCTGGAAAGAATCCGAAAGAATATGAGGACCGAGTTTTATTGGACTGCCGTGTTGTTTGTATTTATAATTCTCTTCTTCGCAGTGGTGGATATGCATTTTTTCAAATTTAAAGTGTACATTATTACTTTAGTAGTCACCATGATGCTGATTACGAGTTTTTACTTTTTTAAATTCTTTCAGCTTTATAAAAACATCAGCGCCATTAATCTTAACACCTGGGATGCACTTAAGGATTTAAAATTCCAGTTTAAACTTAATGAGCAGTATTATCTGGCTTTTTATATTGCTTTTGCGCCGTTTGTGGTGTGCGAAATGCTGTTGGTTTTCGATTACACACCTCCTTTGCAGGAGATTACAGGTTTACGATTTATCCTGACTTTTCTAGCCACCTGTATCGGAACATTAGGCGCCCTTTATGTATTCGGAAAGTTTTGGTTTAACCGGTATTACGGCAAATATTTCAATCAGATCTATAAAATCATTGATGATCTTAAATAAAAAAACTTCCCGGAAATCGGGAAGTTTTTATTTTCAGTTTGAATTTAAATAATCAAACTTATAGTGCATTGATAATTTCGTTCAACGTAGCGCTTGGTCTCATCGCTGCATCGGTTTTACCAAAATTTGGTTTGTAGTATCCACCAATATCCTGTGGTTTGCCCTGAGCTCCGATTAATTCTTCATTAATTTTAGCTTCATTTTCAAACATGGATTTTGCAATAGGTTGGAAGGTTGCAGCCATTTCAGTATTTTTTGTCTGATTAGCCAAAGCTTCTGCCCAATACATTGCCAGATAGAAGTGAGAACCGCGATTGTCGATGCTTCCTATTTTTCTTGCAGGAGATTTGTCTTCTGCCAGGAATTTTTCGTTCGCAACATCCAACGCATCTGCTAAAATCTGAGCTTTTTCGTTGTTTTGAGTCTGTGCCAAATGCTCTAAACTCGCCTGAAGTGCCATGAATTCTCCTAAAGAATCCCATCTTAAATATCCTTCTTCAATAAACTGCTCGATGTGTTTCGGTGCAGAACCTCCGGCTCCGGTTTCGAAAAGTCCGCCGCCATTCATCAATGGAACGATAGAAAGCATTTTTGCAGACGTTCCAAGTTCTAAAATTGGGAAGAGATCAGTTAAGTAATCTCTGAGTACATTTCCTGAAACTGAAATCGTATCCAAACCTTTTCTGATTCTTTCTAAAGTTAAAGTCATTGCATCCTCAACACTTAAAATCTGAATGTCCAGGCCTGTTGTATCGTAATCTTTCAGGTATTTTTCAACTTTCTTAATCATTTCGCGGTCGTGCGCTCTCTGATCATCGAGCCAGAAAATTGCCGGTGTGTCGGATAGTTTTGCTCTGTTCACGGCAAGTTTCACCCAATCCTGAATCGGTGCGTCTTTCACCTGGCACATTCTGAAAATGTCACCTTTCTGAACATCCTGCTCCATGAAAATGTTTCCGTCAGCGTCAGAAACTTTTACTTTTCCGTCTGCATTCAGCTGGAAAGTTTTATCGTGCGAACCATATTCTTCAGCTTTCTGGGCCATTAAACCGACATTTGGAACTGAACCCATTGTGCGTGGATCAAGTGCACCATTTTTCTTCATATCGTCGATAGCAGCCTGATAGAATCCTGCATAATTTCTGTCGGGAATCATGGCGATTGTATCTTCTTCTTTACCTTCTTTATTCCACATTTTGCCGCCGCCTCTAATGAGCGCAGCCATGGAAGCATCAACAATAATATCTGAAGGAACGTGGAAGTTGGTGATTCCTTTATCAGAATTTACCATCGCCACCGCAGGTCCGTTGTCGAGGGTTTTTTCAATATCGGCTTTAATTTCAGCTTCTTTGGCATTGCCTGCAATTTTATCAAATAAATCCTGAAGTCCGTTATTCGGATTGATATCAAGTTCATTAAATAAATCAGCATATTTGGTGAAAACATCATTAAAGAAAACCTGAACCATCGCTCCAAAAATAATAGGGTCAGAAATCTTCATCATGGTTGCTTTCAAATGTCCTGATAATAGTACATTTGCTGCTTTAGCCTCAGCGATGGTTTCTGCAACAAAATTTTTCAGCGCAGAAAGATTCATTACAGAAGTATCAATGATTTCTCCAGCTTTCAGAGGCGAAAGTCCTTTCAGTTCTTTCACAGAACCATCGTTACCGAAAAATTCAATTTTGAACTGAGAATCGTTTTCTACAGTTACAGATTTTTCAGTTCCGTAGAAATCACCAGCGGTCATATGAGCTACTTTTGTTTTAGAATCTGCAGCCCAGGTTCCCATTCTGTGTGGGTTGGCTTTGGCGTAATTTTTTACTGCTTTCGGTGCTCTTCTGTCAGAATTTCCTTCACGAAGAACCGGGTTTACCGCACTTCCCAAAACCTTTGCATATTTTGCTTTAATGGCTTCTTCTTCCGCGTTTTTAGGCTCAGCCGGATAATTTGGGACTGCAAAACCCTGCTGCTGCAATTCCGCAATCGCTTCGTCCAACTGTGGTGCAGATGCTGAAATATTCGGAAGTTTTATGATGTTTGCTTCAGGGGTTGTTGCTAATTTTCCAAGTTCGGCCAAAGCGTCTTCCACTTTTTGGTCTACATTCAGAAATTCCGGGAAATTGGCTAATATTCTTCCTGAAAGTGAAATGTCTTTGGGTGAGATTTCGATGTCTGCAGTTTTGGTAAATGCTTCAACAATTGGTAAAAAAGAATGGGTGGCCAACATCGGAGCTTCATCAGTCCAGGTGTAGACAATTTTGGATTTTTCTGACATTATTTTAATATTTGAATTTAATTTTAAGAATCACAAATTTAAGGAATTTAAAAGGAGTATGAAAGAGGCGGTTTGCTAACTTTAAGATTAATTTAACCTTTATTTAAAATAAAATTTGCCATTTTATCGCTAATTTTGAGAAACACTAAAAATAAAATTATGGCAGATATTACATTGAAAGGAGACAAAATAAAAACAATCGGTCACTTACCTGAAATTGGTTTAACGGTGAAAGATTTCGCTTTAGTAAATGATAAACTGGAGGTGAAAGTACTTTCTGATTACGATGGCAAAAAGAAAATTTTTAATATTTTCCCGAGCATTGATACAGGCATTTGTGCCGCGTCTGCAAGAAAATTCAATGAAAAAGCAGGCGATTTGGAAAATACTGTTGTAATAAATGTTTCCAGAGATTTACCTTTTGCGTTAGGACGATTCTGTGCAGCTGAAGGTTTAGATCATGTGGAATCACTTTCGGATTTTCGCGGAACTTTCGGCGATGATTATGGCGTAACATTACTCGATTCACCAATGAAAGGTTTGCTGAGCCGTGCGGTGATTGTAACGGACGAACACGGCAAAGTAATTTACACTGAGCAGATTCCCGAAATTGTTCAGGAGCCGGATTATGATAAAGCACTGAACGCATTGAAATAAAAACATCAAACCTTAACAGCTTTTGCTATTAAGGTTTTTTAATTCAGAAAATCAACCTTAAAAATTAAAGATCATGGATAATAAGCAGATTGCAAAACAGTTTTTCGAAAATCTTTTTGTGGATAATGATAAGGCTTACGAAGTGTTATCTGATGATGTAAGGGTAAACTGGCCAGGTTTCGGGATGGATGATATTGTGGGGAAAGAAAATCTCTACAACTTTCTATCAAATGACGGCCCGGAAAAAGTTTTAAAACTGCAAATCAACAATGTCATTGGAGAAGGTGATGTAGTAATTGCAGACGGAAATATCCTTACAGAAAGACATGGCAAACAGGAAACTTCTCATTTTGCAGATGTGTACACTGTTCGGGATGGTAAAATTACTTCGCTGGTCAGTTATATGGTATTCGGAAAGGAAAATGAAGGTGACACAGAAACAGAATAAAATTTGGTTAACTTAAGTCTGTCGTTTGGGATTATGAAAAGGTCTTATTTTGAGAGTCCCGATCTTTTTCATTAAATTTAGGAAAAATTAAATATGACAGATCCAATTACAGTTAAAATTACGATCCTGAAACCTGTTCATAAAGTTTGGGATTATTTTTATAACCCAAAACATATAGTGAAATGGAATTTCCCAACGACCAACTGGCACTGCCCGAAAGCTGAAAGTGATTTCCGGGAAGGTGGCAGGTTCGATTACCGTCTGGAATATAAAGATAAAAGTTTCGGTTATAACTTCTCTGGATATATTGATGAGATCCGTTTACTTGAAAATGTAAAAAGCCATCTGGATGACGGCCGTAGGATTGAAGTACAGTTTAATAAAATCGATGAGAATACCACAGAAATCGTGGAGATTTTTGAACCCGAAGTTCAGAATTCTACAGAGATGCAGCGCGTAGGTTGGTATGCAATTTTAGACCGTTTTCATAAGTATGTGGAAAATAACTAAAAATATACTGCCCAGTATTTTATTACTGCTGTTTTGTAATTCCTGTAATAAAGAAGTTCAAAAAAACAGTAATAGCATTAAGGCTGATTCTGCACAGATAGAGGTCACCGATAAGAAAACGCCCGGAGATTCAAAAAATGTTAAAAAATATAAGGGTGCTTGGTTCGAGATCGATTATCCTTCTTCTTTTAAAGCGGTAAATTCTTTAGCATCATCAACAAGCGTGGAAGGTTATGACAGTGCGTTATTTACCGCTCCCGACGGTAAAGTTCAGTTTTATGTATTTTCGCCGCAATGGAGCGGTTTGCCAACCGATATTGAACTTCAGCCTAACGAAACTTTAGTAGATTCTGCATCAGCAGTGCAAAACGGCTTAGAGGTAGAACGATGGACAATAAAAGCAAAAGACGGGTCATATTTTAGGTCCTACGAGTCAACATCCGAAACAGACAGTAAAATAAACAAAGTTTTTGGGGTCAAATATTCATCCACCAGAGATTTGGAACAATACAGAGAGACATATCTAATGTTCAAAAAATCGCTGGAACAGTTTGCTGACTGACTTTAGCCATGGAAACAGCCGATATCTATATTAAACAGTTCCCCGCCAATGTCCAGGAAATATTAGCCCGGATCAGAACGATAATTTTTGAGGAAGCCCCCGAAGCCGAAGAAAAAATAAGCTACGCAATGCCCGGATATTTTCTGAATATTAAACCTTTGGTTTACATTGCAGGCTACAAAAATCATATCGGTTTGTATGCGACGCCAACCGGCCATGAGGAATTTAAAAAGGAACTTTCGGAATGTAAACAGGGTAAAGGTTCGGTACAGTTTCCTTTAAATAGTGAAATTCCTTATGAATTAATAAGGAGAATTATAAAATTCCGGAAACAGGAAATAGAAAAATAACTTTTAACATCTTCAAAAAATGAAAAACAATATATTTCCATGTCTTTGGTTTGACAGGACTGGGAACGAAGCGGCCCAATTCTATACAGATATTTTCGGCGGAAAGATTACCGTAGATACTCCCGTAGTCATCAATTTCGAGCTTTTCGGTCAGAGAATGATGATCCTGAATGCCGGTCCGCAATTCGAAAAGAATGCTTCGGTTTCCTTTATGGTTTTATGCGAAACACCTGAAGAAGTTGAAAAGTACTGGAAGCCTTTAGCCGATGGAGGCATCGTGCTGATGGAGCTGGGCGAATATCCCTGGAGTAAAAAGTACGGATGGGTCCGTGATAAATACGGAGTTACCTGGCAAGTCTATTTAGGTGAAAAAATGGGCGAGCAGAAGATTGTTCCGACGCTCATGTATATTCACGGGAATAACGGCAAAGCGATGGAAGCAATGGAGCTTTATACCAAGATTTTTCCTGATTCAAAGGTTGGCGGTGTTCTGAAATACGGTGACGGAGTAGGAAACGAAACCCATGAAGTTCAGGAGAATGTTCAGCACGCGCATTTCGAAATCGACGGCTATAGTTTTTTCTGTATGGATAATTCTTATGATCATCAGTTTGATTTCAACGAGGGAATTTCTATGGTGGTAATGACGGATGATCAGGAACAAACAGATCACCTGTGGAACTCACTTATTGCCGAAGGCGGAAGAGCGAGTATGTGCGGTTGGCTGAAAGATAAATTCGGTATGAGCTGGCAGATTGTACCTAAAAAACTCATCGAACTTATGAATGATTCTGATCCCTATAAATCACAAAAAGTGATGCAGGAAATGTCTGGAATGCAAAAAATTGTAATTGCAGATCTGGAAAAAGCTTACCACTCTTAAAAATTTGGCATAATGAAACTTTTAGAATTCAAAATTCAGATTAACGCACCGGCAGAGAAAGTCTGGAGCATTCTATTTAGTAAAGATGCCGACGGAAATTGGCCTTCGGCAATGAATGAAGGAACTTACTTTGAAGGAAACTGGGAAGAAGGCAGCATCATGAGATTTCTTGATTCAGAAAACAACGGAATGTATAATCAGATTGAGAAAAATATTCCCAACAGACAATTGGTAATGAAACATCTGGGCTGGATTTACGATGGCGAGCTCAGCCCACAGGATTGGGAGGATTCTACGGTAGCTTATATTCTTGAATCCAATGAAAACGGCACACTTCTTACTGGAAAAGTAAATGCTTTGGATGAATTTGTTGATTTTTTCAATTCAAAATATCCACCTAATTTCGAAAAGATCAAAAAACTCTCAGAATCATAAAAATTTTAAACACTATTATGATGGAAACCTTAAATTACGAAATAACAATAAACGCACCCATTCAAAAAGTATGGGATTTGCTTTGGTCACCAGAAACTTATACACAATGGACCCAATTTTTCAGTCCGGAATCTCAATTTGAAACTGACTGGCAGATTAACGGAAAAACTTATTTTCTTGACGGCCACGGAAACGGCATGGTTGCTACCATAAAAAGTCTGAATGCTCCATGTGAAGTAGTTTTCAGCCACCTTGGCATCCTTAGCGAAGGGGTTGAAGATACTGAAAGCCGTGAAGTAAAGGAATGGAGTGGCGCTGAAGAACAGTATTTCCTGCGGAAGATTGATGAGAATACGACTCATGTTCGCGCGATTCTGCACACGCTGCAGGAATATGAAGAACATATGAACAACGGTTTTAATAAAGGTTTCGAAGTGCTGAAAAAATTAGCCGAACAGTAATCAATAATTACGCGGAAACTCAAACTTTCCGCTTTTTTGTGGAGTACTAATTTTTTTAAATCCTTACTTTTACACCCCAAAACCGAATTCTGTATTCCATAATGAAGAATTATTATTATTTTCTGAGTGTACAAGAAAATGCTTCTGATGAAGACATTAAAAAAGCCTACAGAAAATTGTCGCTGAAATATCATCCCGATAAAAATGAAAACGATGAATTTTTCGCACACCGCTTTATGGAAATTCAGGAAGCGTATGAAACGCTCGGCGATAAAGAAAGAAGACGGATTTATGACGATAATTTAAGCCATCAGCAAAGGGCCTTCCGCCCAAATCTTCCGCCGGCGATAAAATCGTTTTCAGTAAATAAAATCAATGTTCAGAAAGGGGAAGAGGTCATTATTACATGGCAGACAAACCATGCCGACGTGGTTAAAGTTCTGCCTTTTGGTTTAGAAAAAAGCTACGGAGAAAAGAAGATTAGAATTACCGAATTTAAAGACGGGAAATTTCAGTTGTTGCTTCATGCGACGAATTCTCTTCTCAATAAAACAGTAGTGCGGGGAATAACAATTAATCAGGTTTTCGATTCGGAAAAAGAAAAATTCAGAGAAGGTGTCGAAGAACTTTTCAAGCCGCAAACACCAACGCGAACTAACCCAGGCGGCCAGCCAAAGGCGCTGAAAATTACGCTGGCAATAATTTTTCTTGTAATTGCAATACTGCTTTTAGTAAAAACATTTGCAGGATAAAATTCCGACTGGTTGTAAAATGCAGTTATGCCATTTTCAGTCTTCCAGGACACTTTTTGCAGCGTTTTCCTTTTTTGAATTTCTTGCAGCATTTTTTCTTGTCACAGAACATTTCCTCCGTTTTATGGTAGAAAGGTGTTAATGGTGCAACTTTGAAGGGAATGATTGGTGAGTTCATGGTGCAAATGTAATTCTAATTTAGAATAAATCAAAATAGCTGACAAGCTTTTTTGTGTTTCGCACATGAAATTTATCAATTGTACTGTTCATCAAAATATTGTATTTTTACGAACCTTTATTTCTAAATAAATCCAGTAAAAATAATGAACACTACACAGTTTGTAAACCGCCACATTTCTATGAACGAAGCCGACAAACAGGCAATGTTACAGGAAATTGGTGTTTCGGGTATTGATGAATTAATTGCCCAAACCATTCCCAATTCAATCCGTTTAGAAAAAGACTTAAGCATTTCCCCGGCTCTTTCAGAGTACGAAATGTTAGCGCATTCTAAGGAATTGGCAGCACAGAATTTACTTTTCGATAATTATATCGGGTTCGGTTACCACAATACTATTTTGCCAAGCGCGATCCAGCGCAATATTCTCGAAAATCCGTCGTGGTACACCGCTTATACTCCCTATCAGGCAGAAATTGCACAGGGTAGATTGGAAGCGCTATTGAATTTTCAAACCGTAGTTTGTGATTTAACAGGTTTCAAACTGGCAAACGCTTCTCTTTTAGACGAATCTACGGCTGCGGCAGAAGCCATGCATATGTTCTTCGAAAGCCGAACAAAGGACCAGAGAAAATCCGAGGCTAATAAATTCTTCATTTCAGACCTGGTGCTTCCACAAACGGTTGCGGTATTGAAAACAAAAGCGGAAGGTTTGGGAATCCAGATTGTTGAAGGTGATCACGAGAACCATGATTTTGATGAATCGTATTTCGGAGTTTTACTTCAGTATCCCGGTAAAAACGGAATTGTCCTCGACTATACCGAAAACATCAAGAAATATAAAGAGCTAAACCTTCAGGTAGTTGTTGCCAGTGATCCAATGGCGTTGGTGAAACTCAAATCACCGGCTGAAATGGGCGCCGACTGTGCCGTAGGAACCACACAGCGATTCGGGATTCCGATGGGTTACGGTGGACCTCACGCTGCATTTTTTGCCTGTAAAGAAGATTATAAGAGAGACATTCCGGGAAGAATTATCGGTGTTTCTCAGGATGCATATGGCAAGCGTGCACTGAGAATGGCTTTGCAAACCCGTGAGCAGCATATTAAAAGAGAAAAAGCAACTTCTAATATCTGTACCGCTCAGGTGCTTTTAGCAGTTATGGCGGGGATGTATGCGGTTTATCACGGTCCGAAAGGCCTTAATTTCATTGCAGAGCAGATTCATTTCAAAGCAAACGCACTTCACAGCGGTTTAAAGGCTTTAGGATACGACATTGTAGAAGAACCGATATTCGATACGGTAAAATTCCGCATTAGTGAGGATGATAAAAAATCTTTGATGTTTTTAATGCTTGATCATAAAATCAACCTTAATTATTTCACAGAAGGCTTTGTAAGCATTGCAGTGAACGAAACTACAACGCTGGAGAAACTGCAGATTCTTTTTGATGCATTTGCACAGTTTAGAGATAAACAGAGTTTCAAACTTGTGATTAAAGATGAACTACAGATTCCTGAAAATTCTTTAAGATCTGATGAGATTTTAAAAGAAGAAGTTTTCAATAAATATCACACGGAAACAGAGTTAATGCGCTACATCAAGCGTCTGGAAAGAAAAGATCTGTCATTGACACATTCGATGATTTCCTTAGGTTCATGTACTATGAAACTTAATGCTGCGACCCAAATGCTGCCGATTTCCTGGCCGGAATGGGGCAGTGTACATCCATTCGTTCCTACAGATCAGGCTGGCGGATATCAGCAGTTAATTAAGGAGTTGGAAAAAGATCTTGCTGAAATTACAGGTTTCGCCGGTACTTCGCTTCAGCCAAATTCCGGAGCTCAGGGTGAATATGCAGGTTTGATGGTAATTCGCGAGTATCACAAATCACGTGGAGAAAGCCACAGAAATATCGTTCTGATCCCACAGTCTGCACATGGTACAAATCCAGCTTCTGCAGTAATTGCGGGTATGAAGGTGGTTGTGGTTAAAAATCTTGAAAGCGGAGAAATCGATTTCGATGATTTGAAAGCTAAAGCAGAGCAGCACGCAGAAAACCTTTCTGCAGCGATGATTACTTATCCGTCAACTTATGGATTCTTTGATGATAATATTAAAGAAATCACAAAACTGATTCACGACAACGGCGGACAGGTTTATATGGACGGCGCGAACATGAATGCGCAGGTAGGTTTCACCTCTCCGGGAAATATCGGGGCAGATGTTTGCCACCTGAATCTTCACAAAACCTTCGCGATTCCTCACGGAGGCGGCGGTCCGGGAGTTGGTCCGATTTGCGTTGCGAAACATTTGGTAAAGTTTTTACCATCGAATCCGAATATCAAAATCGGTGATAAAGAAGCCATAGACGCAATTTCAGCTGCACCTTACGGATCTTCACTGGTTTTAAATATTTCCTACGCCTATATTAAAATGCTTGGAACTGAGGGGTTGAAAAAATCTACAGAGCACGCGATATTGAATGCCAATTATCTGAAAGAGGTTTTAGCAGAACATTTCCCAATTCTTTACGCAAATGCTGCAGGAAGAGTAGCTCATGAATGTATTGTAGATTTCCGACAGTTTAAACCACTTGGGATTGAAGTTGCTGATGTCGCAAAACGTTTGATGGATTATGGGTTCCATGCACCAACAGTGAGTTTTCCTGTGGCTGGAACTTTAATGATTGAGCCTACAGAATCTGAAAGCAAAAGAGAAATCGACCGTTTTGCAGAAGCTTTGATCTCAATTAAAAAAGAAATCGAAGAAATCGCTGAAGGAACTGCTGATACCGCAAATAACGTATTGAAAAATGCGCCTCACACAGAACAGCTGGTTATTTCGGACTCATGGGATAAACCTTACAGTCGAGAAAAAGCTGCCTATCCGCTGGATTGGGTTCGCGACCATAAATTCTTTGCGTCGGTTTCACGTGTTGACGAAGCTTATGGTGACAGAAACCTAATCTGCACCTGCGCACCAATTGAAAGTTATATGTAAAAATTTCCTTTTAGCATTCTTAAAAATAAAATTCCCGAACGAAAGTCCGGGAATTTTTTATGAGTAGACACTGTTTGTCTGATGCTTATTCTTTTATGAATTTTGAAGAGTAAGTACTTCCTTTTGTGCTGATCATATTAATGAGATAGGCGCCGGCTTTTAGGTCCTGTAGATCAATTGATTTTCCAGAGGCTGTTTTTGTTACCAGAAGTTGCCCTGCCATATTATAAATCTGAATTTGTGAAACTTTTTCACCGTTCGGAAGATTCAGGTTCAGGTTGTTTTTTACAGGATTTGGGTATACTGCAACATTTCCTTTCTTCACATTGTTTACCGACATTTCTACCTCATTAATCTTAATGTTGTCGATGTATCCATCGCCGCCAAAATTATCGTGGAGGAAGTTCATCCCTAAGAGATCAATCTGCGTGAAGTTCGGCGTAGTATAAATTAACGCTCCGTCTACGAAATATTTAATTTCTGTTGCAGAAACCATTACTTTTATGGAATACCATCTGTTCGCTTCCCATGCAAATCCTGTATCTTCCATATCGTAATCGATATTGCTTACTACTTTTAGGGTTCCTTCCCAATCGAAAGCCAAGTCAAAAACAGGGTAATACTCCTGAGTGGCACTGATTCCGTAGGCTGCCATCTCAAAATTGGAACCTTCGGTTTCAGTCACTAAAACATCAAATGAAACAGTAGCGTCGTTATAATCCAGTGGCTGATCAAAATCCTTCTGTGCGCCGATGATAGGATAGAACTGTCCTCCATATTCATCGGTATAGCCATTTTTAAAGGAGAAAGTACCGTTGCTGGATTTCTCGTCTGTAACCATCTGGTTTTGCACAAAATTACCTTCGCCATCATCGGTAATCTGCCATGATTTCTGTCCGTTAATACTTCCCAACTGGTAGCCTTCGGAAGTTTCAAATGAAATTTGGTTTTGTGCAGAAATAGTGCTGCAGAAAAAGGCTGTAGCGAGAAAATATAAATTCTTCATAAATAATTTTTTGCAATGATAGCACAACAATGTTGCAGATGCAAATGGGATATCAAAGAAAATTTCCGTATGTAGAAGGTGTTTTGGACGATTGACCTTGAATTTAATAAAGCAAGAGAATTAGTTTTATGAATAAAGCTTCTGGTCTTTTTCGCAGAAGAAACTGCGGCGGTTGCTAAGTCCCGTGTGGCTTTTTGTTAAAGGATTTCCGCACTGCGGACAGATTTTTTTGGTGTGAACCAGCCAGTGTTTCTTCAGGACGTAATCTTTTTTCCAGCGAAGAAAATCAAAACTGTAATTTCGGGCCTCGAATATAAGGGCGGACATTTTCTTAGGCGGGAGTTTTCCGATGAGACTTTCGGGATGTACACCGATTCTGAAGAGCACTTCATTTTTAATAATATTGCCAACGCCGGAAAAGATATTCTGATCCAGCAACGCATCGCAAACCATCATATGAGGTTGAACTTTTAGTTTTTTTCTGGCTTTAAGGGGTTTCCAGGCGTCGCTTAAAACATCGGCATTCCAGTCGATTTCCTTCAGAACTGTACTTTCTACAAGTTTTACGGAGCAGGAATAAAAATACAGATCACCGTTTTCAAATTTCAGATGCAGCCGTAATTGCCGGTCGGGTTTGGTCTGTTCATCAATGGAATAGGAGCCGAACATTAAAAGATGTATTCTGATGACGTGTTTTTGCATTACCAGATAAGTCTGCTTCCCGAAAATACGGTACTCTTCAAAAATTAATCCAGGTAATTTTTCCATTTCAATTTTGGCATTGCCGTTCGCTGCGATAACGGTTTGACCGATAAATTTATGGGCTAACTCTTTCAGAATTAATATGGATGGACCTTCCGGCATGTTTCCTGGTTTTATAACGTGAATTCAAAACTCAAACCATTTTAAAAAGCACAATAAAAAATGTATTTTTGAAGGATGGATTTAAATAAGATTTTCACCAATCAACGGACCGGACAAAATGCCGCGACTGCTGCTTCCAGAACTGATTTTCAAAGAGATTTTGACCGGATCATCTTTTCGGCGGCATTCCGGCGACTTCAGAATAAAACCCAGGTTTTTCCGCTCCCGGGAAGTGTGTTCGTTCATAACCGGTTGACGCATTCTCTCGAAGTTTCTTCTGTAGGAAGGAGTTTGGGCAGTGCAGCAGGTGAATTTATCTTCGATAACTACAAAAATGATTTGGATGAAAATGCGAGAAATTTTTATCAGCACAATCTGCAGAACGTAATCGCGGCCGCATGCCTTTGCCACGACGTAGGGAATCCTGCTTTCGGGCATTCCGGTGAAGATGCAATTGCGAGTTATTTTGAAAAAAATGAAAATCATCTAAAGCCGAGATTTTCCGAAAAAGAATGGGCAGATTTGGTAAATTTTGAGGGTAATGCCAACGCAATCAGGGTTTTAACGCACCAGCAGAACGGTAAGGACGAAGGCGGAACTCAACTTACCTTTTCTACTTTGGCCAGTATTGCAAAATATCCGTGCGAAGCGATTGCCAAGCAAAAAGGAATTATTCACCGCAAAAAATTCGGATTTTTTCAAAATGAAAAAGATACCTTTCTGGAAATCGCAAAAGGCGTGAATTTAATTCACGAAAATGAAGAACCTGTAATCTTTAAAAGACATCCGTTCGTATGGCTCGTTGAAGCTGCCGATGATATCTGCTACAATATCATCGATATGGAAGATGCACACCGTTTGGGAATTGTTTCGACATCCGACTGTGAGAATCTTTTTCTGGACCTTATTAAATCCGAAAATCAAAACATTGAAAGGGTAGAAGAGAAACTTACGATACTTACGAATCCTAACGAAAGAATTTCCTATTTAAGAGCGAAAGTAATCAATGCGCTCATCAATAAATCCATTGAGCTTTATCAGCAGAACTTCTCTAAAATTTTAGATGGCAGCTTAGACAAAGCCTTACTTGATATTTATAAGGCTGATAATCCGTCTCTACAGGAAATTGAAAATTTTTCGATCGCTAAAATTTATAACCACAAAAATGTAATCGAGATTGAAAATGCCGGGTACAATGTAATGTATGAATTGCTGAATCATTTTATCCCACCGGTTTTAAAGCCAAAAGATGCGCGAAAATCTTATGATAAGATGGCGCTAAAGCTTTTGCCGCAGCAGTTTGTTTATGACGAAGGAACAGATTATCAGAAAGTTTTGGGCGTTATCGATTTTGTTTCGGGTATGACCGATAATTATGCGACAGATCTTTATAGGAAAATTAAAGGAATTGATATCGGAATGACCGTGTAGTTTCGGTAAAAATTCATTATCTTTAAGCAGTACAAGTTCTTTATTAACCTACAAAAAAAATTAAACAATGACGTATTTAGGAATTATTATTTTCTTGGGACTTATCGTCCTCTTTGCCTCGTTTTTTACGGTTAAGCAGGCTACTGCTGCGATCGTGGAACGTCTGGGTAAATTTCATGTGGTGCGCCAGTCGGGGCTGCATCTTAAAATCCCGTTTATCGATCAGGTTGCGAAACGCATGAACCTCAGAATTCAGCAATTGGATGTTATTATTGATACGAAAACACTCGACAACGTATTTATCAGGATGAAAGTTTCTGTTCAGTATCAAGTAATTACCGCACAAGTTGCAGATTCATTTTACCGTCTGGAAAATCCTGAAAATCAGATCACTTCTTATGTTTTTGATGTGGTAAGAGCAGAAGTTCCGAAGTTGAAACTTGATGATGTTTTCGTGAGAAAGGATGATGTGGCGATTGCCGTGAAAGGTGAACTTCAGGAAGCGATGCAAAGTTACGGTTACGACATTATTAAAGCCCTCGTTACCGATATTGATCCGGATGAGCAGGTAAAACACGCGATGAACAGGATTAATGCAGCTGAAAGAGAAAAAACGGCCGCAGAATACGAATCTGAAGCTCAGAAAATCCGAATCGTTGCTGTAGCAAAAGCAGAGGCTGAATCTAAAAAACTTCAGGGTATGGGGATCGCGGACCAAAGAAGAGAGATTGCAAAAGGTTTGGAAGAATCCGTAAAAATGCTCAACGAGGCAGGGATTTCTTCTCAGGAAGCATCTGCATTGATTGTTGTAACGCAGCATTATGATACTTTACATTCGATTGGAGCCAACAACCGAAGCAATTTGGTACTGTTGCCTAACTCACCAAGCGCAGCGAGTTCTATGCTGAACGATCTGGTAGTTTCAATGGCTGCCACGCAGAAAATTGAGGAAACCGGCAACACAAAAATGCCGCCTCCACCAAGTTCGCATATTCATTAAAAACGTAAAAATCCCGAAATTTAATTTCGGGATTTTTTTATGATGAGAATCACTCATAAAAAATTTGTGTAATCGCAAAGTATTCTTAGTTTTATTAAAAATAATTATCAATGAAAAAACTTAATCTTCTGGGGCTTATCGCTCTTTTTTTTATTATGATGTCCTGCCAGGTTCAGGTTCCCATGAATGCAGAATATTTTTCAAAACCATCTAAGATTGGTCTGTTTGTAAATGTTAATGAGCCACAAAAATTCAGAGAAGGTTCTCAGGGGCTTCTTGATTTGGCAGTAACATCTGGTGACAAGTACCAGCCGCTTCTTGATCTTGCAAAAAAAAATCAGGATCCAAAGCAGGAGTTAATTAGTATGTATAGCGAACTTTTGCGCTCCAAAGGCAAAGAAGTTGTACTAATTAATGATACATTTGACTACAAGACTGCCGAAAAATTCAAAGGTGATAAGGTAGAAGGTAAGAAGTACTCCAATTATGACTTCCGTTACTTAAAGGCTAAGTATGATATTGATGAGGTTGCTTTTGTAAACGTAAACTGGGGAGTGATTATTAGCTATTACAGCATGATAGAAACCGGAAGAGCCGGATATACCTACATCGATAACAGAATTGTGAATCTTAATGATAACAGCCTTCACTTTGCCAATGACAATGTTAAGAATGCCATCATTAAAGGGAAGTGGAATACTCCACCAAACTACGACAATGCATTAGCTAAAATTACTGAAGCCTTAACCAAAGCAAAAGAAACTGAAAAGACATTATTCCAATAACAGTAAACTCCCGAAAGGGAGTTTTTTTATGCTTTAAATTTTCAGCTTTCCGGTCAGCAGTTCAAAAAACATCCTGAAATCACTGATTATAGTTAGAATGGGATATTTGAAAGCCGTGGGTACATTTTTCTCGAAAACATAATGGCTGAACGCTGAAACACCCCACCCTAAAATCGGAATATACCAAAGAAACCGTTCTTTGCCCGACTGCAGTACATAAATAATAACTCCAAGTACAAGAAACGTCCCTGCAAAATGGAAGATACGGGTAAGTTTTTTACTGTGCTGGTTTAGATAATATGGATAGAATTCTTTAAATGTTTTTATTCGCTCAGGCATTTTTTCTAATTTAAATCACCATTCAGGTCGTTATTCAGTTTACTGTTTTTGAACCCGTAAGAGAAATAAATAATCATGCCAATAGCGAACCACAGCAGGAACCAGAACCAGTTATTATGCGTCATCCCCGTAAGGAGATAAAGACAGGAACTGAGACCTACTAGCGGAATCAGAGATAAATTCTTCACAAAAGCTAAAACGCACAGCACCAGATTAATAATAATGAAAACAATAATTGAAATCCGGAATTCACCTTCTGCAGGATCATGCCAATCGGTTAGATTGTGGAAAAATTCCGGCTGCCACCAGTAAAAGAAAAACAGGCCGCCCAGAAATGTTACCGGAAATATAAATCTTGAATTAATATAAGGCATATGGAATCTTCCTTTCAGCTTCTGTTTAGCGGGTAGGAGTAAAACACCTCCGCAAACCAGAACAAACGCGAAAATTGTCCCGATACTTGTGAAATCAAGAATAAAAGATTTATCCGTAAAAAGAATCGGAACTCCTACAACCAGTCCCGTAATAATGGTTGCGTAAGAAGGTGTTTTATGTTTCGGATGAATGGTCATGAATTTTTTCGGCATCAGTCCGTCACGGCTCATCGCATACCAGATTCTCGGCTGCCCCATCTGGAAGACGAGTAACACGGTAGTAATGGCAATGATTGCTCCTAAAGAAACCACAAACTCCATCCAGGGAACATTCGCATTTGAACCTGCGAAAATGTAGGCCAGCGGATCACCGATGCCGTCAAACTTGCGGTAATCTACCATTCCCGTCAGTACGAGTGTTAATACAATGTAAATCACTGTGCACAATACAAGCGAAATAATCATTCCTCGCGGTAGATTCTTCTGTGGATTTTTAGTTTCTTCTGATAAAACACTTAAGGCATCAAAACCGATATAAGCAAAGAAAACACCTGATACAGCACTCATCACGCCAGTAAAGCCATTCGGCATAAAAGACTGAACACCCGTTTCCGGACTTGCAGGAAACCAGTTATCGGTATTGATATATGCAATTCCTACAGCGATTACCAAAAGGATGATGAAGAGTTTTAAAAGGACAAAAATATTGTTGAAGTTTTTAGACTCTTTTACCCCAACATAGCACAGCCACGTAATCAAACCGTTGATTACAAGTGCAGGCACATCAACAATAAATTTTAGATTGCCTATAAGAGGTGCGCTGCTCCAGGCATTCAGCAGTTCCTTGTTTTCTGAACCGCCAAGAAAAGCTTTTTTGGCTTCAGTATAGCTGCAGGTCAAATAGTCGGGAATATGTATCCCGATTCTTTCCATAAAACTTGTAAAATAATCGCTCCACGAAAAGGCAACATAAATATTTCCGAAAGAATATTCCATGATCAGCGCCCAACCGATGATCCAGGCAATTAATTCACCGAAACTTGCGTAAGCGTAAGTATAAGCCGAACCAGCCTGAGGTATACGGCTGGCAAATTCAGCGTAACAGAGTGCCGTGAAACCACATGCAAAACCGCAGATTACGTATAATACAATCACGCCGGGCCCTCCACGGAAAACTGCTTCGCCCAAACTGCTGAAACTTCCGGCTCCAATTATGGCAGCGATTCCAAAAAATACAATATCCCAAACACCCAAAACCCGCAACAGTCCCGATGACTGATCGCTTTCACTGTACTGTTTTCTTCTGAAAAGCTGATTCATAAAAATAATAATTTACACAAATGTAAAAGAAAATTCTAAAAATCATATTTTTTTTGGTTCTACATAATAAAATTGGCCAAATTTTGGTTCATAATAATGTCGTAATTTTGACTAAACACTTATTTGATGCGGAAGATTTATTTTTTACTGTTTATTTTATCATTTGTCTCAGCCTTTGCCCAGTCCGTAAATCTCTATAATCCTGCAAATAATGTGGTATATCCTGCCCAGCAGTATTTCTGTACCGGTGAAAGTTTTAATCTGAAGGTTGATGCAGTAGCTACTTCTACGGGGGATTATCAGGAGACAAGTGTGCTTCCCTCTGCATTCCCTCTTTCCGCAGGATCAATTCCTATCACTTTTCCTGCAACAGGTTCCAATAAATTCAGTGAATCGTTTCCGATTGGTTTTACCTTCAGTTTTTACGGGAAAAATTACACTCGGGTAGTGGCAGGTAGCAATGGTAGACTCGTATTTACCAACGATCCGGAACTTGAAAATCTGAAAGACGTAAATACATACATCGACCGTACGTACAGCGGGATACCGGGATATAATTCATATTCTGCTTTGCCTTCTACTGATTACAACAAAGTTTACCGCACCAATCCCGCGCAGGAACTTAATCTGGCCCAGATCTTCTTTGGCTATACCGATCTTGTTCCGCGCTCTCAGAATTCCAGTGTAACTTACCTTTATAAAAATGTGACTGTGGGCGGAGTAAACGGTCTCATTGTTTCTTTCCAGAATCAGATCAGAACCAATGGAACAGGCGGAATTTCCAGCGTAAGCTATTTCAGTAATGTGCTTCTGCTTGAAGATGGCAGAATGGTTATTTACGTAAATAATAAAACAGAGGATACTTACAATGCCATCTTAGGAATTCAGAATGACGATGCTTCCAAGTTTAAAGTTCCTACGCACAGTAATACGGCTTATAATTACAACAACGGTAAGTGGCGAAGTGAAGGAAACGCGTGGCTTTTCACCCCAAACCAAAATCTAACCCCAAAATTTAAATGGTTTCAGAATGCCAACCAACTCACAGAAACGGGAAACACACTTTCTGGGTTTATACCCAATGATAATGACGTATTGAAAGTTGAGGTAACCTATCACGATCCTTCCGGAGCTCAGGTTGGACCAATGGTTTCGGATCAGGTTACTTTTAAAAAAGTGCAGACTCCTGTTATTACCAAACAACTCGATAACTGCCAGGTCATCATGAAAGTCACCAATTATGATCCTGCTCTGAAGTATGAATGGTACCGCGTCGGAAATTCCGCAATTATCAGCACAAACAATGAAATTTATTTAAGTAGGGTCACTGATGCGCCCGGTAAATTTTTTGTAAGAGTTAAAAAGCCGGATGGTACGATCTGTTCATCAGGTTCAGACAGTAACCAGCTCGAATATCTCAGTGAAAAACTTCCGGCACCGCTCAATTTTAATCCAGCGGTGGTTTGCGATAATTCGGCAACACCCGCAGCTACAAAAACTGTGAATTTGTATCAGCTCATTTATCCAAAATACGATCCGGCTTCAGGTCTGGAGAAATATAATGTTTACTTCTACGAAGGATCTGCGAATACTCTCGTTACCAATCCGGAAAATTATGTGGTGAATGCCAATCAGATTGCCAACTTAAGTTTTGCTGTAAAAGACGGAAACGATAATATGTCGTGCATCACCGGAGGATCGCCCGTTTATTTTATTTCGGTGACCAATGCGATGAATATTTCCACCTGTTCATCGCAGCCGTTTTTCGACTTGAAAACTGCTTTCGAACAGAATTTCCCCAGCTATTACACCTTTACCTATACCTACGCTGACGGAACTTCTGCGGGCAACGGAACTGCAGTTGATATTACGAAATCGGTTACCGTTAAAACAACATTTTTAGGAGCATCATGTTCGGCAAATACTGTGGTAACATTTACTTCCGGGCCTGCGATTGCGGTCCCTCAGGTTCCGGTCCAGGAAAGATGTGCGGGAGCTGACAATAATGCGAACCGCTTTGACTTTAATTATATTAAATCAATTCTGGATCCCGCCAATCAGTATGATGTTAAATTTTACAACAAATCAGATAATTCAGAGATTGTAGTGTCTAACGGTCCGGGAGCGAATTTAAACGCTGCAGGTTATTTCTGGACGACAATCATCGGTGATTATATTATTTATGCCAAGTTAATCAGCAAAACCAATTCTTCCTGTTTTGCGAACTCAAGTGATATTGTTCTCAGGGTATACCGCAAACCGCAAGTTGTGGCTCAGAATCCTCTGGTGATGAAAAACTGCCAGGGAAATAATGTGTTCAATCTGACTAAAAATGTAACTGATTTGGTAAATGCATCGTCTGAAGTAAGTGTTTCACTGGAATATTACGCTCAAAACGGCACATTACTTACGCCGGCACAAATTACCGGTTATGATGCTGCGGTTTTCGGCACCAAACCTTACATCAAAATCATTTATAATCCGAGCTGTGGTGATGTGGTCAACTTCGATTTACAGTTTAATCCGAAACCTTCGGCTCAGGTTTCGCAGATTATTATTTGTTCCGAACTCAGTTATTCTCTTCAGAATTTCCAGAATGCGGTGATCAGCAATTCAAGTCAATATACATTTACTGATGAGGTTGGCAATTCACTTCCTTCTAGTTTTGATGTTTCTGCTTTGCCTAAAACGGTTAAGTTTTTAATTAAAGATAAAGCTACGGGCTGCGTTTCGGATGTTCAGACGGTAACTTTCATAAAAGGTACAAACACTCCTTTACTTGTTTCGGAAACTGATTTCGTACTTTGTGATACAGATTTCGACGGAAAAACATCCTTTGATTTGAATGTTAAGAAGACTGTTTTCAGCACAGATCCAAATGCCGTTTTCGAGTATTTTAAAGATGCAAATTTCACCCAGCCAATTGCTGAAAACTATACCAACGAAACCGCTTTCGCACAAACTGTTTACGGGAGAATCACCGTTCCCGGTTTTTGTCCGTCGTTTGGTAAAATAAATCTGAAGATAAATACCCCGACAAAATCTTCGACCCTGGAGAGCAAATATTACATCTGTTTCGGGCAAACTGTAAGAATTGATTCCGGACCGGAAAATCTGACAGGAACGTGGAGTACGGGCGAAACTACCCAAACAATTTCAATTGCAAAAGCAGGAAACTATTCCGTGGAACTGACGAATTCGGATGGATGTACCTATACGCACAATTTCACCGTTTCAGATGAGAATCAGCCAAAAATTGAAGTCATCAACCAAACCAATAATTCAATTGAAGTCGTAGCGAATGGTGGTGTGAAACCTTATAAATATTACTTCAATGGAGTGGCTCAGCCTTCAAATATTCTAATGAATCCAACAGCAGCCTCTTATGAAATTCAGGTTGAATCTGCCACCGGATGTTTGGGAGAGCCCCGTACCATTTACTTTATTAAAATAAATAATGCTTTCACACCGAATGCTGACGGAATCAACGATGTCTGGAGCGTTGAAAACCTCGATCAAATGCAGAGTGTCTCTGTGGTTATTGTTGACCGTTACGGCAATAAGGTTTTTGAATCACAGAATGGCAGCAAAGTAGAGTGGGACGGCAAGCATAAAGGGCGTGCATTGCCAACCTCAACTTACTGGTACACGATTACGTGGTTTGATGCGGTAACTCAGAAATCTGAACAGCGACAAGGCTGGATTCTGATGAAAAACAGAAATTAATCTCAATTTTTATCACGCTGAATGTCATTGTTTTGAACGGGGAAACCAAAGTTATCCCCATTTCCACAATATCTAATAATTGTTGTACAAACAATAAGTTTTCCTTATTTTCGTTGACTAAATGTGGAAAGCATTAACGGCTATTGGCCTCAATCATGCCCACAAAATCCAATTCAAAACCTTTCTGAAAACCAGGATTAAATGAATTCAAAAAAAATTATCATTGCAGCTGCAATTTTCTATTACGGATTATCCGACGCACAGCAATCCCAATATTTCAGCGACCGCGAAAATTACCGCTTCAGTCTTGCCGAAAATCTTTACCAAAACAAAATTTACAGCGCTTCTCAGTATGAGTATGCCCGGCAGTATTTCTACAACGGCGCACTCGCGAAATCACGGAAAGAAGCCGCGCAGTTTTTCGACAATGTGATTGGTGTGATCTTAAGAAAGAACCATGCAGAGCAGGGCCTGGAAGCGTTTATTAAAGAATACCCTAACTCCGCTTATTTTGCGCAGGCAAATTTACCTTTGGCCGACTATTATTTGGCGCAGAAAGACTTCGATAAAGCGCTGGAAACATTAAACAATGTAAACCAGTACCAGCTTTCAAAAGAAGAAAACACGCAGTATATCATGAAACTCGGTTATGCGAAATTCATGACCGGCGATTCCGACGGTGCTATTGAAGCCCTGGAGGAAGCCTTTCAAAATGCGGAAGAATCAGACAAATACGATATCGCCTATATGCTCGGGCATCTTTATTATGCAGATGGGCAGAATGATAAAGCATTCTCATTCTTTGACCAGATCAAGGATAACGAAAAATATGCACGTCTCGTAAAACCGTATTATGTGCAGATGTATTTTAATGAAAAGGATTACGACAGGGCTATTGTCGAAGGAAATTCGCTGCTCGGTGAATCAATCTCTTCCGATTACAAGGCCGAAGTTCACAAAATAATCGGTGAAAGTTATTTCATGAAAGGCGATTACGC
Organism: Kaistella faecalis; assembly: GCF_019195395.1. Lineage (NCBI taxonomy): Bacteria > Pseudomonadati > Bacteroidota > Flavobacteriia > Flavobacteriales > Weeksellaceae > Kaistella > Kaistella faecalis. The sequence continues at coordinate 2,536,393 of NZ_CP078067.1, forward strand.
CTCAGCTTATCCGCATCTTAAAACATATCTTGAAAGCAAGACGAATCCCTCGGAAAGTGATCTTTATGAAATGGGATTTGTTTCGGCACAGCTTAAAAAATACGACGAGGCGGTTTCTTATTACAACCAGTTGATTAACAGTAATTCCGCGACTTCGCAGAATGCGTACTACCAACTGGGCAACGCTTATCTGGAAGTCGGTAAAAAACAGGAAGCGCTCTCTGCCTTCCGTTCGGCTTATCAGATGAGTTACGACCCGAAAGTTCAGCAGCTTGCTCACGTTCAGTATGCGAAACTCGGTTATGATATCGGAAACCCGTTTGAATCTGCTTCCGTAGTGATTCAGAATTATATCAGCAAATATCCGAGGAGTTCTGAAGTTGAAGAAATGAAGGCACTTTTAGTGAAATCTTATCTTTATTCCGGAGATTACAAAGGAACACTGAGTGCAATTGATAAAATGCCCAACTCAACTCCCGAATTGAATAAAATCGATCAGGAAGTCTCATTTTTATTGGGGACAGAAGAATTCAACAAAGGAAATTTCGATGGGGCAGAAGCGTATTTTCTGCGCAGTCTTGAATTCAATATTAATAAAGAATTCAACACCAGAGCAACTTATTGGTTAGCTCAAACTTATTATCAAAAGGGAAATTATCCTTCAGCGATTGTCCGTTACGAAAGACTTCTTAACGAAAACTTTGCTGAGAAACAGCAGCTCACCTATGATTTAGGTTACGCTTATTTTAAATCGAAAAAGTTCGACAAAGCAAAACAGTATTTTTCTGAATACCTGAAAAACCCCAAATCAGAATTTAAAAACGATGCAGAACTTCGTCTGGCAGATACTTATTATGCAGACAATCAGCTGAACGAAGCAATTGCGATTTACGATAAAACTGAAAATGCGGATGATTATACGTTATTCCAAAAGGCAATGGCGCTTGGTTTTAAAGGTGATACTGAATCTAAGATTTCTTCGCTTAAAAAACTGATCACCCAGTATAAAAACTCTGATTATGTGGATGATGCGCAGTACGAAATAGGTACAGCATACGCAGCCAACGATGATTACAACAGTTCTAATGATTATTTCAATCAGGTGATCAGAAGCAGTTCAGATAAAGATTTGGTAGCGAATGCACAGATTTACCGTGCGCAGAATTACATCGACCTTAACCAGAATGATAAAGCGCTTTCCGAATTAAAAGCACTCGGCAATCAGTACAAAAACACAGCTTACGCGAGTAAAATTGTTCAGGCCTCCCGTCCGATTTACGTGAAAAACGGTGATACTGCAGGTTACGAAAGTTTTGCACGCAGTTTAGGCGTAAAAATCGATGCATCGGAACTGGATGAAATTAATCTGAACAGTGCCAAAAACTACTACACAGCCAAAGATTACAAAAAAGCGATTCCGCTTTATGAAAAATATCTGACCCAAAATCCTACAGGCGACGGACTTTATCAGGCGCAGTACGAGTTGGGTGAAAGTTATTATCAAACTGCAAATTCTACAAAAGCACTTTTAGTACTTCAGGAAGTAGCGAGTGTTCAGAACGATTATCAGGAAGATGCGCAGACAAGAGTTGCACAGATTTATCTGGATCAGGGCAATAGCAGCGAAGCAAAAAGACATCTTGAAACGCTTGCCAATTCAGGCAATATCAATGTGAAAAACTTTGCGAATCTGGAACTGATGAAAATTTACGCAGAAGAAAAGAATTTCCCCAAAGCGGAGAGTTTTGCAGATTTGGTGCTTTCCAATTCAAAAAATCCTGCATCTGTGATCGAACAGGCGAAAGTTATTAAAGCCAGAAGTTTGATGAACAGAGGTAAAGATAATGATGCAAAAGCAGCGTATACCGCACTGGAAAAGTCGTCGAATACGGAAGTTGCCGCCGAATCGCTTTATGCGAAAGCTTATTATCAGAACAAGGCAAAAGCCTTTAAAAATTCCAACGAAACCATTTTCAAACTGGCCAATAACTATGCTTCCGAAGAATATTGGGGTGCAAAAGCGCTTGTTGTAATGGCGAAAAATTACATCGGGCTTAAAGATAATTACCAGGCAAGTTACACCGTTGATCAGATTATCGCCAATTATCAGGATTTCCCGGAGATTGTAGCCGAAGCCAAGGAAGTGAAAAGTCAGATTAAAAAATAAGAATTAAACTTAAAGGTTTTAAAACAAGAAATATGAATTTAAGAATTCAAAATATATTTTTATTGGGAATGCTGGTTTCTTCAACTGCTGTGTTTTCTCAGATTAAAGAAGAAAAGCTTATTCTGGACCGCAAACGCGAACCCGAAGTGAAAAAGATCGAGAAAAAGAAAACTTCAGTAGAAGCCGAAAAGAATTACCCGCCCGAAGCCAAATCCGCGAATCCTGTGGAATATAACATTACTGATGTTCCTGCAGCTTCCGATTTTAAAACATCGGTGATTCAGGGCGAAGATATTTCACCAAAATTCGATGCCGATTACCAGAATAATTATTTCCAGATCGGAATGGGGAATTTCGGGAAAATCCTGGCGGACGGAAATATCTCTACCATGCTTGAAAATGATATTCAGGTGGGTGCTGATCTTCATTTTCTTTCTACCAAAGGACTTCCGAAAGAATACGACTGGACTTCAAAACAGAACACCGGAAATTTTGGGCTTTATCTGAATTCCTACGGCGACAAAGGAAAAATTAATGTGAATGCGGATTACGGGCTGAATGATTATAATTATTATGGAATTTATGCGCTGAAACCAAGTTCAGATATCAACATTAACCAGAAAACCAACCGTTTCAAAGTGAACGGATATTATGATTTCTATTCCAATGAAATCCTTAATGACGTCCGCATAAAATCATCTTTTCTCGGCGATAATTTTGATGCTAAGGAAACCCAGGCAGAAATCCTCCTGAATCTATCGAAACATGGAGTGGAACTTCCGATGGATGACGTGATGTTCAATGCGGATCTCGGCGTCAATCTGGAAACTTTAAGGTCAGAATTTTCTTTGCTGAATGAGAATTCCTCTAATTTTTTCAATGCGACAATATCACCAAAAATGACTTTCTTCAAAGGAAAATCTTATTTAATGATCGGTTCGGATTTCTCTTTTATGAATGCTAAAAATTCAAACAGAATTTTAGACGATCAAGTTCAGAATAACAAAACATATTGGTTCCCAAAAGCTGAATTACAGTTTGCTGCGACCGATGAATTTAAATTTTATGCCGGCGTAGAGGGCGGTTTGAAGCTGAATTCCTACGCAACAATGCTCGAAGAAAATCCTTATCTGGTTTCTGACCAGGAACTTCGGGCCACTGAAACCAAATACAAAGGATATGTCGGTCTTCGGGGAGATATCGATCAGGTGATTAAATATGATGTGAGTGCAGGCTACGGCAAGATGAATGATATTATGTTCTTCAAAGCGAATGATCTGTTTGACGGGGCTTTCACGCTGAACCGTGCGCCTTACGATTACGCTAATACGTTTTCCGCGGTTTATGATAACGGTACGGTGAGCGAAGTGAAAGGTAGCATCCAATATTTCCCGCTGGCCAATCTTGTTCTTGATGGTGAAATGTATTTTGCTAAGTATGATCTCGATAATTACGAGCATATTTACAATAAGCCTTTGGTTAAAGCCAGTCTTGGAGGTAAATATTCTCTCTTTGATAAAAAACTGCACCTTGGGGCAAAAGCGATTTTCGGTTCTGATTTAACCACCAACTCATTTGAAATTACTGAATCGGGAACTACACCCAACTTTTTTGTATCTGCGGAGGACAAAGATGATAAAGTTGGCGGTTTTGCAGATTTAAATCTGTCTGCTGAGTACAAAGTTCACAAAAATTTCAGTATTTTTGCACTCGGAAATAATCTACTGAACACAAACTATCAGACTTTCAAAGGGTATAAAGTTTTGGGAGCACAGTTTTTGGGAGGCGTGAAAATTTCTTTTTAAATTTTGTGAGGCTCGGTAGTTCAATTGGATAGAATATCAGATTTCGGCTCTGAGGGTTGGGGGTTCGAGTCCCTTCCGGGTCACAGAAAACGGCAGACTTTAATTAGTCTGCCGTTTTTATTTACGTTTTACAGTAACTGATTAGCTATTGGTCACGTTAAGTGTAACCTCAATATTATTTCGTGTTGCGTTAGAGTAGGGACAAACCTGATGCGCCTTTTCTACTAGAGATTGCGCTTCCTCCTGAGAAACTCCCGGTACATTTACATTGAGTTCGACTTCCAGATCAAAACCTCCGTTTGCGGTTTGCCCGATTCCAACTTTGGCATTTACGGTTGTTTCACCCGCCGCAGATTTAGATTTTTTAATCATCAGATTCAAGGCACTGTCGAAACATGCAGCATATCCTGCCGCGAAAAGCATTTCCGGGTTGGCATAATCATCATTTTGCCCGCCAAGTGATTTAGGAGTTCGTACATCAAGTTCCAGAATTCCGTTGTCACTTTTTACGTGTCCGTCGCGTCCGCCGGTTGCGGTAACGCTGGTTGTATATAATGTTTTCATTGATTTTTTATTTTTTGATTTTCTCCAGAAGTTTATAGATTGCTTGCTTTAATTCCTGTAAGTCTGTTTCAGAAAGATTCAGTCTGTCGTTCATTTTGGCAGGAATGAGGCATGCTTTGTCCTGAAGCCGGTCTCCTTCATCAGTTAGGGATATTTCAACTACGCGCTCATCTTCTATTTTTCTTTGGCGGATTATATAGGATTTAGCTTCCAGCCTTTTCAGCAATGGGGTAAGCGTACCGCTGTCGAGCGACAATTTTTCGCCAATCTGGTTTACGGTGAGGCGGTGGTGTTCCCAAAGCACCATCATCACCAGATATTGCGGATAGGTAATATCTAATTCTTCGAGCAAAGGCCTGTAGAGTCCTGCAATTTCCTTAGCAATAACGTAAAATGGAAAGCAGAGTTGGTTGCCGAGCTTGGGTGTTTGTGAATGATCCATGTGATGAAGATAGGAATTTAAAAATTATTTTGTGATAACAAACTCATCCATTGGGATCCTTACTTTTTTCATTGTAGAAAGCCAGTCGTTTTCTGTATCTCTGTATCCTAAATAAAGCAGAGTAACGCTTTTCAGCCCAAGTTCATTTAAACCGAGAATTTCATCAACTACTTCATTACTGAAACCTTCGGCCGGCGTACTGTCGATCTTCAGTTCAGCTGCCTGAGCCATTGCCAGACCTAACGCGATATAAGTCTGTCTTGCCGTATGTGCAAAATTTTCATCAGCAGTCTGGGCACCGTAGATCTGTTTCAACTGATCGGTATAGCTGTTGAAACGGCCCCTAGGAAGTTCACGAACATCGGTATGATAATCGTAAACTTTATCAATTTTTTCAGCGGAATAGCGGTCCCAAGCCGCAAAAACCAAAACGTGAGAACAGTCTCTCATTACTTCCGGATTCAGTGCTCCTTTAGCCATCTTTTCTTTTAATTCCTGATTTTCTACTGAGATCACACGGAAAGGCTGCAATCCTGACGAAGTAGGAGCCAGCCTGGCGGCTTCTAAAATTTTATCTAAATCCTGGGTAGAAACTTTTTTGCTAGAGTCGTAGGCTTTTACAGCGTGTCTCCATTTTAAATCTGCGATTAATGACATATTTTTGCTTTAATAAATTATGACTGCAAATGTAAGAAGCAATTATATTGTGCACAATATAATTGAATGATAGATATTTTGAATTAGATAAATCACAACTAAAAACCACCTGGTTTTCAGGTGGTTTTACAAGATAAAATAATTTTGTTAATCCATTTTTTTTGCATCAGCGACAAACTGCGCTAAACCACTGTCAGTTAATGGATGTTTCAATAAATTTAAAATTGATGCAAGGGGAGAAGTCACAACATCAGCACCTACTTTTGCACAGTTGATAATATGCATTGGTGAACGGATTGATGCTGCAAGAATTTCAGTATCAAACATATAGTTGTCGAAAATTATTCTGATCTCCTCGATCAGGTTCATCCCGTCTACAGAAATATCATCAAGTCTTCCCAAGAAAGGGGAAACATAGTTTGCGCCTGCTTTTGCAGCCAGCAGAGCCTGGCCTGCAGAAAATATCAGGGTACAGTTGGTCTTGATTCCTTTGTTTGAGAAATATTTCAAAGCTTTTACTCCGTCTTTAATCATCGGAATCTTTACCACGATATTAGGGTGAATTGCTGCAAGTTCTTCCCCTTCTTTAATCATTTCCTCATAAGTTGTACTTAAAACTTCGGCAGAAATATCACCATCTGCAATTTCGCAGATCGTTTTGTAATGGTTCAGTATGGCTTCTTTTCCGCTGATTCCTTCTTTTGCCATGAGCGATGGATTGGTTGTAACACCATCTAAAATTCCCAAATCCTGGGCTTCTTTAATCTGCTCCAGATTGGCAGTGTCGATAAAAAACTTCATGTTGATTTATTTTTTACAAAGATAATGTTTTCGCCCTGAATGTAGAAGGAGCCGGTTCGTATTTGAGGCCGATTTAGAGTGAAACGGCAAAAAAAACCTTACGGATGTGCCGTAAGGTTTTCAATTTAGAGATTTATCATTGAGGTATTTTTTTATTTCGGTGATAATTTTTCGGTCATGTGATCGCTGTCATTCCCTCATGTGACTGATGATGTCTGAAAGCGGGGGGAACTTTTATTTCCGATTTTGCTAACAGGGTAATCATTTTCATGATGAATTCCTTTGATTTTGCTTCTACTCTCGACACGTTTTCAAAAGAGAATACATGTACTGCTCCGGCGTCCTTCAAAATGTTTCTGGCTTTTTGAAGTTTTTCAGCATTTTTTGAAAATATACCGGCCACTAAATTTTCGGAACTTTTTCTCAAAACTTGTTCTGGTTTTTTCACGAGGTTGTTGAAAAAAGCTCCCCAATACTCACTGAATAGGTTTTTCCTATTCTCCGAAAAATCTTTGCAGGTAAGTTTAATGTTTTTCAATCCTGTGCTTTTCAGGATTTTAGAAGCGTTGGTGGCTTCTTCACAACTTAAAAATAATCCTACAACTGTTGTTTTCATTGTAATTGTATTATTTGTTAGGGCTATTACCGATACAAAGGTATGCATAACATAATTTTAAAAATGGGTGTTGAAACCCTTTTTTCTATCAATGTTTTTTATGATTTGGTCATAAAAAAAAAGCCCGGCGAATCCGCGGGGCTCTTATCTTCTCTTAATAGACTGGCGAAATTTTATATTCTTTCGTTCTTAATTTCCTCCACAATTTCGGGATTCAGAAGGGTGGAAGTATCACCGAAATTCGCGAAATCTCCTTCTGCAATTTTTCTTAAAATTCGTCTCATAATTTTACCGGAGCGGGTTTTTGGAAGTGCAGACACAAATTGAATCTTATCAAGCTTTGCAATTGGTCCGATCGTATCACTGATGACCTGGTTGATTTCCTTACGCAGATTGTCGCGGTCACGGCTTTCGCCAGTGTCCTTTAAGATTACATAACCGTAAAGCGCACTTCCTTTAATATCATGCGGATAGCCGACAATCGCAGATTCAGCAACAGCTGGATGCTGGTTGATACTGTCTTCGATCGGAGCGGTTCCCAAATTATGTCCGGATACAATAATAACGTCATCAACTCGTCCTGTGATTCTGTAATAGCCAACTTCGTCGCGCAAAGCGCCGTCACCGGTGAAATATTTCCCAGGGAACGCTGTAAAATAGGTTTCTTTATACCGCTGATGATCTCCCCAGATTGTTCTGGCAATTCCCGGCCAGGGAAAACGGATACATAAATTTCCGTCTACCTGATTTCCGGTAATTTCATTGCGTTTATCGTCCATCAAAACAGGTTGAATTCCCGGAAGCGGAAGTGTTGCATAAGTGGGTTTGGTCGGCGTCACGAATGGTAACGGAGAAATCATAATTCCCCCGGTCTCAGTTTGCCACCAGGTATCTACAATAGGGCATTTTTTCTTGCCAACATGGTCGTTGTACCAGTGCCATGCTTCATCATTAATAGGTTCGCCTACGGAACCAATGACTCTGAGACTGGACAAGTCGTGTTTCTCCACCCATTCATAAGATTCCTTAGCCAGTGAACGGATCGCGGTGGGAGCCGTATAGAACTGTGTGATTTTATGCTTCTCAATCACTTCCCAGAAACGGTCCGGTTCAGGATAAGTCGGTACTCCTTCGAAGATTACTGTGGTAGCACCATTTGCCAGCGGACCGTACAGAATATACGAATGTCCGGTAATCCAGCCAATATCTGCCGTACACCAGTAAATATCGTTTTCTCTGTAATTAAATACATTTTTAAAAGTGTAGGCTGTGTAAACCATGTATCCTGCCGTGGTATGCAGCATTCCTTTCGGTTTCCCTGTAGAACCTGATGTATAAAGAATAAACAAAGGATCTTCAGCATCCATAATGACCGAAATAAAATCTGCAGGTGCTTTTTCATAAAGTGGTTCAAGCCAGAAATCGCGACTTTCCTTCATTTTCACTTCACCACCAGTTCTTTTCACCACTAAAACTTTTTCAACTGTCGGACAATTTTCGACTGCCTCGTCAATTATTCCTTTCAAGTCGATGGCTTTGCTGCCACGGTAACTTCCGTCGGAACAGATGATGAGCTTGGCTTCGCAATCGTTCACACGCGACGATACTGCAGAGGCCGAAAATCCTGCAAAAATTACAGAATGCACCGCACCAAGTCTTGCGCAGGCGAGCATCGTTACAGCGAGTTCAGGAATCATCGGTAAGTAAATACAAACCCGGTCACCTTTTTCAATACCTAAATCGCGCAGAACGTTCGCCATTTTACACACTCTGTCCCGGAGTTCACTGTAAGAAATGTGCTGGGCTTCTTCTTTAGGGTCATTAGGTTCCCAAATAATAGCAGTCTTGTCACCACGTGTGTTCAAATGGCGGTCAATACAGTTTTTAGTAATATTAAGCTTGGCATTTTTAAACCATTTAATTTTCGCTTCCTGCATGTCGTAATCTACAACTTTGCTCCATCTCTGGTACCAGACAAAATTTTCGTCGGCGATTTTATCCCAGAATTTTTTCGGGTTTTTGATGGATTTCTTATACTGCTTGAAATAATCCGGAAGATCATCAATGAAATAATTTTTCATAATTCTTAATTTTTTAGTTTTATTTGAAGCCGGGAACCTGCTATCCGCTCATACTCCTCCCCGCCGGTGGCGGGTGCGGGGTAACCGCTGCTATCAGGGCTAGAGGGCGGTAATTTTTACCGGGTTTCGCTTCTTAATTTATATTTTTTCTCTTTTATACACATTCATCATCTCCTGCAATTCTTCCACGATGCTTTCGTCATCAATGGTGGATGGCATTTGGTATTCTTTACCGTCCAGCATGGTGCGGATAAGTTTTCTAAGAATTTTCCCTGAACGGGTTTTCGGAAGCCGGTTGACGACCATAGCATTTTTCAGACACGCTACGGCACCAATTTTCTCGCGGATCAGCGCTACGATATCTTTTTCCAGCTGTTCCTGATCTGCTTGGGAACCCGACTTTAAAACCGCGATCGCAAAAGGAACCTGACCTTTCAGATCATCATCGATTCCAACGACGCAACATTCGGCAACTTCTTTGTGTGCAGCGACAACTTCTTCCATTTCGGCTGTAGAAAGACGGTGTCCCGCAACATTAATCACGTCATCAACACGACCTGTCACAAAAACGTAGCCGTCTTCATCTTTAATGGCGCCGTCGCCGGAAAAATAGTAGCCGGGAAATCTCGACAGATACCCGAATTTAAAACGCTCCGGATCGCCCCATATTCCGGTCATTGCACCCGGAGCCAAAGGAAGTTTTATAACCAGATAACCTTCGTGATGTGCTTCAAGTTCGTAACCTTCTTCACTGAAAACTTTAATGTCATAACCCGGAATCGGTTTACCTGCAGATGCTCTTTTGATTTTAACATCTTCAACACCCGGCATTAAACCTAACATCGGCCAGCCGGATTCGGTCTGCCACCAATGATCAATAGCCGGTACTCCGACGAATTCCTCGTACCAGTCCAAAGTGGCAACATCGCAGCGTTCGCCGGCAAGAAACTGGGTTCTTAGGGATGATAAATCGTATTTCTTTACAAATTCACCTTCAGGATCTTCTTTTTTAATAGCTCTTATTGCTGTCGGAGCAGTGAACATCACCGAAACCTTGTGCTCCTCAATTACGCGCCAGAATGTTCCGGCATCCGGAGTTCCTATAGGTTTTCCTTCAAAAATAACCGTGGTGTTTCTGTTGATCAGCGGTGCGTAAACCGAAAAACTGTGACCAACTGCCCAACCAATGTCGGATGCGGCCCAAAACGTTTCGCCTTCTTTGGCTCCGTAGATGTTTTTAATCGCAAACTTCATGGCAACTGCGTGACCGCCGTTATCGCGAACCACGCCTTTTGGTTTTCCGGTAGTTCCGGAGGTGTAGAGAATGTACAGCGGGTGAGCAGACTCTACCGGGACGCAGTCAGCAGGGTCGGATTCCGCGATGAGTTTCTCGAAATCGATTAAACCTTCTGCTTCATGATTAACTCTGTTTCCGAGAAGTTTGCGGTCGAAAGCTATAATATGTTCAGGTTTATGTTCCGAAATAGAAACCGCTTCACGCACAAAAGGCAGGTAAGGAATCCTACGGGAAACTTCCATTCCCGAACTTGCAGTGATAATGGCTTTTGGATGGCAGTCGTCAATCCTGATTGCCAGTTCAGTAGGAGCAAATCCGCCGAAAACTACAGAATGCGTCACGCCCAATCTGGCGCACGCCAACATGGCAAAGACCGACTGCGGAATCATAGGCATATAAATAATCGCGGTGTCGCCTTTCTGCAAGCCCAATTTCTGTAAGCCTCCTGCCAGCTTTGCAACCTGTTCCCGAACTTCGCTGTAGGTATATTTGATGATTCTGGAAGTTACAGGAGAATCGTAAATAATGGCTACCTGATCACCAAAACCGTCATTGATGTGTTTGTCTAATGCGAGATAACAGGTGTTGAGTTCACCGTCAGTATACCAGGTAGGATAGTTTTCGCCGTCGTTGGTGAGGATTTGGGTGGGTTTTTTGAACCATTCTATATTTTCGGCCTGTTCTGACCAGAATTTTTCTTTGTTTTCCACACTTTCGCGGAACATTTGGTGCGCTTTCATAACTTCAGTTTTATTTGATTAAATTTTCGACCTGTTCGGTAAGTTTCTTAATGGAGTAGGGTTTTGTAACATACGCATCGGCACCGAGATCCAAACCTTTTGCAATGTCGGCTTCGCCGGTTTTTGCTGAAAGGAAAATTACTTTTATATTGGAAAAGGCTTCATTCTTGCGGATTTCTGCAAGTGTAGTGTAGCCGTCTACATTCGGCATCATAATATCGAGCAGAATAATATCCGGGATTTCTGTTTTCAGAATTTCTAAAACTTCGGAACCGTCTCTTGCGATAAAAACTTCATATCCCGCTTTCCGGAAGGCATACTCCAGGGTCATGATGATTTTATGTTCGTCGTCTGCAATTAATATCTTTTTCATCTTATTCTGTTTTATTGGGCAAAAAAATCTCGAAGGTGACCCCGATTTCTTTGTTTTTGGCTTCAATAGATCCGCCGTGAGCATTAATAATTCTTTTGCAGATCGCCAATCCCAAACCGCTTCCCAATGGTTTTCGGAGGTTTTGGTTTTTGCTTTGGTAAAACTTTTCGAAAACAAACTCCAGATCTTCTTCGGGAATCGTTTTTCCCGTGTTGAAAACCGATATCTTAAGTCCGCCTTCTTTGTCCTGAAATTTTGTCTGTACCATTCCCTGTTCGTTGGCGAATTTCAGGGCATTGCCGAGGATATTCTGAAAAACCTGAATCATTTTCATTTCATCAAAGTCAAAAACCTCATTCTTGAGTAAATTGACTTCGGAATGATGAAGGTGTTTCTGATCAAACAGCTGCAGCAATGGTTTTAAAGATTTGTGATACGTTTCAATAATGCTTTTTTCTTCGATGTTCAGCGGGGTAGTGCCGGCTTCGAGTTTATCAAGATATAGGATATCGTTGATGATTTCTGCAAGCCTGTCGCTTTCTGAAATAATATTGCCGAGAAAATCTTTTTTGATCTCTGCGGGCATCTCTTCATCATCCAGAAGCAGTTCGCTTGTCGCGCGAATCGCGGTGATGGGTGTACGCAGTTCGTGTGCGACCGAATCCAGAAAATCGTCTTTTTGCTTGTCTTTGATTACCAGTGTTTCGTTGGCGTTCTGCAGTTCTTCAGAAAGTTTCCTCAGTTGTTGAGAATGCTCGGTAAGCTGCTTGTTCATTGAGATATTTTCTTTAGATTCTTCCAGAATTTTCAGGACTTCAGGCAACGTAATTTTATCCTCTTTCGTTACGCCTTCAATTAAAATCTTTGCCGATGCGGTACCGATTCTGCCGCTCAGTAAATTTTCAGAAAACTTAATAAACCGCGAATCCGCACTGTTGTTTTCGTCGGAAATATTGTATTTGAGATTGAAAATTTTTAGTGCCTGCTGGGTTTTTTTCTCTCCAAGAAATCTTGTCAGGATTTTTCTGATGTCTGAAATATTGGCGGTACCTTTCCAGATATACGCGTTTTCGTGATTCTGAATGTAGTCGTTGATATCGACATAAAGTTCGGCGAAATTTCTTTCTCTGTAATTGCCCGCGACGAGCGAGGAGATCATCATAAACAATCCGCCATTAACCAGCAGACTCCAGAAAAAGGCACTCGCAACAGGCGAAAGATAATCTAATTTAAAGAAGTTGAACACCGCGGAATTCTGATAGGTTGTGTCGAAATAATTCGGCAAAATAAGATTGAAATAGCAGATGAACACGCCGACAATAATGCCGGTTACTGCGCCAGCGAAACTTCCGCGGCGCCAGAAAATAGCACCAAAAAAGGAAGGGGCAAGTTGCGCGATCATTACAAATGCGATGAGTCCTACTGAAAATAACGAAGCGCTGTTGATGAGGAATTTGTAAAACAGAAATCCCACAATAATAAGTGAAAAAATACTGAATTTTCTGATGTTAACGATGGTTCTGTTGTTGGCGTACTCGGTCTCGGTTTTCAGGCTGTTCAGCCAACCGTAAGGAATGATGAGGTTATTTGAAAGCATTACTGATAGTGAAATACTTGAAATGATAATCATGGAAATACACGCACTGAGTCCGCCAAGAAAAACCATTCCTGCAAAAAATATATTACCGAACTTCTGGGGAATAAGGATGGAATAAAATTCTGGATTTACATTTTCGCCGAAAAAGAGGATTTTCCCGCCCCAGGCAATCGGGAATACAAAAATATTCATCAATAATAAATAAAGCGGGAAAAGCCAGATGGCGGTTTTCAGGTGTTTTTCTGTCCTGTTTTCTACGATGGTTGTGTGAAACTGACGCGGTAAAAGAAAAATGGCAGTCATGGAAAGCATGCTCATCAGGAAAAAGTTGAAGCCGCCTTCCAAACCGTTGAACGTGTTTTTTTGAGTAAAATCAGGCAGTTTCGAAGCCTTTTCGTAAATGTCATTAAAACCGTTAAAGACGCCATACACAACAAAAAGTCCCAGAGTGACAAAGAATATCAGCTTCAAAAAACTTTCAAATGCCACGGCTGAAATAATGCCGAGTCTTTTTTCGGAAGCATCCACGTATTTTGTTCCGTAATAAGCGGAAAATATGGCGATAATCACTACAACATACGTTGCAGTATCAAGAAAAATATTATCCGAATTTGCGGTGTCTGTCATCAGGTGAAAAGTATCGGAAATCGCTTTAATCTGAAGTCCGATGTACGGAATTACCGCCAGCATACATACAATTGCGACCAAAGCCCCCAGAAACCGGCTGTTCCCGTAGCGCAAAGAGATAAAGTCTGCAATGCTGCTTATTTTGTGAACGCGGGAAATTCTGATGATCTTCGAGTTGATATAAATCCAGGATGGAATGATGATGACCGGACCAATATAAATGGCCAGATATTCCAGTCCCTGGTTTGAAGCCACGCCAATGCTGCCGTAATACGTCCACGCCGAACAATAAACCGCCAGCGAAAGGGAATAAATATACGGATTGTTTACCCAGAAATTGCTCTTCCTTTTTTCTGCCCAAAAAGCAATGAAGAAAAGCAATCCCAGATAAACGATTACCAGCAGAAATAAAAGCGGACTACTCATTGTATTTCCTGAAGATTAAGAATGATGCTATACTGGATGCTAACCAAACCATAAAAAGGTAAGTGTAAATCATAGGTAAGCCCCAAATTGGCTCAGTTTTATTAAACAAAAGCAAAACCGGCGCATTGAACATCACAAATAATGTGATGCTCAAAATAACCAGTTTTTGTTTGTGTCTTTTTTTCATTTGAACTTTTAAGTAACGGTCGGGTGACCATTGGTTACTGTTGAATCGGAGCAATAAAATTTAGATTTTATCTTCCGAATATTCACCTTTGAATGAGTACCAGCCGAAAACCGCCAGCCCACCAACTATTATCGGTACAAGAATCACCAGAATGATCCATCCGAATACATTGTCTTCCTGCTTATCCGACATTATTTTTGGAAGTCCGAATACCGTTAAGCCGTAATAGGCGACTACCACTGCCAGAAGCAGCCAAACAATTCCTAATATTTTTTTTACTGAATCCATTTTTTTGTTTTTTAAAGTTAGTTAAAATCCGGAAACCTCTTAACTGTTTGCTGTTCGTGATTTCCGGAAATGATTTCTGTGTTTACTGAGCGTCCTCTTGCAGACTTTTGTTTTTGGTTTTCAGGTAAAGTGTTCCAATTACCAGACATACTGCAGCTACAATGATCGGATACCAAAGCCCTTGAAGGTACCATTCCGGATGACCTGCATCTTTGCCTGATGTTACAAGATAAGTTGCTACTGCCGGCAAAAGTCCGCCGAAAATTCCGTTACCGATGTGATAAGGCAGCGACATCGACGTATAGCGGATTCGGATCGGGAACATCTCCACCAAAAACGCTGCGATAGGGCCGTAAACCATTGTCACAAACACGACCTGTACAAATACCAAGAATATGAGTAACCATCGCGTATCTGGATTTACCGTAATGCTTTCTTTGATCAGTGGAGCTTCAGCTTTTCCATTAGTCATAACAGGTCCTGCTGCAGCCCAGTGTACGATGCTGTCTCGTTTAAGCAAAGTTCCGTCTGTAAAGGTTTTTTCTGTATGGAAACTGATGAGGCTGTCGCCTGCAATTTTTTCATGTGCTTTAGCGGTTCGTTTTTCGACAAGACCTTTCTCTGCCAACACTTTACTTTCAATATTTACAGAAGTGTACATGGTTTTGTAAATAGGTCGGTAGGCGATAATTGCGATCAGCATCCCGATCATCATAATCGGTTTTCTTCCAACTTTGTCAGAAAGCCATCCAAACAGAATAAATAGAGGAGTTCCCAGGAACAGGGCCAAAGCCATCATTGAATCTACCTGCGCAGAATCCAGGTTCATTACTTTCTGCATAAAACTCATCGCGTAAAACTGCCCGGTATACCAAATTACACCTTGTCCCATTACCGCTCCGAATAATGCAA
This sequence comes from Kaistella faecalis, assembly GCF_019195395.1. Lineage (NCBI taxonomy): Bacteria > Pseudomonadati > Bacteroidota > Flavobacteriia > Flavobacteriales > Weeksellaceae > Kaistella > Kaistella faecalis. The sequence continues at coordinate 2,551,973 of NZ_CP078067.1, forward strand.
GTAATACGAATTTAAAATTAAGCTTGTTGCCAAAACTTTCTTTCAGCGGATTCGTTGAAGTTTTACCCTCCTTTTTTGCCTGTGCGAATAGTGGGGATTCCTTCATGTTCCTACGGATAACGTAAGAAACACCTACCATGAGAATCGAGATCCAGAACGGAATCCTCCATCCCCAACTGTCGAATTCTTCAGGCGTGAGCGAAGTTTTAGTTACAAGAATTACAATCAGTGAGATGAAAAGTCCTGCGGTTGCAGTGGTTTGAATCCATGAAGTCCAGTACCCACGACGGTGAGGCTGCGAATATTCTGCAACGTAGGTTGCCGCGCCACCATATTCTCCACCAAGAGCAAGACCCTGTAAAAGTCTTAAAATTAACACCAAAACCGGTGCAACATATCCAATGGTTTCAAAGCTTGGTACACATCCGATCAGGAAGGTAGAGAAGCCCATAATCAGCAGCGTTACGAGGAAGGTATATTTTCTGCCGATGATATCACCAAGTCTTCCGAAAAACAGCGCTCCAAAAGGTCTTACAACGAATCCTGCAGCAAATGTTGCCAGGGTTGAGAGAAATGCTGCAGTAGGGTTGTCTGCGGGAAAGAATTTGGTCGCCAAAACTACTGCCAAACTTCCGAAAATATAGAAATCATACCATTCGATAAGAGTTCCGAGAGATGAAGCCATAATAACGCCCCAAATCGTTTTGTTCTTTTTTTTCTCCTCAACGTAAGCGTCATGCTCCTGTTGGGTTTTAAATTTTCTGCTCATATTATATTTGTTTTTTTTGGTTAAAGTGATATTGAATTATTGCTATTTAAATAATTTTAAATTAGATGTTTATATCTCTATATCTAAAGTTTAAAATGAATACATAACCCTTAGGGTCCCTCTTAAGTTTCCAACATCTTTAAGATTGTTTCCAGCAAGCGCTTCCGGGGTGATATCTCCCCATTTCGCAGCGGTATATTCTACTTCAGGGGTGATGCTGAATTTATTTTTTTTGAAATCTACCCGGGCAGAAACTCTCCAGACATTGTCAAGTATCCTGGTTCCGGAAGCTCCTCTCACATATAAATTTTTGTAGCCGGCATCAACTCCTGAATTTTTAGTGTAGCCGAAGAAAACCCCAGGTGCAATTTTGGGATTCGCACTTGCAAGGTCTACCCAGAATGCTGATGTTTTAGTGGGTTTGTAAGACTCAGGTGCGTTGGTGTTTTCATAACCTGCAAAACCGCCGATCATCACCAAATGATGAAGGTTACCACCTGTGATTCCGTAGGCTTTGGCGATAATTTTTTCGTTGGCGAATTTGAAGTAACCGAAAAACATTTCAGAATTCACCTTTTCATCGGATGCGAATCCGCGTGATTCGATGACCGGTTGCAAAGACTGGTATTCAGCACCAGCTCCTGCAGTAATGTTTTTACCTTTATATTGTAACTGGCCGTGAAGAGTTGGCATTGAAGAATTGAATGTCGCAGAGTTTGCGGAAGCGCCAAGTGCATTGGCGGTCTGAAATTCACGGTCTTTGTAAGCGGTAAGACTGAAAGAAATTTCCTGAGTTAATTTTTGAGTAACCTTGATCTGTCCGGCCCAGCCAAATGGATTAAATAATATTCCCGTATTAAAATTGGCGACGCCCGGGAAAACTTCCGGAACAAATGTGGGATACCAGGTCTGTCCGAAAGTAACTGCTGTTTTTGGCCATGTGAGGGTTGCGGTGGCGTGTCTTAAACGAAGCAAACCAGTGCTTCCGGAACCTGCGGAACTTTTGTTAAGTTCAGTATTACCGAAAAAGTCGGCTTCTATATTTCCGGTAGCTTTTGCTCCCCATACGTCGGGACCTTTGAATTTAATTCCAACTCTCGAAGTGATCGCTAAAAAATTACTTGCTCCGGCATCATTGATGTCTTTTCCGTTCGTATCCAGTTTTTCATCCAAAGGATAAAGGTTAAGCTGATATTCTCTGGAGTATGCGGACTGGCGACTGTCGAAACTGTATTCTGTTCTTACCCACCCGTAAATGGAAGCATCCCATTCTTTAGGTTTTTTGGCTTCAGCTTCCAATGCTTCAATTCTTTTTAAAAGATCTGAAGTAGAAACCGTATCCTGTCCTTTGAGCTGAAAGTTCAGGATCAGTGTTGGTATTATCCCTAACAAAAAAGTAAATTTCTTCATAAGTCAATAATTTTTAGTTCGTTTCTTTCGCAGAACGAAAGTGAAACTAAAATTTTATTCGAAGAAATTTAATATATATTTATGCTAAGAGTATAGCTTTTTAAATTGAAGGAATGAAATGCAGTATTTAATTTATTTTTTAAACCGTTCCCATTTGATCATCATGTATTTATCTCCAAACTCAGTAATGATAAGCCCAGAGCCCTTAATATTCTCTTCCTGCTTTATAAATTCTAAGAGTTCACTTTGTTTGAATACTTTGTAGGTTGTGTGGAACTCAGAGTGTGGAGGTCTTTTAACATTGTATTTTTTAATCCAGGAACTTATCGTAACATGCGAAATACCCAGAATTCTCTCTATTTCCCTGTAAGAAAGCCCTTCGAGATAAAGTTGTAAAGCTTTTGTAACGTAGTAATCATCGATCCGTTTGCCAAGCTTTTTAACAGTGAAATAATAATTGCAGTCGCGGCAGAGAAATCTTTGCCTTTCCTTTACAATACCACTTTTTACAACATTCTGTTGCTGGCATTTTGGGCAAATATTATCCATAACTATACTTTTTTAGCAAATGTATATTAATTTAGCGTAATTTCAAATATTTCCCGCGTTGTTATATGTTAGAATCTTATATTTTTTTGAATGTTGTTTCCGTTTCCGATAAAATTTTTATCTTTGCACCTAATGAAAAGAATATTTCCATTAGACGATATACACCTTGGCAGCGATGCGGGTAACGAAAATATTTATTAAATTTAACGAAGTCATTTTGGCTTCGTTTTTTTTTGACCTTAAACTAGATAACTATGCTTACAACCAGAGACTTAACTGTAGAAAAAATTAATGCTCTACTTAAAACTGCGGCGGAATTTGCAGACGGAAAAACCTTAAAAGCGGCAACTGAAATATATGTTTCAAATCTGTTTTTCGAAGACAGTACAAGAACGAAAACAAGTTTCGATCTCGCACAGCGAAGGCTGGGATTAAATGTTGTGCCTTTTGATGTTACAGCAAGCTCAGTAAATAAGGGCGAGTCTTTATATGATACCGTAAAAACCCTTGAAAGTTTAGGGGTAAATCTTGCCGTAATCCGACACAAACAGGACAGGTACTATGAAGAGCTAAAGAATTTAAATATTTCTGTGATTAATGGAGGCGATGGCAGCGGAAATCATCCTTCTCAAACGCTTTTGGACTTAATGACCATTCAGCAGGAATTTGGCAAGTTCAAGGGACTGAAGATTGGGATTGTAGGCGATGTAAAACACAGCAGGGTAGCCAATTCAAATGCGGAGGCGCTTCGTAAATTGGGAGCAAAAGTATATTTCTCCGGACCTGAAAAATGGTTTGATGAAGGTACAATTATTAACGGTACTTACCTCTCTATTGATGATTTGGTGAGGGAAGTTGATGTATTGATGCTTCTGCGGATTCAGCATGAAAGACATGGCGAGAAAATGAAAATTTCTCTGGAAAGCTATCACAAAAAATTCGGACTTACTAAAGAGCGGGAGAAAGTAATGAAAAAGGGTGCAATTATAATGCATCCGGCGCCGATTAACCGAGGCGTGGAAATCGATAGCGATCTCGTAGAGTGTGAACGCTCCAGAATTTTCAAACAGATGAAAAACGGCGTTTTCGCAAGAATGGCCATTTTGAAAGATGCTCTGGAATCGAAAGGATTTAAATTTAAATAAATTGATAAAATTCACTCAGGTGAGTTTAAAGTTTTAGAAATAGAAATGAAAAAGAAATTAATATTAGAATCCGGTGAAGTTTTCCACGGTGAAGGTTTCGGAGCCAATCTGGATACCGATGGGGAAGTGGTTTTCAACACCGGAATGACAGGATATCAGGAACTTATTTCCGACCCGTCCTATTGTGGGCAGATTGTCTGTATGACCTATCCGCTCATCGGAAATTACGGAATTAACCGGGATGATTACGAAAGCCTCGAACCCGCGATTAAAGGTTTAATTGTAAAAGAGCTTTGCGATTTTCCGTCGAATTTTCGGAATCAGCTTACGCTTGACGAGTTTTTTCAGAAAAAGAAATTGTCCGGAATTTCCGGAATTGATACCAGAAGGCTGACCAGAGTTTTACGGAGCAAAGGCGTGGTAAAAGGCAAAATCGTCGATGAAAATGCTGACGAAAATTCAGTAATTGAAACGCTTAAATCCACAGATTTTCCAATAAATCAGGTGGAAATGGTTTCCACAAAAACCGCATACGCAAATCCAGGAAGAGGTTTGAATGTGGTCTTGGTAGATTTCGGTTCGAAACTCGGTATTCTGCGTGAACTTGCACAAAGAGACTGCGACGTAAAAGTTGTTTCCCAAAATGTTACTGCTGAGGAAATTTTGCTCATGAATCCCGACGGAATCATGCTTTCCAACGGACCCGGCGATCCGGAAGATGTGAAAGGTGCTTCGGAACTGATCAATGGTTTGCTCGGAAAAGTTCCGATTTTTGGAATCTGTCTGGGTCATCAGCTGATTGGTTTGGCATGTGGCGCAAAAACATTTAAACTTAAATTCGGTCACCGTGGCGGGAACCATCCGGTTTTGGATTTAAAGAAAAACAAAGTCGCCATTACTTCCCAGAATCATGGTTACGCGGTAGATCAGGAGTCACTGAAAAATACAGATCTGGAAGAAACGCATATTGCACTTAATGACAGAACCAACGAAGGTTTGAGACACAAAATTCATCCGTGTTTTTCCGTACAGTATCACCCGGAAGCAAGTCCAGGTCCTGAAGATGCCAATTATCTTTTTGATGATTTTGTTGAATTGATGCAGGAGTTTAAAGCCAAATAAATCTTAGGAATAAAAAAATGAAAAGAAACGACATAAAAACAATCCTCGTTATCGGTTCCGGTCCCATTATTATCGGACAGGCAGCTGAATTTGATTATGCAGGAACACAGGCTTGTCTGGCGCTTAGAGAAGAAGGTTATAAGGTGATTCTGATTAATTCTAATCCTGCCACCATTATGACCGATGTCGAAATTGCCGACAAAGTTTATATTGAACCTATTTCACTTCAGTTCGTAAGTCATATCATCCGAAAGGAACGTCCGGATGCACTTTTGCCTACTTTAGGCGGACAGACCGGCCTGAATATGGCGGTAGAACTGCAGAACTCCGGGATTTTGGAAGAATGTAAAGTGGAAGTGTTGGGTACCAAACTTTCCGCCATCAATCAGGCTGAAGACCGCGATTTGTTCCGTGAACTGATGAGGGAGCTCAATGAACCTGTTCCGGATTCTGATATTGTAAATACCGTTCAGGGAGCTTTGGAATTTGCCCATAATATTGGTTATCCTGTTATCGTGCGTCCGGCTTTTACAATGGGAGGAACAGGTGGCGGAATTGCAAACAACGACGATGAACTGAAGGAAATCGCAAGTTTTGGTCTGAAATATTCACCAGTTACTCAATGTCTGATCGAAAAATCAATCGCCGGTTTCAAAGAAATCGAGTACGAGGTAATGCGCGACAAAAACGACAACGCGATCGTCGTTTGTAACATGGAAAACATTGATGCGGTCGGAGTTCATACCGGAGATTCCATTGTGGTGGCGCCTTCGCAGACTTTATCAGACCGGGAATATCAGATGCTGCGAAATTCTTCTTTAAAGATTATCCGTGCATTAGGAATTGAAGGGGGTTGTAACGTACAGCTGGCTTTGGATCCGCATTCTTTTCAATATTACATCATTGAGGTTAATCCGCGGGTTTCGCGTTCTTCAGCTTTAGCGAGTAAGGCAACTGGATATCCGATTGCTAAAATTGCAGCAAAAATCGCGGTAGGTTTAACGCTGGATGAAATCATGAATCCGGTGACAGGTAAGACTTACGCTTGTTTCGAGCCGGCTTTGGATTATGTCGTAACTAAGTTTCCGAGGTTCCCGTTTGATAAATTCGAAACTGCAGACCGCCGACTTTCCACACAAATGAAAGCGACCGGAGAAGTAATGGCCATCGGAAGAAATTTCGAAGAATCTTTACAGAAAGCCATACGTTCGCTGGAAACTGGACTAAGACATATCGGATTAAAAACCAAACAGGCAGAAGCGTTAACCGACGAAGAAATTGAAAGAAGAATCCGCGTTTGTGATGACGAGAGACTTTTCATCATTGGTGATGCGCTTAGAAGAGGTTACGACTGGGAAAAAATAGTGGAGTGGAGCAAAATTGATAAATTTTTCATCTGGAAAATCAAGAAACTCATTGATTTTGAAAAAGTAATTGCTGAAAATAAATTCGATAAAGAAATATTATTGCAGGCTAAAAAACTTGGTTTTGCAGATCTGCATATCGCACATCTTTGGGACTCAGATCAGAAAACCATCTTTGATTTTAGAAAAAACAACGCAGTAATGCCGGTGTACAAGATGGTTGATACCTGCGCTGCAGAGTTCGAAAGCGAAACACCATATTTTTACGGAACCTACGAAGAAGAAAATGAAAGTATCCCATCCGACCGTGAAAAAATAATCGTTCTCGGTTCCGGCCCAATCAGAATTGGACAAGGAGTTGAATTTGATTATGCGACCGTTCACTCGGTTTGGGCGATTAAAGAGCTCGGCTACGAAGCCATTATCATTAATAATAATCCGGAAACGGTTTCCACCGATTTCTCGATTTCTGATAAACTTTATTTCGAACCTTTGACGGAAGAAGATGTAATGAACATCATTGAACTTGAAAAACCAAAAGGTGTTGTGGTGCAGTTTGGCGGACAGACTGCAATTAATTTAGCTGATAAATTAGCTGCACACGGAGTTCAGATTCTTGGGACTTCCCTGGAAGATTTAGACCGCGCTGAAAACCGGAATAAATTTGAAGCCGCACTTCAGGAAATGGGAATTCCACAGCCTTTGGGAAAAACCTGCTTTACCAAAGAAGAAGCTTTGGTCATTGCGAACGAAATTGGTTTCCCGGTGTTGGTTCGTCCGAGTTACGTTTTGGGCGGAAGAGCAATGGAGATCGTTTACGACGAAAAAGATCTCAGCCATTACATGACGAATGCGGTGAAGGAAAGTTCGGAACATCCTATTTTGATCGACCGTTATTTAACCGGAAAAGAGGTTGAAGTTGATGCGATTTCTGATGGTGAAACCGTCGTGATTCCTGGAATTATGGAGCACATTGAAAGAGCCGGAGTTCACTCTGGAGATTCCATAGCGGTTTATCCTCCCCAGAATATTTCTGAAGAACAGATTGCAACACTAGTTGATTATACCGAAAGACTGGCGAAAGGCTTGAATGTGATTGGTTTAATGAATATTCAGTATGTCCTTTCTGAAGGAAATGTCTACGTAATCGAAGTAAATCCAAGATCGAGCAGAACAGTACCTTTCCTTTCTAAAATTACCGAAATACCGATGGCAAATCTTGCAACTAAAGTAATTCTCGGAAAAAAATTAAAAGACTTAGGTTACAAAAGCGGCTTGGCTCCGAATAAAGAAGGAATTTTCGTAAAAGTTCCGGTATTCTCCTTTTCAAAATTAGCCAAAGTAGATATTTCTCTCGGACCTGAAATGAAATCCACAGGAGAAGTGATGGGGAAAGACACCACTTTGGAAAAAGCCCTGTATAAAGGTTTGATTGGCTCAGGACGAAAAATGCCGCTCCACGGTGCGATACTTTTCACCGTTGCGGATAAACATAAAGAAGAAGCCTGTGAAGTGGCGAGACGTTTTCAGGAAATTGGTTTTAAGATCTGGGCAACCGAGGGAACGGCAAAGTTCTTCGAAGAAAATGGAGTTCGAACAAAAATCGGATATAAAATCGAAGAAAATCCTGAAATTAACTTGATTGATCTTATCCAGACCGGAAAAGTACAGTACATCGTAAACACGATGACTAAAGGAAAACAGTCCGAAAGAGACGGTTTCCAGATCCGCAGAACTTCTGTGGAAAATGGTGTTCCGTGTCTGACTTCGATGGATACGGTAGAAGCAATTTTGAAAGTCATTGAAAGCATGAGTTTTAAGATGGAGAAGATGTAAATCTGTCGGTATTGAAAAAAACGCGTCCTGAGGGGCGCGTTTTTTTTGTTTGTATGGAAGGGTTCTGAATGAGAATTTTTAATTCTTAAAATACGGCTGTTATTCTACAATCAGTTTGCCGTTCATCATTGCGGCGTGTCCCGGGAATGAGCAAATAAAATCATAAGTGCCTTTTTCAGGCGCCGTAAACTCAATCGTTACGCTTTCTCCGCCACCAATGGTTTTGGTATGTGCAATAACTTCGGGTAACAAACTTTCGGGGACTTCAAAATCAGGCGCTTTTCCTTCCTGTACGGCTTTGGTGGCAAACGCGGTAACATCAGTACCTTGTTTCAGCAATACAAAATTGTGACCCATTGAAGATTTTGGAAGTTTACCAACATGGTGTAAAGTGAGACGGATGAGTTTCCCTGCCGGAACTTTAATTTCGCTCTTATCGAATTTCATCGTGTCTTCAGCGTTCAGGGCAACTTCTATGGTATCCTGGTCCTGCGAGGCGGCGGGTTCCTCTGCTGAGGTTACTGTTTCGGTTTCAGGAGTTGAACTTACCTGCTCTTCGGTTTTATTCTGTCCGCAGGCTACCATCATCATACCTGCAATTGCTACTACTGAGAGTTGTTTTAATTTTTTCATACTCATAAAAGTTTAAAAGTTTATATTTCTGATTAATATGCAGTTCAAAGATACCTTAAACAAGATAATAAAACAAGGAAAAACTTGTTTTAATAAGTAGGATTTTTATCATGTTTGTCACTTTTTTATTTGAATACGTTATGGTTGCTTAAGATTGATTATCTTTACCCTTCATAATTTAACAAGTATTTTAAATGAAATGAAAAAAAGTGTTACCGATCGGATTTTAATGATTTTAAAAGGACGCGGCGAGATTTCTGTTGCTACTCTGGCTATGGAACTGGGAATAACCAAGGAGGGTGCCCGGTTACATCTCCTGAAACTGACAGAAATGGATTTGGTTAAAAACATCCAGAAAAATGTAGGCGTAGGCAGGCCGGTTACTTATCATTCTTTATCTCAGAAAGGACTTTCAAAATTCCCCAATACTCATGCCACGGTAACTGTAGAACTGCTGCGTTCTGTAAAAAAACTCTTGGGTGAAAATGCGGTAGATTTAATGATCAATGATCGTGAAAACCAGGTTTACGAACGGTATGAACAGCAAACACAGCACAGCAAAACCATGGAAGAACGGCTGGAGCATCTCAGCAAAATACGTTCAGAAGAAGGCTATATGGCAGAATGGAAGACCGAAAACGGGGAATACTTTTTTATACAGAACCATTGTCCGATTGGTGCGGCTGCTGCAGAATGCCATGGGTTTTGCGATGCCGAATTATCAAATTTCAAAAAGTTGATTGGAAACGGATTTCAAATTGAAAGGGTACAGCATATCCGGTCCGGGGAACATCGCTGCATCTACAAAATTTTTTAAACAAAGTACAGCAAAAACAGGAACATACGTTCTGGTTATCGAACAGAATTTTCTAGGAAAATCAAAACATTTTTCTACATAGAGACCTATCCTGTTGTATATTTTAACAGGATTTTTTTGTGATTTCGGGGGAAGGAATTTAAAAGGTTCCGGAAAGCACCCGGATAAAAAAGTTGATGAATCTTGCCGGCAAATTTTCTGGGCAAGAGCGCGCAGAACAGATCTGAAACTGCTGAAAACGGAAGAGACCGGGTAAGGGGGTGTGGTGTTCTATAATCAGTCGGATCGTTCACACGATGCTTTACAGGCTGATTTATGCGGTAAATCTTCCCGAAATACATCAAGAAGTAGGATGGCGGTCCGCAACTTTTTTGTCCCCGGATACTTTAAGAATATGCAAGGTCATCTGAAATTTTTTAGAGAATATTGTAGTAAAGATTCAGCCCATGAAAGAACGTCGCCCGGCCGTGGAATACCATATGTTTTCCCTACAATTTCAGCACTGTATGCTGGAAGCATGCCCCAGGAGCGATTTCTACATCCGGTATCTGGCTTTCTCACTGGCACCGCCGGAGCGGGATGTTTTTCTGCTGCTCAATCCAGCTCATCTCGGTGGTCAAGATCTTGCCCGGTGCCCCTATTACAGGGATGATGCACCCGAATATTTCGTGAGCGGACTGCACCGGGCGGCACAAAACCTTCCTTCCGCCAAGTACATCCTGATCCGGCAGGATCTCATTGCTATTTACGACACCGTACCCGACCTCCTGTTTCCTTCAGATTGCTGTACTTAAAAAAAAGTTTCATCCGTACAAAATAAAAGTTTCATCAGTATGAAACAAAATTTTCATCAATACGAAATAAAAGTTTCATCCGCATGAAACAAAATTTTCATTGGAATGAAATATTGCCATCCGTAAATTTCAGCTCCCGATACCTGCGTTTTTTTTAGAGCACATCAGGAGTCGGCGACACCAGATTCAACTGATGCCTGAATTTTGGAAGTTTCAGTCACGGGAATTTCTGAAGGTGGAGGATCAGCATTAGTATAAGTTGAAAACCGCAATCAACTTTGGCAAAGTAGGGAGCCTTATAAAAACCAGCAACTCGCCCAACTCCGCGACTGGCTGCTGCCCGGGCAGGTAACGGTGGGTGAAGCAGAGGAAATGGCAGAAGGATTGGGAATGGTGGCGGATGAGCGAACGCGCGATGAATGACTTTGCCAAAGTTCTGTTCACACGCATTGGCACTTTGCCAAAGTTTGTTTCGGTAGTAAGGGGTTTTTTCCTTTGAAATTTGTCAAAGTATTATTATGCTCTTTAAAACTTTGACAAAGTGCATGGTCGTCTGGTAAGTAAAATAATGTTATCTCTTTTTCCAGGCAAAGTCGAAAAACAGAATTAAGTTTTCCTTGCTGCAGCGTTCAAAAACTGAGATACCGATGCTGAGTGCCTTACGGTCGTGGAACCGGAAACTGTTAAAAAGGAATGTAAAGAGTTCCTGAACATTGGTTTAAAGAAAAATAAATAAATATTAGTTTACCGTTCGAAAAGCTTTTAAAGTTATGTTTCCGTTTACCGATAATTTTCTATCTTTAAAAAAAATATAAGAATGAAAAAACTATTGATTGCAGCTTTTATTTCCTCAACGCTGTTTGCTTACGCTCAGCATACACTTCCGGCAGCCAGCCCGAGACAGACGCTGGAACAGCAGTTTTCTACCACTAAAATTTCAGTGGATTACGGAAGACCGGGAGTAAAGGGGCGAAAAATTTTCGGTGACCTCGTACCGTATAATAAAGTGTGGAGAGCCGGTGCCAATGGAGCCACCAAAATTACCTTTGCCCAACCCGTAACTTTCGGCGGAAAAACAGTTCCCGCAGGTTCTTACGGTTTGTTTGTAATTCCGACAGAGAAAGAGTGGAAAGTTATTCTGAATAAAGATGCTCAACAATGGGGAGCCTATGCCTACGACGAAAAACTGAATGTAACCGAAATTAGCGTGCCCGTACAGAAACTTTCGGAAAAGCAGGAGTGGTTCGGCATAGAGCTTAATCCTGTTGATGATAATTCGGTTGATCTGGTGGTGAAATGGGATCAGACCAAAGTTACAGTTCCTGTAAAAGCTGCAAATACGGAGACCGTTACCAAAGTGGTTGCGAAGCTGAAAGAAATCCGCCAGATCGAACGTGACGCTGCAGCAAAGAAATAATTAATAGTAAAATATGAAGAAAATTTTAAACTCGGGTTTGTTGGTTGTATTGATGACGATCTTCGCCGTTTCCTGTTCTACCCAATTAAAAACTTTAGAAAACGGAAAGAAAATTGATAACCGGTTGCTCGGTGTTTGGTCCGGCTCTGAAAAAGATCAGCAGATTGACGGCGTGGAGAAAAAATGGGATATGACACGGAATGCAGACGGTACTTTTGTTTTAAACTTTGTTTTTACCCAAAACGGCAGAACCCAGGAAACCCAGGAAACCGGAAACTGGTGGATCGAAGGAAATAAATTCTACGAATATCACGAAGAATCAGGGAAAACAGATGTTTATACCTATTCTGTTCCCAATGAAAATCAGGTAAAATTCAAATCACAAAGTATTAGTGTCGGTATGAACAACGACTCCTATGAGTTTACGGATACCCGCAAAAAATAAATTAAATGTCTCATTCTTTTGAGACATTTTTTTATTCAGCACTAAAAAAATACCTGTCAATTTTTCGGTTGTAAAGTTTTTCATACCGACCTAAATTTGCTTTAAATTTACATCATGGAACTTTCTAACGAAATAATGTATCAGGCTTCTTTCGATAAAAACCCCGATTTCGAAGGCGTTTTCTGGATGGGCGTGAAAACCACGGGGATTTTCTGCCGGCCGACCTGTACAGCGCGTAAACCGAAGTTTGAAAATGTGGAGTTTTTCAGCAATACCAAAGATGCAATCCTGAAAGGGTATCGGCCCTGTAAAGTCTGCAAGCCCCTTGAAAATCCGGATGAAACTCCTCAAGGCATTCAGTATTTGCTGAGCGAACTGGCGGCGGATCCTTCTCTGAAATTTAAAGATTTCGATCTGGTGAACAGAGGTCTGGAACCCGCAACCGTCCGGCGGTGGTTCATGAAGCACCACGGCATGACCTTTCATGCGTTCCAGCGGATGTTTAAGCTGAATTCGGCTTTTAAGAAACTGAATTCCGGGGAGAATGTCACTGGTGCTGCCTTCAACAGCGGATATGAGAGTCTGAGCGGATTTAATGAAAGTTTTAAAAATATTTTCGGAGTTTCACCAAAGAATTCCAAGAGTGAAGAAGTGGTGGATTTAAAAAGAATTGAAACTCCACTGGGAACCATGATTGCCTGCGCTGATGAAAACGGAATCTGTATGCTGGAGTTTTCCGACAGGAAAGCACTCCCCACGGAACTGAAAGAGATTTCGAAACATTTTAATGCGAACATCATTCACGGTGAAAATCCGCACTTCAAAACTTTAGAAAAAGAACTTGCCGAATATTTCGAAGGAAAACGCAAGGATTTTACTGTTCCGCTATCGCCCGTAGGGACTGATTTTCAGAAAAGTGTCTGGGAAGTGCTTCGTAAAATCCCCTACGGAACCACGAGAAGTTACCAGGAACAGGCGAATATCCTGGGCAATCCAAAAGCCGTAAGGGCCGTGGCAAATGCCAATGGTCTCAACAAAATTTCCATCATCATCCCATGTCACAGAGTGATTGGCACCAACGGAACGCTCACCGGTTATGGAGGCGGAATCTGGCGAAAACAAAAACTGCTGGAACTGGAAAAAGCAATTCTCTTTTAAATTGATAATAGAATAATAAGCAAAAAAAAAATCATGAATTTCTCCATTCAGCCCATATTGGAAAACGAAAATTTCAAATTGATTCCCTTACAGGAAAACGATTTTGAAAGGTTATACGTTGTTGCGTCCGATCCTAAAGTTTGGGAACAGCATCCAAATAAAGAGCGTTATAAAAGGGAGGTCTTCGAGAATTTTTTCAAAGGCGCTATGGAAAGCAAAGGCGCTTTTTTGGTGGTGAGTAAAGATTCCGGCGAAGTTTTAGGATGTACGAGGTTTTATGATTTTGACAGAGAAAATAAATCCATCCTCATAGGTTACACTTTTTACGGAAGAAATTCGTGGGGTAAAAATGTAAATCCTCAGATTAAAAAAATGATGCTTGATTATATTTTTCAGTACGTAGAAACGGTTATTTTTCATGTTGGAAAAGAAAATATTCGTTCTCAGGTGGCGATGGAAAGACTTGGAGCCGAAAAAGAAGGCGAAGAGGAGATTGCGTATTTCGGTGAATTACCTAAAATAAACGTGGTGTACGAAATCAGAAAAGAAAACTGGTAATTTATTTTCCGGCACATTCCTGAAACATTTCTGCCCCGAAATAAAATACGAAAAGCCAGACAATTCCCTTCAGGGTGAAAAATATTAAACCGCCAATCCCTACACGCTTAAACCATAATTTCATTTTCGAACTTCCGTTGTTATTGGGTTCCTGATTTTCCATATTCTCATTTTCAGCAAAAATAATCATTTTCTTTGCCAATTTGTTATAATTGAGGACTGACTGAAATCAGATCCGCTGTTGTTGTCGATTAAAAGTGTTAAAATTTTTTCAGAGTTCGCCAAAAACCCTATCTTTAGTGGCAATTCAAATTAAAATTTATGTCTCATAAAACGATCGATTACGGTATCGAAGAATCACTTAAAAATTTAGGAATTTCCCAACAGAATAATGGCGTTTCGTCCGGCGGTAACTATTTTGCCAACGGTGATCTGCTCGAAAGTTATTCTCCGACCGACGGAAAACTTATCGCTACAGTAAAAACAGCAAGTACTGAAGATTATAATACGGTCATAGAAAAGGCCAAATCAGCATACAAAGAATTCCGGATGATTCCATCGCCGAAAAGAGGCGAGTTGGTAAGACAGTTCGGACTTAAACTCCGCGAATACAAAGATGATTTAGGTAAACTTGTTTCTTATGAAATGGGTAAATCGCTTCAGGAAGGACTCGGCGAAGTTCAGGAAATGATTGATATCTGCGATTTCGCAGTTGGTTTGTCCCGCCAGCTTCACGGTTACACCATGCATTCCGAGAGACCCGGTCACCGTATGTATGAGCAGTATCATCCGCTTGGAATTGTTGGAATTATCTCAGCATTTAATTTTCCGGTGGCAGTTTGGTCCTGGAATACAGCCCTTTCCTGGATCTGCGGAAACGTAACCATCTGGAAACCATCAGAAAAAACGCCACTTTGCGCAATCGCATGTCAGAATATCATTAATGAAGTTTTAAAGGAAAATAATCTTCCGGAAGGAATTTCGACCATGATTGTAGGCGATCACAGAATTGGCGAACAACTCGTTAACGACAGAAATGTTGCACTTGTTTCATTTACGGGTTCAACTAAGGTTGGACGTATCGTCGGAAGAAATGTGGCTGAAAGATTCGGGAAATCAATCCTGGAGCTTGGCGGAAACAACGCAATCATCATTACCGAAAACGCAGATCTGGATATGTCGATCATCGGCGCCGTTTTTGGTGCTGTGGGAACTGCCGGGCAAAGATGTACTTCTACAAGACGCTTAATTATTCACGAATCCGTTTACGATGAAGTGAAAAACCGTCTGGTAAAAGCTTACGGACAATTAAAAATTGGAAATCCACTGGATGAGAATAATCACGTTGGACCTTTGATCGATAAGGATGCGGTAAAACAATATCTCGATTCCATTGAAAAATGCAGGAAAGAAGGCGGAAAATTCGCGGTTGAAGGCGGAGTTCTGGAAGGTGAAAATTACGAATCCGGATGCTATGTAAAACCATGCATCGCTGAAGTTGAAAACTCTTACGAAATTGTGCAGCACGAAACCTTCGCACCTATTTTATACCTTATTAAATACAAAACGCTCGACGAAGCAATTTCACTACAGAACGATGTTCCACAGGGATTAAGTTCTGCAATTATGACCCAGAATCTTCGTGAAGCTGAATTGTTCCTTTCTCAGGCAGGTTCCGACTGTGGAATTGCTAATGTGAATATAGGAACTTCAGGAGCAGAAATCGGTGGCGCTTTCGGTGGTGAAAAAGAAACCGGTGGCGGTAGAGAATCCGGCTCCGATGTATGGAAATATTACATGAGACGCCAGACCAACACTATTAATTACACTGCAAGTTTGCCGCTTGCGCAGGGAATTAAGTTCGATTTATAGCAGCCTCAAAATTATTTGGGCAACTCATCCGTCCTCCGTTCCCGCTTTTTTGTTCCGCCTTGCTGCACAAAAAGAGCTCCACTCAGGCCGGGTTGCAAAAGGGCTCGAATTAAATAAATTAAGACAACCAAATCACAAGTACAAAAACTAAAAATATGAATGACGCAATTGCATCTCACCCACAAACCACCAATAAAGTAAAAGAAACCCTTTCGAAACATATGCTTGCCGACGGTTTCGATTTCGTAATGGATATCGAAAAATCCCACGGCAGCTGGATCCACGACCGTAATACCGGAAAAGAGTTCCTCGATATGTTTTCAATGTTTGGATCTGCATCCATTGGTTATAACCATCCTTATTTAATGGAAAGATCTGAATGGTTAGGCAAAATGGCAGTGAACAAACCGACTTTAGCCGATGTGTACTCCCAGGAATTTGCAGATTTCATGGACGTTTTTTCCCGCGTTGCAATTCCGGAAGAACTTCAGTACACCTTTTTTATTGAAGGCGGAACTATGGCGGTAGAAAACGCAATGAAAGCCTGCTTCGACTGGAAAACCCGGAAAAATTTCGAAAAAGGTTTAGATACCGAAGCTGGAATCTGCATCCATTTCAAACAGGCATTTCACGGCAGAAGCGGTTATACATTAAGTTTGACCAATACTTCAGATCCAAGAAAATATCAGTATTTCCCGAAATTCGACTGGCCGAGAATCATTAATCCACATCTCAATTTCCCGATCACTGAAGAAAATTTAGAAGAAACCATTAAAAATGAACAGTTGGCGTTGCTGCATATTCAGGAGGCGATTCTGACAAATCCCGATCAGGTAGCATGTATTATCATTGAGCCAATTCAGGCTGAAGGTGGTGATCATCATTTCCGCGACGAATTCTTCCAGGGATTAAGAAATATCTGTGACGAGAATGAAATTCTTCTGATTTTTGATGAAGTACAGACAGGAATTGGAATTACGGGAAAGATGTGGGCATTTCAGCATTTCACTGTAAAACCTGACATTATTTCTTTCGGAAAGAAAACGCAGGTTTGCGGAGTTTTAGCCAATAAAGAAAAATTTGATGAAATCCCGAACAATGTATTCCGCGAAAGTTCCAGAATTAATTCAACATTTGGCGGCAATTTTATAGATATGCTCCGTTTTCAGTTGGTAATGGAAGTTATTGAAAAAGAAAGCCTCGTTGAAAATGCAAGGGTAGTGGGCAACTATCTTTTAGATGGACTGAAAAAACTTGAACTTCAGTTTCCCGATAAGATTTCCGGAGCCCGAGGGCGCGGTTTAATGTGCGCTATTAACTTACCAAGCGGAGCTGCCCGTGATAGAATGCGTGAAATATTATACGATGACGGTTTAATTATACTGGCATGTGGCGACAATTCGATCCGCTTCCGTCCACATCTAAATGTTACCACGGAAGAGATTCAAATTGCACTTGATAAGATTGCTCATAATATCAGTAAAATTTAATTTGTACCTAGTGAATAGTAATTTATTAAAATCTTAACATAGTTTTTCAGAATTTTTTTCTACATTTAGTGCTCAAAATGAAATGATTATGGAAAGAGAAACGAGAGTATCGGTATTTGAAAGTGAAAAACCGTCGGAAATTCAATTGATTAAAGCCCGTTTGGATGCCAACAATATTACCTCCTTTTTAAATGATAAGTATATGTCATTCACTACCACACCTACTGCGAACACCATTAAACTTATGGTAAATCTGCAGGATGAACAGAGAGCATTTGATATTATAGATGAATTGATCATGAAATCTGATTTAGATCTTACTGCTAACCTTAAAAATTAATTTTATAATTTTAAATTTTACGTTTTACAGAAATCGGCACCAATTTATTTGGTGCCGGTTTTTTTTCTGCAAAAGTCTAAGATTTTGCCTTGCTGAATTCCTGTTATTGAAAATTAGATCTTAAAGTTTTTCTTTCATCATTTTGATGAAGACGGATGGCTTAAGATCAAATTTCCTGCGGAAATTATCAGAAAAATTCTCTGTGCTCGAGAATCCCGAAATGGATGCAAGTTCCTTCACGTCCATATTAATGTATTTCACATCATTTTTCAAATGGGTGATAATATAATCAAGACGGAGGTCATTGATATAAAGGGTAAAGTTTTTCCCTTTGTAGGTATTGATGATTTTTGAAAAGTAAGTGGAATTGGTACCAAAGTCCTCACTCAGTGATTTTTGTGAAACCTGCGAATCAAGGAATTTCTCCTCCTTTTCAAAATTTTCGAGTTGCTTCAGAATGCTCTCAACAAAAATGGGATTGAGACCTGGAATTTTATTATAAAACTCGTAGTTAAATTTCTGTGGACTCTTAATTTGAATTTCATTCAATAATCTAGGTGCTGTAGTAGCGTCTTCCGTACTCTGTTGCGCGAGGATCGCTTCGAAACGCTTTTTGTAATTCTGCTTTTCTTTATAGATCCTGTATCCGAAAAACAGAAAAATACCAAGAAGTACAATAATTAATACAAAAAAGATAGCTCTCTGATTTTGCAGCGTACTTTCAATTCGGTTTTTTTCGGCTATAAGTTTTTTGGTATCATATTCCTTAACAATTCTTTCGTAGAGATACTTGTAGTTTTTCTCGTAGGAACGGTCGAGGAACATCAGTTTGTTGATATATTCCAATTGTTTTTTGGTATCACCTATAGAATTATAATATTTGATCAGGATTTCATACGCCGAGCGAAACTGTGGATCGAGCTTTTTTGTCTTCTCATAATGTTTGTCGATTTCTTCCAGATATTTTACGGCCAGTTGCTCCTTACCAATATGCCAGTAGGAGAGACCTAAATAATAAACTTCGGTATTATGATCCCATTGGTCATTGTATAATCTGATGGATTCCGAAAATTTAGAAATTGCGCTATTATAGTCTTTTAGATAATAAGCAGTCATACCTTCAGAAGTGATAAAATACGGAGTGTATTGGTCTAGTTTATTATCTTTTATATAACTAAAAGCTTCTTCTAACAATGCTTTATTTTCCTCAATATTCCCCAGTTTTATATTCGAATCTATAAGGCTCATTAGGGAATAGAGGTAATATACCTGATAATTTTTCCCTAAAGAGGATTTATTATTTAGATGGTCCTTAAAATATTTAAGCGATATTAAAAGCTCCTTTCTTGCATCTTCATACTGTCCTAAATAAATTTTATTTTGTGCAATATAGTAGATGGTCTTGTTTAAGATGTATTCGTCTCCGATCTCTTGTGATAACTTATTTGCTGCCAAAATATCATCTAGAGCTTTTTCGTAGAACTCTTCTGCCATATTGACATTACCGTGATGTAAGTATGCATCAATGAGAATCTTTTTAATTTCAGAGTTTTTTGCAATAATCAACGCGCTGTCAGCATATTTTAAATTTATCGGATAGGTACTGTTTACGCTCGCGTAACGATAAGCATAAAATAAAGCCTCCTTGTTTTGCTCTTTTTTTGATTTTGAAATATAGAAATTTATCAGTTTCCACATTTCTGTCGGATTATTGATGTTTGCATCAATCGTTTTTTCGATTTCCTCATTACTTAAATTGGAGTTCGGCGACTTTTGAGCCGGGAAATTGTTGAAAATAACAAGAGAAAGGAGAAAAAGAAGTGTTAATTTAAATTTCAACTGCATGATGTCTTACTGACTGATTTATAGTAGTTTATTTATTTTAATGGCTTGTTTTTTACAATTTTACTGTATTTTTTTTAAAATGCCTGCAGCTAATTTAAAATATACTTGTTGTTTTTTAAAAACTAACGGTTGCATAATTTGCTTTATAATCGCTTTCGACAATACATTTGTAAAAATTAAAAGTATGAAAAAATTTGCACTTATCACCGCAGTACTTGTCACTGCTATATCATTACAATCATGCAGACAAGCTGATGACGTTTTATCACCTGAAGAAATAGCAACATTACAAAAAGTACAGGACTCATCCAACAATTCTTCTAATAAAGATGATGATAATACTGTAGGAATTGACCAAAGTGTGCCAACTGCCACATTCGTAGACGGAGAAATTGTACCGCCACCAAGAAAGTAACCCCTAAAACTAAATATTTTTTTTTCATCATTTGTGTTTGGTTCTTCCGCGATATTCGCGGAAGAATCTTTTTATAGAACAATCACACCTACTGCTTGTAGTTTAATCAAGTTTCCTTATTTTCGTACCTTTGTAAAATATTTCTTATTTATGGAGGCCACCTATATTGAAACACAACAGATTTCTTTTCAGGATTTTAAAAACCAGATTTTAGCCGATTATAAACTCGGCAGAATTTCCCGCGAAATGTCTTATCTCGGGAGACGCGAAGTACTTACCGGCAAGGCGAAGTTCGGTATTTTCGGGGACGGAAAAGAGCTTCCGCAACTCGCAATGGCTAAGGTCTTTAAAAATGGGGACTTCCGTTCCGGATATTACCGGGACCAAACTTTCGCCATGGCGATTGATGCTGTAAGCGTAGAAAGTTTTTTTGCTCAGTTATATGCAGATACAAATGTTGATCGCGAACCTGCTTCTGCCGGTCGCCAGATGAATGGTCATTATGCGACCCGAAGTCTGAACGAAGACGGCAGCTGGAAAAACTTAATGGAGCAAAAAAATATTTCATCAGATATTTCACCTACTGCAGGACAAATGCCAAGGCTTTTAGGTCTTGCTTTAGCTTCCAAAGTCTATAAATCTGTAAAATTTGAGGGTTCAGAAAAATTTTCCAATGACGGAAATGAAGTTGCTTTCGGCACAATTGGTGATGCATCAACAGCTGAGGGACATTTCTGGGAGGCTTTGAATGCTGCCTGTGCTTTGCAGGTTCCAATGATTGTTTCGATCTGGGATGATGGTTACGGAATTTCTGTACCAACTCAAAACCAGCGTGCTAAAGCAGATATAGCTGAAATGCTTTCCGGCTTTCAAAGAACAGAAGGTCAGAATCAGGGATGCGAAATCATTCAGGTTAAAGCCTGGGATTACCCTTCGCTTCTTGATGCTTACGCAAGGGCAGAACATTTTGCGAGAACTGAAAGTGTTCCTGTTGTGGTTCATGTTGTAGAAGTTACACAGCCTCAAGGACATTCCACATCGGGATCGCACGAGAGATATAAAAATGAAGAACGCCTGAAATGGGAAGGTGAATTTGACGGTTTGAACAAATTCAGGGAATGGATTCTCAATTATTCTATTGAAATTGAAGGAAAGGACGAACAGCTTGCAACCGCTGAGGAACTTGATCTTATTAATGAAGAAGCGAAGAAATTTGTAAAAGAAGGTCAGAAAAAAGCTTGGGAAGATTATCAAAAATCCATTACCGTTTTAAAAGATGCAGTCATTCCGCTGGTTGAGAATTTAGAAGACCAGAACGCAGAAATTACCGCTGAACTTCATAAATTCAATAAGATCATTGCGGTGGCGAAACGTGATATCTTCCATTTGGTAAGAAAGTCATTACTCCTTACAAGAGGCAATGAATCAGCAGAGAGAAAAGCTCTTCAGAATAAATTCAAAGAAATTTTTGCGGCTGAGAAAGACAATTACTCTTCGCATTTATATTCTCAGTCTCAGTGGAAAACAACGAATATAAAAGAAATTCCTCCCGTTTTTTCTGAAAATTCAGAGAATGTTGACGGAAGAGTTGTCGTAAGAAATAACTTCGATAAAATATTCGAAAAATATCCTGAAACGCTGGTCTTCGGTGAAGATGCCGGAAATATCGGTGATGTAAACCAAGGTTTAGAAGGTCTACAGGAAAAATATGGCGAACTTCGAATTGCAGACACCGGAATTCGTGAAGCCACTATCCTCGGACAAGGAATTGGTATGGCAATGCGCGGACTCAGACCGATCGCAGAAATCCAGTATCTCGACTACATCCTATATTGTTTACAGGGAATGAGCGATGATTTAGCTACCGTTCAGTACCGTACAAAAGGTGGGCAAAAAGCTCCGGTAATTATCAGAACTCGTGGGCACAGGCTCGAAGGTGTTTGGCATTCCGGTTCACCGATGGCTGGAATCATTAATCTTTCAAAAGGAATTCTGGTTCTTGTTCCACGAAATTTAACCAAAGCTGCAGGATTTTACAACACGATGCTTCAGAGTGATGAACCAGCCGTAATCGTGGAATGTCTGAACGGTTACCGTTTAAAAGAAAAACAGCCTGACAACTTAGGAGAATTTACTGTTCCTGTTGGTAAAATTGAAGTTACTAAGGAAGGAAAAGATGTGACGTTAGTGACTTACGGATCCACCTGGAGAATCGTAATGGAAGCAGCTGAGGAACTTGAAAAAATCGGTATTTCTGCTGAAGTGATTGATGTTCAGTCCTTAATACCGTTTGATCTTAGTCACGACATTGCTGAAAGTGTAAAGAAAACTAACCGGTTGGTGGTAATTGACGAAGATGTGGAAGGCGGAACATCTGCTTTTATTCTTCAGCAGATTCTAGAGAAACAGAAAGCTTTCAGATTTTTAGACTCAGATCCTTTAACCATTTGTGCAGAAAACCACAGACCTGCTTACGCAAGCGACGGCGATTATTTCAGTAAACCAAGTGTGGATGATATGGTCGAAAAAATATATGAGATGTTTAATGAAATTAATCCGGCTCGGTTTCCGGCGATATAGATTTTAATATTCAGCTATAAAAAAGCAAACTTCGGTTTGCTTTTTTTTTGCACTATTCTTGCATTGCTTCGTAAAATTTAAATTTTATGAGAAATATTTTTGTTCCGATTATAGCCTCATTCTTAGTCGTTTCATGTAGCAAGACTGAAACTAAAATTCAGGATCATTCAACAGAGCAGAATCAGAAAAATGAAACTACGAACGGAATGGTTGCGATTATGAATGAAATGATGGATGAAATGCATAGTGAAAAACCAACAGGGAATAATGATGTAGATTTTGCCAAGATGATGATTGAGCATCACAAGGGAGCAGTTGAAATGTCAGAACTTCTTTTAGAGAAAGGCCAAGATGAAGAATTAAAAACATTTGCCCGCAAAGTTATTATTGCACAGGATAAAGAAATAAACTTGATGAAAAAGTTTGAAAATCAAACCGAAGTTTCACCCGATAGCAAGATTTTTCAGCAGGAACTCAATCAGTCGATGGGCGCGATGATGAATAAAAACATTAAAATCCATAATGATATTGATAAAGATTACGCCGAACAGATGATTCCGCATCATCAAAGCGCGGTTGATATGGCCGAAGTTTATCTGAAATACGGGAAGCAAAAGGATTTGTTGAAATTGTGCGATGATATTGTTAATACGCAGACTTCAGAAATTCAACAGTTAAAGACTTGGCTCACTGCAAATTAAATTAATGATATGAAATAACTCAGGCTACCGCCGTAAAAAAGGAATGTGATGCATTCCTTGAAAAAAATTCCGTAATTTCGCGTTAAATTTTTTAACACATGAACTACGATATTATTGTCATCGGAAGTGGCCCAGGTGGATATGTAACCGCGATCAGAGCTGCACAACTGGGTTTTAAAACCGCCATCATCGAAAAGGAAAATTTAGGCGGGATCTGCCTGAACTGGGGCTGTATCCCAACCAAAGCTTTGCTGAAGTCGGCACACGTTTTCAATTATTTAAAACACACCGAAGATTACGGTTTGAATAAAATTGAAAATCCAGGGTTCGATTTTTCGAAAGTAATCCAGAGAAGTAGAGGTGTAGCAACCAAAATGAGCGGAGGGATTTCTTTCCTGATGAAGAAAAACAAGATTGATGTCATCATGGGAACTGCTAAAGTTCAGAAAGGCAAAAAAGTTTCAGTAACAGATAAAGACGGGAAAAACACAGAATATTCCGCGGAACATATTATCATCGCCACCGGCGCAAGATCAAGAGAACTTCCGAACCTTCCTCAGGATGGCGTGAAAGTGATCGGATACAGACAGGCATTGAGCCTTCCGCAACAGCCAAAATCGATGATTGTTGTTGGTTCAGGTGCAATCGGTGTTGAGTTTGCTGATTTCTATAATTCAATGGGAACTAAAGTGACCATCGTTGAATTTATGCCAACCGTGGTTCCTGTTGAAGACGAAGAAATCTCAAAACATCTTGAAAAATCCCTGAAAAAATCAGGCATTGAAATCATGACGAACGCTTCTGTTGAAAGCGTGGATACAAGTGGAGAAGGTGTAAAAGCTAACGTAAAAACCGCGACTGGAAACATTACGCTTGAAGCTGATATTTTACTTTCTGCTGTTGGAATTGCTGCAAACATAGAGGGACAAGGATTTGAAGAGGTTGGAATTCAAACTGAAAAAGGCCGTGTTTTAGTTAACGAATGGTACGAAACTTCAGTTCCGGGATATTATGCAATCGGTGATATTCTCCCAACCCAAGCGCTGGCTCACGTAGCTTCTGCAGAAGGAATTACCTGTGTGGAGAAAATCAAAGGTCTTCATGTAGAGAAAATCGACTACGGCAATATTCCGGGATGTACATATTGCCATCCGGAAGTCGCTTCAGTTGGTCTTACTGAAAAGCAGGCGAAAGAAAAAGGTTACGAAATTAAAGTAGGTAAATTCCCGCTTTCTGCAAGTGGGAAAGCAACCGCAAACGGAAATACCGATGGTTTCATTAAAGTGATTTTCGATGCGAAATACGGAGAATGGCTCGGTTGTCACATGATTGGCGAGGGCGTTACCGATATGATTGCGGAAGCAGTTGTCGCGAGAAAACTTGAAACGACAGGCCACGAAATCATTAAATCTATTCACCCGCACCCGACCGTTTCAGAAGCGATCATGGAAGCAGCAGCAGCAGCTTACGGCGAAGTGATTCATATTTAAGATTACTATTTTAGTAAACAAAACCACAGTTCAGGCTGTGGTTTTTTTGTGTCCAAAAATTCTTATCTTAACAAAAAAATTACCCCATGAATTACAAATACTTTTTTCCGGTCCTGTTGTTTTCGGGAACGCTGTTTTTCAGCCAGTCTAAAAGCGATATCATCGTTCCGAACGAAAACCTGATTACCGAAAACATTCCTGCAATTCCAAAAAGCCTGAGCGAGAAAATCAAAAAATACTCTGAAAGCCGCGGCGCAAATTTCACCGCCATTCATCCCAACGGAAAAGAACTGATCATGGTGACCAGATTTGCTTCCACCAATCAGCTGCACAAACTTTCTCAGCCAATGGGCGCCAGAAAACAGCTTACTTTTTTTGATGAACCAGTCAATTCCGCAGATTATGAACCTACAAAAGGTGAATATCTGGTTTATTCCAAAGACATCGGAGGAAACGAATTCGGACAGCTCTTTAAACTTGATTTGAAAACCATGGAATCTAAACTGCTTACCGATGGCGGAAGATCACAAAACGGCGGTATGACCTGGAAAAAAGACGGTTCCGGATTTTATTTCTCCTCTACAAAAAGAAATGGCGGCGACCGTGATATTTATTTTATGAATCCTCTTAAGCCCGGGGATACGAAGCTCGTTCTTGAACTGAAAGGGGGAGGCTGGGGAATTAATGATATTTCCGATGACGGCAAAAAGCTGATTATTGGTGAATATGTTTCTGCAAACGAATCTCACCTCTATCTTTTTAATACCGAAACGAAAAAACTGGAATCGATAACGAACCGAAACGAAAAACAAATCGTTCAGGGAAGTGCAAGATTCAGCAAAAATGCTGATGAAATCTGGTACGTAACCGACCGTGACAACGAGTTTGACCGTTTAGCAACAATGAATCTTAAAACAAAAAAAATAGAATACTTTACCAGTTCGATTCCCTGGGAGGTTTCTAATTATACGCTTTCCAAAGACAAATCTAAAATCGTTTTTGAAACCAATGAAGGAGGTTTAAATAAACTATATCGAATGGATACCGCTTCAAAAAAATACGCTGAAATAAAAGGACTTCCGGTAGGTCTCGTCAATAATTTTGAATTCACGAATGATGGTAAATCTCTGTACTTTTCACAGCCTACCTACGATTCTTCCGCAGATATTTATAAGTTAGACCTCGCTTCAAATAAAATTGAAAGATGGACCGATAGTGAACAGGGTGAAATGCAGAAAACAGAGATGTCTGAACCGAAGTTGATTGAATGGAGCAGTTTCGATGGGATGAAAATTACAGGGTTCTATTATCCGGTTTCTAAAAAGTTTACCGGCAAAAGACCTGTGCTGATCAATATTCATGGCGGTCCGGAAGGGCAGTCGATGGCGTCATCACTTGGTTCCGGTAATTATTACACCAATGAAATGGGAGTTGCTTTAATCTATCCGAATGTGCGGGGATCCTCTGGTTTTGGTAAAACATATATTGCCAGTGATAATGGTTTTAACAGAATGAATTCGGTAAAAGATATCGGTGCTTTACTAGACTGGATTGCGAAACAGCCGGAACTCGATAAGGACCGGATTATGATTATGGGCGGCAGTTACGGAGGTTTTATGACCCTGGCAACCGCTTATGAATATGCTGACAGAATCAGATGTTCGGTAGATATAGTTGGGATCTCAGATTTTAATACTTTCCTTAAAAATACCGAAGAATACCGCCGTGATCTGAGAAGAGTAGAGTACGGCGACGAACGTGATCCGAAAATGAGTGCATTCTTCACGAAAATAGCGCCGCTGAACAATACTGATAAAATTAAAAAACCTATGTTCATCATTCAGGGAACCAACGATCCGCGGGTTCCGGTAACGGAAGCTACGCAAATGCGTGATAAACTGAAAGCCCAGGGAAATACGGTGTGGTATCTTGAAGCGAAGAATGAAGGACACGGTTTCCGGAAAAAAGAAAATGTAGATTTCCAGCGCCTCGCCGTCATCCGTTTTATGGAAGAATACCTTTTAAAGTAAATTTTACATCTGAAAACATCTTAGCCATTTCCTCCGGAGATGGCTTTTTATTTTGTACACACACCGTATTTCAGGAATGTTTCTTTACTTTTGACCTACAAAATTTTTTAAATGTACAATTTAGGTCTTGCCCTTTGTGGCGGCGGTTCGAAGGGGATTGCACATGCAGGAGTTATAAAGCTTCTGAACGAAAAGGGAATTGTGCCCGATGTTTTGGCCGGAACCAGCGCCGGAGCAATCGTGGCCACCATGTATGCTGCAGGGAAGACTCCCGAAGAAATCGTAGGATTTTTTAAATCTGTCTATTTTTTTAAATGGAATCATTTTGCATTCCGCAAGCCAGGCGGCTTCATTCAGTCTGATGTTTTCGGGAAGTACCTTAAACCCATTTTTAAAGACAGAAAACTTCAAGATCTTGATAAAAAGGTATTTGTTACCGCCACCAATATCATTTCCGGTAAACTGGAAGTCTTCGGCGGCGAGGTAAAAGTAGTGGATGCGGTTATCGCTTCCTGTGCCGTACCCATGGTTGCAACGCCGTACAGGATTGGGAATCATCTGTACAGCGATGGCGGAATTCTGAATAATTTTCCGGTGGATGTTCTGAAATATGTGAGCAGAAAAAACATCGGAGTTTATTTTTCTCAGCAGAAAACTATTGACGAAAGCAGTCTCAGGAATCTGTTTGATATCACCGCGCGTGCTTATGACATCATGACCACTCAGGCGGAATTGGGCAAAATTGCGAACTGCGACTGGCTTATTAATCCAGCAGAACTCCAGAAATATAAAATGTTTGAAACAAAGGTCGAAAGGATGAATGAAATCTTCGGGATCGGTTACAAAACTGCTGCCGAAAGTTATGAATTACACAAAAATATACTGGGGGTAAATTAGCAGCCCTATAATTACTGCGGCTACTGCTAAGAGTAACACGGCGCCGGCCGAAATGTCCTTGATGAGACCAATGTTTTTATCGAATTCCGGATGTACGAAATCACATAACTTTTCTATTGCAGTGTTTAGCATTTCGGCACTTAAAACCGCAAAACAGACAAGAAAAATAATTGAGGCATGCTCCGGGGAAAGTCTTAGATAGACAATTAGAAACAGGTTGATCAAGAGCGCCAGAACTTCAAGCTGAAAATTGCGCTCCGATCTCAGCATCCGGATGATGCCGTGCAGGGAATTCAGGACACTTTTGTGGAATGCGGGTTTTCTCATTACCAGTTTTTATCGATCATATAAATTAGCTGACTCATTGCTACAGCGCCCAGAAGCAGTTCGCGGTGGTTTACTTTATCGAACGTGTCCTCCTCGGAATGATGAATTTCAAAATAACGCTGAGAGTCAGGAACCAGCTCTGCTAAAGGAACTCCAAGTTTTCTCATCGGTTCAATATCTGTTCCGGCATACTGAAGTTCAAAATTATGAAGACCGTACGGGAGAAAAAGATGACGCCAGGACTGTATCTGTGCACGCTTATCGGCATCCATCACTAATGCTATTCCTCTGGGTGTAAATCCGCCCCCGTCACTTTCGATCGCAAAAATATGCTTCTCATTTTTCTTCTGGATGTTGTCTGCGTAGGTATTTCCGCCGCGTACGCCATTTTCTTCGTTGGCAAAACACACCACCCGAAGCGTATGATTATTTTTTAAACCCAGTTTTTTAAAGGTTCTGAGGACTTCGATACTTTGTACAATCCCAGCTCCATCGTCATGCGCACCTTCGCCCACATCCCATGAGTCCAGGTGACCGCTTACCACGATCACTTTACTGTCTTTATGGCCTGTGATTTCACCAATTACCGAATGGGTAAGTTTTTCTCCTTTCATTCCACAGTTAGAATTCAGTTTGGCTACAATTTTCTGGGTTTTCAAAGCTTTTTCTAACTCGTCAGCACTTTTGGGCCCGATAGCAACCGCAGGAATTTTTACCGTATCGTCCTGATCATAACGCATCATGCCGGTATGCGGAACATCATCAACTGCGGAAGAAAGGGACCGTATTATCACGGCTTTCGCTCCTTTTTTTCCTGCCCATGAGGCAGCGAAACGACGGTAGATTCCGGCATCGCCGTAAGCCTGACCGGTATTGATAAAAGTTTGGTTAAAAGCGTAATTAAAAAATACAATTTTTCCTGCTGCCGCGCTGGCCGGCAGCCTGTCGAATTCTTCTTTATTTTTCACAAAAATAATTTCAGCTTCTACATCTTTACCTTTAGTCCCTTCAGAATTTCCTAAAGACAGCATTCTGAGTGTTTTCCAGTTCCCTTTTCCAACCTTTATATAAAGTGATTCTTTGCCTCTTTCCCAAACCGGAACCATTACTTCTTCCTTCCATACTTTATCTGCGCCGGCTTCCTTCAGTTTCTGTACTGCCCAATCCGTCGAACGCTCATACGATGAGGAGCCGCTCAAACGGTGACCAATATTTTGGGTAAGATCGCGAAGATTTTCATACGCAGTGCCGTGAACCAATATTTCATCGGAAATATTTTTGAATTGGATAGAATCCTGCGCGGCTTGTGAAAATAAAAATCCGCCCAGAAAGAGCGGAAGTATTTTGAGGAGAATCTGTTTCATGAATTGGATAATTGGTAACCAAATTTAAACAAATTTATTGAATGAGTAATTATTGTTTCATATCGTACATTACAAGTGCGGTTACAAGTTTTGGTTCAATATAAGTACATTTCGGGGGCATTTTAATGTTTTTGTTTGATACTTTCAGCAAATCATTAAAACTCACTGGATAAATTCCGAATCCTACTTTGAATTCGCCTGAATCTACTTTATCTTTGATCTGATTGATCCCTTCAATACCGGAATTACCTTTAATATAGGTGATTTTATCAGTAGTTTTAGGATCTTCAATGCCTAAGATGTCTTTAAAAACAAATTCTTCCAGAAGGAAATGATCCAAATCGTTCATATCACTCTGTTGTTTTCTAAGGTCGTGTTTCACGTGCAGGGAATAGAATTTTCCACCCAAATACATGGAGATATGAAACTTTTGCGAAGGGTAGTACGGCGTCTCGCCTTTGTCATGAACCAGAAAATTTTCTTCTATTTTGGCAAGGAATTCTTTTTCGCTTAGTCCATTCAGATCCTGTAAAAGCCTGTTGTAATCATGAATTTTAATTGACTGGTTCGACACAATGAAACTGAAAACGTAATTATAATGCTCAGTTCCCGTATGTTTGCGGTTTTTTTCCTGAAGATTTTTTGCATTCAGTGCAGTAGATCCAATCCTGTGGTGACCGTCGGCGATGTAAAAGGAATCAATCTGCTCGAGAACTTCCTTAAACTGCAACATTTTCAGGCGGTTATCTATCCGCCAAACTTTGTGACGCACCCCGTTATCGTCAAGATAATTGAGTACCGGAACGTTCTTTTCCTCGTGATTCATAAGCAATTCCACTTTTGGGTTCGCCATATAGGTCAGCAGCACGGGTTCTGCCTGAAGACTCACTTTTTCTAGATAATAAGCAAGTTTTTCTTTCTTGTGGGTGAGGGTAGATTCGTGTTTTTTAATTCTTCCATTCCGGAAATCATCAACACTTACCAGACCTAATAATCCACGGAACACTGATTTATTGGGCAGAAACTGCTCATAAAGGTAATAGGAAGAATTATCCTGCACGAGTTTCTTGTCATCCAGAAGTTCCTCGAAATTGGTGCGTATTTTCCGTAAATTTCGGTCGATATCCTTGGATTTGCTTACCACATAAGGCTTAATCATCTGAATATAAGATGATTCCTGCTGGGCTTTTTTATTAATTTCTTCCTGTGAGAAGTTGTCTAACGGATGGGTAGGGAATATGTCAACGTAATCTTCACTCGGTCTAATTCCCCTAAAAGGTTTAAAGATGGGCATTGTATTACTATAGTTTATTTTTAATATCAATAATCTGCGCTGCAAGTTCTGTTCCGATTTTCTCCTGTGCATCAACTGTATTTCCTCCCAAATGTGGAGAAAGAGACAGGTTGGCATTCATGAGAAGCGGCAGTTCCGGCGTTGGCTCATTTTCAAAAACATCAAGCGCGGCACCCGCAATTTTTCCGGATTCAATAAAATTAAGCAGCGTCACTTCATTTAGAACACCGCCCCGTGCTGTATTTACGATGAAAACACCGTCTTTCATCAATTCAAACTGAGGAGTATCTAAAATGTAATTATCGGATTTTGGGGTGTTGATGCTTAAGAAATCAACGTCTTTCAGAAACTCCACCCAGTCGGTAGTCGAAGTAATTTCAAAATTGAGCGTCTGCCCGTCGAAGAAATCGAGAAAAAGAGTTTCGGTACGTGGTTTACGGGTAAGGACTTTCACTTTCATTCCTAACGAGATTCCCATTTTCACGACTTCCTGACCAATTCCGCCAAAACCGATAACGCCAAGTGTTTTTCCTTCCAGTTCCACAGCGGTAGAGAAAGATTTTTTCAAGGCTTTAAAGTGAGTTTCCCCTTCAAGCGGCATTAATCTGTTGGATTCGTGGAGAAATCTTGCCAAAGAGAAAAAGTGTGCGAAAACCATTTCCGCGACAGACCTAGATGATGCTTTTGGCGTATTGATGATATACAGTCCTTTTTCAATCGCATATTCGGTGTCGATATTGTCCATTCCCACGCCGCCGCGGCCAATGATTTTCAGTCCTGGGCATGCATCGATTAAATCCTGACGAACTTTCGTAGCACTCCGTACCAAAAGGACATCGATATTGTTTTCGTTAATGAAATTGGCAAGATGTTCCTGAGAAACCCGTGTTTCTACCAGTTCGATTCCTGCTTCTGCTAAAGCGTTTTTACCTGATTCTGAAATACCGTCGTTGGCTAAAACTTTCATAAATGTTATATCAAATTAACTGAGTAAATTCAAAGTGTGATTCTGAAATTATTTTAAATTTTTCATCACATCCACCAAAACCTGTACACTCTCAATCGGCAAAGCATTGTACATACTTGCTCTGTAACCGCCTAAGCTCCGGTGACCATTAAGACCGTTGATTCCAGCCGCTTTCCAGGCAGCATCAAATTCTTCTTTTTTAGATTCATCCAACAGTTGGAAAGAAACATTCATTAATGATCGGTCTTCTTTCTGGCAGAAGGTTTCAAATAAAGGGTTGCTGTCGATTTCTTCGTAAAGGAGTTTTGCCTTGGCTTCGTTTCTGGCTTCAGCAGCTGCAATTCCCCCATTTTTTTCCAGGTGCTGTAAGGTCAGGAGGGTTGCATACACCGGAAATACCGGCGGTGTATTGTACATGGATTCTTTATCGATATGATTCTTGTAGTTCAGGATTGAAGGAATAGTTCTTCCGGTTTGTCCCAGAATACTTTTCTTAACCACAACAAGAGTAACGCCTGCCGGTCCCATATTTTTTTGTGCTCCGGCGTAGATCAGGTCAAACTGCGAATAATCAATCACACGGGAGAAAATATCTGAGCTCATATCGCAAACCATAAGCGTGTCAACCTTCGGGAAGGTTTTCATCTGTGTACCGTAGATGGTATTGTTCGAAGTGCAGTGAAAGTAATCGTATTCGCTGCCTACTGAATAATCTTTCGGAATGAAGGAATATTTCTGCTCTTTCGAAGAACCAACAACATCAACCGTACCGAAGTTTTTAGCCTCTTTTATCGCACCGGCAGCCCAGGTCCCAGTGTCCAGGTAAGCAGCTTTTCCGTTTTCAGCTTTCATGAGGTTATATGGAACCATCAGAAACTGTAAACTCGCTCCTCCGCCCAGATAAAGCACTTCGTAATCGTCACCGAGATTCATGAGTCTTTTTACGATGGCTCTGGCCTCCTCCATCACCGCTACGAAATCTTTGCTCCGGTGGGAAATTTCGAGGATTGAAAGACCTATTCCGTTAAAATCCAGAATTGCTTCTGCTGATTTCTGAAAAACTTCCTGCGGTAGTATGCAGGGTCCTGCGCTGAAATTGTGTTTTTTGCTCATGTTTTTTTTATTTGAAACCGCATTACTGCGTTTTTGGTCTGTTGAATTTTATTCCTGAAAGTAGGGCAGAAGGATAAAAAAAAACGCCCACAAAAAGTGAGCGGATATTTACTCTCCGTGTAAGAAAGCTTTTTTCTCAAGTAAGCTTTCCTCAGATTCTACATGGTCTTCATCAGGTATACAGCAGTCTACCGGGCAAACCGCCGCACACTGCGGCTCTTCGTGGAAGCCGATGCACTCCGTACATTTATCGGTTACAATAAAATATACATCATCGCTTACCGGTTCCTGCGGAGCGTCTGCATCTACGGTTAATCCCGATTTCATTACTACCTTTCCTTTCAGTGCGGTACCTTCTGAAGCTTTCCAATCTACAGCACCTTCATAAATGGCATTGTTAGGACATTCCGGTTCGCAAGCACCACAATTAATACATTCGTCTGTTATTCTGATAGCCATTGCTACTTTATTTTTTAAATTTGCCTCAAAATTACTAAAAATCCCCCAATTTTCAATAAGATGAGCAGAGAAAATAAAATTTCAGGACTTTGTGAATTAAGCTTGTATATCAAGAATTTTTCAGATAAAAAGGCAGAAAATTATAACGCAGATGATGAGAGGTTTTCCGCTTTGTTGCGAAAATCGGAAATCGAAAATCCGTGGTTTACAATTGAAAATCAAAAATTTGCGTTGAAGCAGTGGGCAGACTTACTGACTCCCGAAAATATCGGAAATTGGCTTTCTACTTATAAAACTCCGATTAACTCTAAAAGAGTAGGACTTATCCTGGCCGGGAACATCCCCATGGTCGGGTTTCACGATGTAATTTCTGTGGTGTTAAGCAATCATATTCCGGTGATTAAACTTTCCTCCAAGGATAAGCGGATGCTTCCATTTCTGCTTGAAAAATGGAATGAATTTTCAAACGGAACTGTCCATTATGAATTTGCTGAAAGACTGGAGAATTTCGATGCTGTAATTGCCACCGGAAGCAATAATACCGCAAGATATTTAGAGTATTATTTTAAAGACAGTTTAAGCATTATACGAAAGAACAGAACGTCTATTGCTGTGCTAAAGGGAGATGAGACAGATGCTGAATTACAGTTGCTGGCAGAAGATATCTTCCGCTATTACGGATTAGGGTGCCGAAATGTTACAAGACTTTTTATTCCGGATGACTTTGTAATCGACAGGCTGTTCGAGAATTTCCTGAATTTCAAAGAAGTCATTAATCATAACAAATATGCCAATAATTACGAATACAACCGTGCGGTTTACCTGCTGAATCAGGAACGATTCTGGGACAATAATTTCGTAATGCTGAAAGAGGACGAAGCGCTATTTTCTCCGCTTTCGGTTATTAATTTCTCCAGATATTCTACGCTGGATGAAGTTCAGAATTTCATTAAAACTAACGAAGAAAATATTCAGACTATCGTTGCGAAACCGGAATTGGGATTGGAAAGTATCGGGTTGGGGCAAGCCCAGAATCCGGGTCTCGATACCTATGCTGACCACGTTGATACGATGAGATTCCTGGAAGTAATATAATCTAATCATAATTTATATCGCTTAAGATAAAATTTATAATCTTATATAAATTAAATAGTTAAATTTGTTAAACGATAATTTACTTTAGGTCATTCACTTTAAGACAATGTGTAATGAGTGAGGTTTTGTTTAAGTTACAATCTATCCTTTCTAGGATTTAGAAATGTTTCAAAGATCATGACTTCCTGCCCGAATTTTGCTTCAATACGCTCAGTGATATTTTTAAATTCAATTTCGATGAAATCACTGCGTTTTTCAGTGCTGTCGAAAATCAGCAGTAAGTTTGTGTTTTTTCCTTCTGTGATCATATCGCTTTCTACTTCCGATAGAATATATTTTTCAACATCCATTAAGTTTTCAACCATGGTTTCAAGGTCGGTTTCCATATAGGTATTCCATGATTGTACAAGATCTGCGGGGGTATGAAAGGTAAGGCTCAGGATGCTCATTGTCTTGATGTATTTTAATGTTTCTGTTGATAAAATTATAGCGCAAAAATCGCTAAAATTTTCGTAAATTAGCACGTTCTTAAAATCAGAAAGAAAAGAATGATCATGCAGTAACGTAAGTGCTTGATTTTCATTTTATTAAAAAATATTATGCATAAAGAAGGAGAAAGGTTAATTCCTATCAACATTGTTGATGAAATGAAATCCTCTTATATCGATTATTCGATGTCGGTAATTGTTTCGAGAGCTTTACCCGATGTAAGAGATGGCTTGAAGCCGGTTCACAGAAGAGTTTTATACGGAATGTACAATCTGAATGTTTTTTCTAACAGAAAACATTTGAAATCTGCAAGAATTGTCGGGGATGTTCTTGGTAAATATCACCCGCACGGCGATTCCTCTGTTTACGATGCAATGGTACGTATGGCCCAGCCGTGGAGTCTGCGTTACCCGCAGGTTGACGGGCAGGGTAACTTCGGTTCCATGGATGGGGATCCGCCTGCAGCAATGCGTTATACCGAAGCAAGACTCAAAAAGATTGCAGATGACGTTTTGGCTGATCTCGATAAAGAGACCGTAGATTTCCAGAATAACTTTGATGATTCCTTGACGGAGCCTTCCGTAATGCCGACTAAAATTCCGAATCTTCTGGTAAACGGTGCATCAGGTATTGCTGTAGGTATGGCGACGAATATGGCGCCTCATAACCTTTCAGAGAGTATTGACGCGATTGTTGCCTATATCGATAATAATGAAATTACTATTGATGAGCTCATGAAGCACATCATTGCTCCCGATTTCCCCACAGGCGGAATAATTTACGGTTACGACGGAGTACGCGATGCCTTCCACACCGGAAAAGGCCGTATCGTTCTGCGTGCAAAAGTAAATTTCGAAGAAATCGGGAACCGTAACGCGATTATCGTAACCGAAGTTCCTTACCAGGTCAACAAAGCAGAAATGATTGCCAGAACTGCTGAACTGGTAAAAGACGAAAAAATCCCAGGTATCTACGAAATCCGTGACGAGTCCGACAGACAGGGTCTAAGAATCGTTTATGAACTTAAAAACGACGCTATTCCGAACGTAGTTCTGAACATGCTTTATAAATACACATCACTCCAAACCTCTTTCAGTGTGAATAATATCGCATTGGTAAAAGGAAGGCCGGAGCAGTTGAACCTAAAAAACATCATCCATCACTTCGTAGACCACCGTCACGAAATCGTGATCAGAAGAACCGAATACGAGCTGAGAAAAGCGAAAGAGCGTGCTCATATTTTGGAAGGTTTCATGAAGGTAATCGGTACTCAGGATGATCTGGATAAAGCGATTGCAATCATCCGTCACAGTTCTAATCCTGCAGAAGCGAAGGAAGGTTTGATGAAAGAGTTTGATCTTTCTGAAATTCAGGCACAGGCGATTCTGGATCTGAGATTAGCGAGGCTAACGGGGATGGAACTCGACAAGATCCGTGCGGAGTACGACGAGATCATGAATTTGATTAAAAACTTAGAAGATATCCTTGCCAACGAATCAAGAAGATTCGAGATCATTAAAGAGGAACTTCTGGATATGAAAGAGAAATATGGCGACGAAAGACGTTCAGAAATTGATTATTCAGGCGGCGAAATGTCGATTGAAGATTTAATTCCGGACGAAAAAGTAGTTCTTACCATTTCTCACGCGGGTTACATCAAAAGAACATCGCTTTCAGAATATAAGGTACAGAGCCGTGGCGGCGTAGGAAACCGTGCTGCGACAACCAGAGATGAAGATTTCCTGGAGTATATCGTAGCGGCGACCAATCACCAGTACATGCTTTTCTTTACCGAAAAAGGAAAATGTTTCTGGCTGAGGGTGTTTGAAATTCCTGAAGGTTCCAAAACTTCCAAAGGTAGAGCAGTTCAGAATCTCATCAATATTGAACCTGACGATAAGATTAAAGCTTACATCAGAACAAATGATCTGAAAGACGCTGATTATGTGAACAAGATGAATGTGGTGATGATTACCAAGAACGGTACCATCAAGAAAACTTCACTTGAAGCGTATTCCAGACCAAGAACGAATGGGGTAAATGCGATTGAAATCCGTGATAACGACCAGCTGTTAGGCGCAAGATTAACCAGCGGCGATTCAGAAATCATGATCGCGACTAAAAACGGTAAATGTATCCGTTTCCCTGAAGAAAAAGCCAGAGCAGTAGGCCGGGGATCTATTGGTGTACGCGGAATATCACTGGAAGATAATGACGAAGTTATTGGCATGATTGTCGTAAATGATGTGCAGAACGAAACCGTTTTGGTAGTTTCAGAGAAAGGATACGGTAAACGTACCGCGGTAGAAGATTACCGGGTGACCAACCGTGGCGGAAAAGGGGTTATTACCTTAAATATCACTGAGAAAACTGGAAATCTTATTGCGATTCAGAACGTAACTGATGAAGATGGATTGATGATCATTAATAAATCAGGTGTTGCCATCAGAATGGGAATGGATGAAATGCGCGTAATGGGTAGAAATACCCAGGGTGTAAAAGTCATCAACCTTAAGAATAATGATTCCATTGCTGCAATTGCCAAAGTTGAAATGGACAAAGATGTGAAAGAAGTAGAGGCTGTTGAGGAGGAAGCGCTGCCCGGCGCAGTAGATACCCTGATTCCGGAATTCAAAGATGCACCTCAGACAGGTGACAACGCCATCAGCAATATGGGAGACGAAGCTGTGCTGAAGAAAATTGAAGAAGAAGAGGAAAAACAGAACAGACAGATTGAAAAAGATAAAGAGGGTGACAGCACTGCTGACGAAGAATAAAGTGAAACAAATTTTTTAAAATTAATATAATGAAAAAAATATTTCTAAGCATCGCATTGGTTTCAGCAACTGTTGCGTTTGCACAAAAAAAAGAAATCGCCGCGGCAGTGAAAGCCATTGATGCAGGTGATGTTGCTACTGCCAATTCGCAGGTTGCTGCTGCCGAAGCAGTAATGGGAGGCAAAACCTATCTGGTGGAACCTTCTGTTTTAGAGCAGTATTATTATGCTAAAGGGCTGGCACTTTTAAAATCCGGTAAAAATGCTGAAGGAGCTACTTATCTGGCTAAAATGAGCGAACTCGGAAAAGAAAAAATTTATACCGGTAAAGACAGCAGCAAAAACAAAGTATACTACGTTGGCAAAGCAGCAGCAGACCAGTCAGGAGTGCAGGGACTGAAAGAAGATACCTATACTCCGGTTTTAACCTCAAAGATCGGGAACACTATTAATCCCCTTATCGAGGCCGCTAATAAAACAGCAATGAA
Organism: Kaistella faecalis; assembly: GCF_019195395.1. Lineage (NCBI taxonomy): Bacteria > Pseudomonadati > Bacteroidota > Flavobacteriia > Flavobacteriales > Weeksellaceae > Kaistella > Kaistella faecalis. Next base: position 2,590,022 of record NZ_CP078067.1, read on the forward strand.
TGCCTATACCGCTAAAAACTATGCAACAGCAGCTCCTAAATTCAAGGAAGTGTATGACTTGCTTAAAGCAGGCGGGCAGGATAACCAGCAGTATCTGTATTATTCAGGTTTGAATTATGCTTTGGCAGACAAGAAAAACGAAGCGATTGATGTTTACAACCAACTGATCGATTCAGGATACACCGGTATCCAGACCACCTATTTCGCCAAGAATAAAAAATCCGGTGAGGTAGAACCTTTGGATAAAGTGACCTGGGATCTCAATAAAAAGATGGGGGCAACCTCAGAATACAGCGATTTCAAAACCGAAACTTCTTCAAGCATCGAAAAAGAACTGTTTGAAACCAATGCTGCATTGCTTGTAGAAGCAGGCAGAAACGATGATGCGCTTGCGCTGATCGAAAGAGGTCTTAAGAAATTCCCTTCAAGCGTAAAACTTTCAGAACTTCAGGGAACGGCATATTACAAATCCGGTAAAATGGATCAGTTTATTGCAAACCTGAAAGTACAGACCGAAAAGAATCCTACCGATGCCAATAACTGGTACAACCTGGGAGTTCTTCAGAGCAAAGATCCGGCAACTGAAGCCGATGCAGTGAAGTCCTACAAAAAAGCAGTAGAGTTAAAACCTGATTTCGCACAGGCCTGGCAGAATCTTACCTATGTAACAATGGGCGACGATGCGAAAGCGATTGATGATTATAACGCAGCTAAAAAAGCAGGAAAAACAGAAGCTGCCAATAAAATTATTGAAGCAAGAAGAGCAAGACTTGCAGATGCACTACCGTATGCTGAAAAATGGTACGAAAACGACCAGCAGAATATCGACGCTGTTTCTTTGTTGAAAGGCTTATACATGTCAAACAAAAAAGAAGCGAAATTCCAAGAATTTAAAGCCAAAGAAGCAGCAATGAAAGCTTCAGGAAAATAGCATTATCAAATAAGATTCAGTAACGACCGTCTCAATTTAAATTGAGGCGGTCTTTTTTATGGGAAGCGTGATGTTTTTATTGCTGAGTTCCTCGGGGGGACGTGAGCTGCTCTTAACACTCCTGTTCACTAAGATAGGCATAAAAAAACCGTCCCACTTTTGGGACGGCTGGAAAGTGTTTATTTTTTAATGAGTTTCGTAGTTTTAATGACGCCTTCGGTATGTATTTTAAGCTGATACGTTCCCGGTGCCAGCATCCTGACGTCGTAGCGGTCCGCGGCCTGATATTCCTTTACAACCCTTCCGGACATATCGATTACGGAAATAGTGGTCTTTTTCGGGTTGCTTTCCGCTGGAAGATTAACGGTAAAATAATCTGCCGTAGGATTCGGATAGACTTTTACCCGGTTGTCGTACTGCAGAACATCATCGGTTCCCAATACAGAATAGGTAATGATGAAAGGCAGATCCTGCGGATAATCAGGAGCTGATGATGGGTTTCCGGCATCGAGTAGGGGTGCCCATGATCCTGTATTCTGTAACCCATTATCAGTGGGCAGTCCGCGTAATCCGACAGTAGTTACAGGAGGTGTCCATACCGTAGCAACAGACGCAGCATCTTCCATCTGAAACTGCATCCAGTAAGTGCCTGCCGATAAAGTGACCGGTGTTGTGGTATTTACCCGCCATATTTTTCTGGTAGTTCCCACGGCGCTTCCCGGGGCAGGATATGATGAATTAAAAATACGGTACATCATTGCGTCAGCCGCACTCGCAAAACGGTCGGTGGTATCATCGCCGAAAACAACTGTTGGAGTACCTACATTAGGAGCTCCGTTCATAATTTTCACTCTCGCTTTCATTCCCGGTGGAGTGGAACCCGCATATCCTGTAACATAGCCGAAGAGGGCAATCGAAGTGATGCTCCACGACTGACCCGCGGGTATTACAAAATCATCAGCACAGAAATTATTGGTTGTAGTTCCTACTTTCTGGCAGCCAAATCCCGCGTTGGTATTGGATTCTGTTGTATTTCCGGTGTTGTTCTGAGCTTCAGACCATGTATAGCCTGCAGGAGCAGCCACACCTGATTTGGAAGTAGCTCCCGTGCTCAGTGGGCCATTGTTGTACTGGCTCAATGCTAATACGGGAATAAGCGTTAATAAATAAAGTAATTGTTTTTTCATAATATTGGTTTTTTTTGTGTTATTATGTCAAAGTTATAACAAAAAGAATAACAATATTTAAGTTTTTCACACTAATTGCAAAATAATTTCCATTTACGGTGGCAGATATTTGCTTTGTAGGATCTAATGGATCATCATACGTGCTTCTCTCCGCTTATGTTGGGGAAATCTTTTTAAAAAGGGTATGCTAATTTTTATGTAATTTTATGCAATCAAAGCTAAGTTATGACTTCAAAAGAAAAAATCGCACTGCTTCGGCAGGCTATGACCAAACAAAACATTGATGCATTTATCGTTTATTCAGCAGATCCGCACATGAGCGAATACCTGCCCGAAGAATGGCAGGAACGCAGTTGGCTTTCGGGGTTCACGGGCTCTGCGGGCTTCGTGGTAGTTACCGGCCAAAAGGCAGGATTGTGGACAGACGGACGGTATTTTGTACAGGCACCCAAAGAACTTCACGGTTCGGGTATTGATCTGATGAAAGAAGGCGCGGAAGATACGCCCAACTATATCGACTGGATTATTGCAGAAATTCCCCAGAATGGTACTGTGGCAGTGAACAGTCTTGCCACCTCCAATACCAATTGGGAAGCGCTGGAACAGAAACTGGCAGCCAAAAACATCAAAGTGGTGGATCTACCGCTATTGAAAGACATCTGGGTAGAAAGAACTTTGCAGGGAAAGAAAAACCCTGTATTCGTACATCCTGTAGAAAGAGCCGGAAAATCGGTGGCACAGAAACTTTCAGATATTCGCCAGAAAATGGAGGAGCTGAAGGCCTCTGTTCATATTATTTCGAGCCTTGATGATGTTGCCTGGACTTTGAATTTAAGAGGCAGCGACGTACAGTCGAATCCCGTATTTCTTGGATATATCATCCTGACTAAAAATGAAGCGAAACTGTTTGTAGATCTGGAAAAACTGGATGTGGATGCCAGAAAACAGATGGATGAGTCTCTAGTGAAGATGATGCCTTACGAAGATTTCTTTGCTGAGCTTGGCCATCTTGAAAACGAAACCATATTAATCTCTCCCAACAGCAACCAGTCTATTTTTGAAACGCTGAAAGCAGCTAATACCTTTATCAAAGCACCGGTTCCGGGAAACCTGATGAAGGCGATCAAGAACGACACAGAACTCGAAGGTTTCAGAACGGTGATGCAGCGCGATGGGGTGGCCATGGTAAAATTCCTTTACTGGCTTACTCATCAGGCAGGAAAAGAAGAAATGACGGAATATTCAATAGGAGAGAAACTGAGAGGTTTCCGTGCAGAAGGCAAGAATTTTGTAGGTGAAAGTTTCGGCAGCATCGTAGGTTATATCGAAAATGGGGCAATTATGCATTACTCTGCTCCCAAAGAGGGCAGCAAAGCCGTTACCAACGATTCCTCAATCCTTGTGGATTCAGGCGGACAGTATCTGGAAGGAACTACAGATATCACCAGAACTTTGGCTTTAGGTGCTGTATCAGATGATTTCAAACATAACTGTACATTGGCATTAAAAGGAATGATCCAGCTTTCTATGGTGAAATTTCCAAAAGGGACCAGAGGGGTACAGCTCGATGCATTTGCAAGACTTGCGCTCTGGAACGAGGCTAAAGATTATAACCACGGAACGGGCCATGGTGTTGGAAGTTTCATGAATGTACATGAAGGTCCACAGAACATCCGCAAAGACATGAATTTCCAGGAGCTGATTCCGGGAATGGTCGTGTCGAACGAGCCCGGCTTCTACTGGGAAAACCATTACGGAATCCGTCACGAAAATCTTATTGCTGTAAAAGAAACGGCAACGACAGAATTCGGAACCTTCTATGAATTTGAAACCCTAACCATCTGTCCGTTCGACAGAAATGTAATCGCGACCGAATTGTTGACCCAACCTGAAAAAGAATGGCTCAACAGCTACCACGCGTGGTGTAAGGAAAAACTGGAAAACGACCTCGAAGGCGAAATCAAAGAATGGTTCCTTGAACAGGTGAAACCGCTTTAAATCCTCCTAAAATAGTTATTAGTGCAGCATGTTCTGCACTTTTTTTGTGGCTCTGGGCGAGAAGAGAAAAGATCTTGCGGGCCTACTACTGAAAAAGCCAAAGAAGCTTTGCTTTTGAAAACAGTAATTATGCGTAATTTTGTAAGATGTTTAATGACACTGATCGCTCGTAAATTTAATACATGAAAAAAATCGCAGGTTTTGACTTTACGGATCCGCTTACCTTTATCATCTCCCTGATATTGCTGGTGGTGATTGTGTTTCTGCGCTATGTACTGCTGTCGGGTGCGTACCACTGGATGGTCTCAAAATTTGGCGGGACATTCCTGAAGCATCGCCTGCTTTACACGCCCCTGAATCACAGCAAACAGATCAGAAGAGAGTTGGTGCTTTCCTCCTACAGCGCCCTGATTTTCGGAGTGGTGGGTATGGTGGTTCTGCTGATGTATCAACTCGGATTTACGAAAATCTATACCGATCTTCACGATTATCCGATTTGGTATATTCCGGTGAGTGTGATCATCTATCTGCTTATTCACGATTTTTATTATTACTGGCTGCATAAGTGGATGCACCTATCGCCTGTATTGCGCCGCTACCACATGGCTCATCACAAAAGCGTGCGAACAACGGCTTTCACTTCTTTTTCCTTTCATCCGGTGGAATCGGTTTTACAGGCGGTTATTTTGCCGCTTATTGTAATGATTTTACCCATGAGTCTGCTGGCGGTTTTTATCACTTTATTTTTAATGACGCTCTCGGCGATCATTAATCATGCGGGGTTGGAAGTTTATCCGCTGGGCAGAAAGGCAGGCTTTATCCGCAGGAATTTTATTGGCGCCACCCATCACGATCAGCATCACCGAAACATGAAAAAGAATTTTGGACTGTATTTTACATTCTGGGACCGGTGGATGAAGACTGAAAAATAACAGTCCGTGGTGATTCGGGAATCTGTTACCGTGTTTTAAACTTTTTAAGAGATCCTTTTTTTATTGTAGCCCCGATGGAAGCGGTATCCTTTTTATGTCGGCTCCTGGTGCTGCGTAAAAAGATAAAGCGGACAGCGGGACGGGTCGTGGAAGCACACCCAAATTCCATGCTCCCAAAAACAGGAATTATTCCGTATTTTTGCAGCATGTACAACGACACCATCTGTGCTTTAGCCACAGCCAACGGAATTGGAGCGCTCGGGATCATCCGCCTTTCGGGTGATGATGCGGTAGCCATTGTGAATAAAGTTTTCGAAGGCAAAAACCTCGAAAAAGCCAAATCGCACACCGTTCATTACGGATTCATTAAAGACGGAGCTGAAACCGTGGACGAAGTAATGATTTCGGTATTTCTGGCACCAAAGACTTTTACCACTGAAAATTCTGTAGAAATTTCTTTCCACGGTTCACCGTATATCGGGAAGAAAATCCTGGAAGTGATGCTGAAAAACGGCGCAAGAATGGCCAAAGCAGGGGAATTTACGATGCGGGCATTCATGAACGGACGTATTGACCTTTCTCAGGCCGAATCTATTGCCGACCTTATCGCGTCTGAAAATGAAGCTTCGCGAAAAGTGGCGCTGAATCAGCTGAAAGGCGGTATTACCAACGAAATTTCAGTGCTCCGAACTGATCTCCTTAATTTTGTATCCCTCATTGAACTGGAACTGGACTTTGCTGAGGAAGATGTGGAGTTTGCCGACAGAACGGCTTTAACAGCACTTCTCCGTAAAATTGAAGACAAATTAGACGCGCTGATCGAAAGTTTCCAGTACGGCAATGCGGTGAAGAATGGAGTAGCAGTAGCTATTCTCGGGAAACCGAACGCCGGGAAATCGACCCTGCTCAATGCGCTGCTGAAAGAAGACCGCGCCATTGTAAGCGATATCGCAGGAACCACGCGCGACACGATTGAAGAAGTGATCCATATCAAAGGCAATGCCTTCCGCCTCATCGATACTGCAGGTCTGCGCGAAACAACCGACGAAATTGAGAAAATAGGTGTGGAAAAAGCGAAGGAAAAATCAGACAAAGCCGATGTGCTGATCTATCTGATCGATGTGGCTTCCAAAGATATTACAGCGGATGTCGCAATTCTGAAAGAACTTTTACGCGAAGACCTGGAGACCATCATCTGCTTTACAAAGATTGATGAACATTCAGTTTTAGAACATTCGCTCTTTGAAGATATTAAAACCCTGACAGGAATCGACCACCTCAAAACGCTGAATATTTCAGCCAAAGAAAACCAGAATCTTGATGAGCTCAAGAATCTTCTCACCGCTTATGTAGACCAGCTGAAGACCGATGAAAATGTGGTGATCACCAACCAGCGGCATTACGAAGCCTTACAGAAATCCCTTTCGGCCGTAAAAGCCGTAGACGAAGCGGTGACCGCTAAAATTACCACTGAACTTCTGGCCTATGAACTGCGCAATGCGCTGGAATATCTGGGCGAAATTTCCGGAGAGTTTACCAACGACGAAGTATTGGGAAATATATTCTCGAAATTCTGTATCGGAAAATAACTACCCCTGCAATTCAGTGCAATCCTATTAAATATCAACACTTTATAAAAATTATCTTTCGTTTAGATAGTTGTTTTTTGTATCTTTTTTACTAAATTTGTTTCTATATTGTTGCTGTAGCAACAAAATATGTTGCTAGCAACAGCAGCAGAAACACCATCCGAGCAAGTAAAAACACACAGATATGAAAGTCACGCTAAGAGAAAGAAACCAGGGGGGAAAGACAAGCCTCTATTTGGACTTCTACCATAAAGGTAAAAGAACCACAGAATACCTCAAGCTTTATCTGAATCCGAACGCTAAAACGAAGGAGGAAAAGGAAGTCAATAAAAAGACTTTACAGTTAGCGGAAACCGTAAGGGCGCAAAGACAGATAGAGATCCAGAACGGAGTTTATGGCTTTAAGGATCAGGAGAAGATGAAGGGAAGTCTGCTTTCCTATATTGAAGGACTTACGGAAAAACGTGCTGACAGTTCAGGGAACCATGGAAACTGGAAAAGCATGCTGAAGCATCTAAGAGCTTTTGCTAAGGATGATTTGTTGTTTTCTGATCTTGATCGCAAACTGGTGGAAGATTTCCGCGACTACCTGGCAACAGTGGAAACAAAGTCTGAAGGCGTGAAGCTTTCCCAAAACTCAAAATACTCTTATTTCAATAAATTTAGGGCAGCACTCAAGCAGGCTGTCAAAGATGGAATACTCATGAGTAACCCTGCTGACACGGTGAGTGGTTTCAAACAGGACGAACCTCAACGCGAATACCTGTCTCTGGAAGAATTGCAGCAGGCAGCAAAAGCGGAGTGTGAGATTCCCATGATGAAAACAGCATTTATCTTTTCTGCATTGACCGGCTTACGGTGGTCAGACATCAATAAATTACTGTGGTCCGAAGTTCAGCATTCAAAAGATATGGGGTACCACATCCGGTTTCGCCAGCAGAAGACCAAAGGAGCCGAAACACTGCCAATCTCAGAGCAGGCTTACGGTTTGTTGGGTGAGCGGGATAAACCCGAAGAGCGAGTCTTTAAAGGACTTAAATACTCCGCCTGGCATAACCTTAAACTTCAGCAGTGGATGATGAAAGCAGGAATCTCCAAGACCATTACTTTTCACTGCGCACGGCACACCTATGCAACGCTGCAGCTTTCAGCCGGAACCGACATTTACACGGTTTCAAAACTCCTGGGACACCGGGAACTGAAAACCACCCAGATTTACGCAAAAGTAATAGACTCCAAGAAGAAGGAGGCAGCGAACAAAATAATTCTTGACCTATGATGAACGGTACACCAATCCTGGACGAAATTCTGTACCGTGATCTCAGACCGTGGTTAGAAGAGAATGAATCCGATGAAAAATATTTCGCGCTGAATGCCAAATTAAAGGAGGTGGTTCCATCTTTTCATTTGCGTTATTCTATTGATTTTCCTAGGCCTTATAACAACAAGACCAAATACTACTATAAACTTATTTCGAATGCCGCGTCAACCTATTCGGCTGAGATTATTGCACACATCCACGGTGATGAAGATGAAAGTGTTATTCTTTATCTGCTGAATAGCATACTGGAGAAAAAACTCAAAAACAGCATCCGTGATCTGGCCCGGATAATTAAGGATAAAGATTTTTCTATGACCTATCTCGGCAAAAATTACATCCCGGCACCGGAAGAGGTCAATCATAAATCAGATACCTATATTATGCAGCTGCTGAAACTCGCGTACATGAAGGTATTTCTGGAAGTGCAGGAAGAATTCAGACAATACCGCGATGATATTCTGATTCCCGCGGATTTCTATTCCCAGTTGCTGGATGAGCCAATTCCCGACCATATTCCAATTTCTACACTTCTGACCATTGAAGTTGATCCGCAGTCAAAAGTAATAGTAAAAAGCACTCAGCCTGAAATTAGAACTCCAGCAAAATCATTCCTGTATAAAAAATTAGCTACTGAAGGAGACAATTTGGATAATTTATGGGATAACCTCATCAAAAATGGATTTATAGCTGAAAATACTTCTAAAGTAAATTTTAAAAGAGCCTTCAGCGGAAAAACGGTAACTACCCCAATAGTGTGGATTGGCCTGCCGAGTGAGTTATCATACTTCATTAAATTGATTCATAATGAACACCAACTGGTGGAGGATCTGAAACAGAAACAGTGGAAAGTTGTTCCCTTATGTTTTGTTGATAAGGAAAACAATTCCGATGCTTACAGGAACATTAGAAAACTCCAGCGTCCTGAAACAAAAGGAGATTTACTCGACAGGGCGGTGGAACTCTTGTTTTAGCCGCTTTCCACTTTCCACCTTGGTTTTATTTTCTTTTTATTTTCCTCTGAAGACCCTTCAGGGGATTTTTATTTGCTTTTGTTCCGCACTCGCCACTTGCCACTTGCCACTCCACCAGGTGTTTTGTCCCGGTAAACCGCTCATTCACGCTCTAATTTTACTCCAGTAATCAACAAATGATTATGACTTTCGGCCGGAGGTCCTTTGTTAATTTTTAATACAGAAACAAATGGATTTAATATTAGAACGCCTGGATGAGATTCAGAAAATGATAGAATCACAGGGCCTATATACAAGAGAAGTATTGAACTTCAACGAGACGTGCAAATACCTGGAACTTTCCCAGTCGCACCTCTATAAACTTACAAGCAATGGAACCATTCCATTCTACAAGCCAAACGGAAAGAAAATCTATTTCCGCAGAGCCGAACTCGATACCTGGTTGCTGCGCAACCGTACCGATTCCCAGGCAGAGATTGATCAGAGAGCAGCAGATTACATCATTAAAAAAGGAAGAATAAAGCTATGAATACTCAATTGGACCAGATAGCAGCAATGACACAAGATGTCAGAGAGATTAAAGCAGCATTGAACTTCATGATGAAATCTTCATTGAATCAGCTGAAGGAGGAATGGATAGACGGGCAGGTGGTGATGCAGACCTTGCATATAAGTGTTCGCACCCTGCAGTCCCTTCGTGATAACGGAACCCTGCCTTTCAGCAGGATCAACGGGAAGTTTTACTATAAAGTTTCCGACATCGAAGAGATGCTGGAAACAAATTACTCCAGAAACAAAAGAAAATAACATGCAGCCTACACAGAAAGCAATATTAGATAAGACACACTATGGTCTCAATATCTACGCTTATGTTTTGCGCAGTTATTATCCGGGCGACACGGTCCTTTCCCTTTCGGGAAGGGACTGCAAACCCACAAAAAATCCATTTAATGACGATAGGGAAACCTTGGTCATTAAAGTGGTGGATGGATGCGCACAGCATACAGATTCCGAAAATGCGGTTCCTCCTGGTGATGTTTTCGATTTTGCCGGATGGTACTTCAAACTCAGCGGTCAGGAATTGTTGGATAAAATTAACAGGGAAATGAACCTGCGGCTGGATGAAGAGAAATCCTTCTACAAAAATAAAAAGAAGGTTGATGTTGCTCAGATAGTTGAGATTCCGGAAGTGGTTTCTCCCACGATCAGTTATTTCAGAAATCCCGTGAAAAATACAGTTCCGTTAAAGGATATCTCACTACTTGAAGTCTATAATAAAATCAGAAGTGTTGAATTCAAACCTCAGACTGAATTTTTACGGGCCCTTGGTGACAGGGAAGAAGCACGGAAATACAAAGCAGAAAACTTCCATTATGTAACCTTTTCAGGAGCATTTTCCAGAAGAAGCAATACAGATCTGAAGCAGCATTCGGGTTTGCTCTGTATAGATTTCGATCATCTGGAAAGTCTGGAAGAATTCAGAAAGAAATTGTTGGAGGATGAATACTTCGATACAGAACTGCTTTTCATTTCTCCTTCCGGTGATGGTCTGAAATGGATCATTGCGATAGACCTGCAGAAGGCAACGCATCAGGAATGGTTCCGGGCACTCTCCAATTACTTAAAGAAAACCTATGGAGTAGAAACAGACCAATCCGGTAAGGATGTTTCTCGCGCATGTTTCCTTCCACACGACAGTGGGGCATACATCAATCCCAAATACTTAAACCACCGGATAAAAAATAGTGAAAGCATTGAATCCGGTAATTAAATGACAAGACATGAAACAGACAAAGAATATATTTAATCCAAAGGAATGGCTGAACAGTGACATTCCTGAACAGCAGACGACAATACATCAGCAATCCAAAACAGGATCAAAATTTGATGAGGTGGAGGAGTTGGTAAAAATGATTGAAGACAAAAGAACAGATCTCACTTCCACTTATGAGGACTGGCGGAACATCGGTTTTGCCCTGGCTGAAGAATTTGGCGAGAATGGCAGGGATTTCTTCCTTCGCCTGGGCAGGTTCCATCCAAAATACAACGAAAGCGAAGCAAATAAACAGTTCAGCAGTTGCCTAAAATCGGGCGGAAGTGGCGTTTCACTGAAATCCCTTTTCTTTAGGGCAAAGAATGCCGGTATCAATATTTCCCTGAACAGAGTGGTTAAAGATTCCGCTAATGACCATAGCAGGAAAAATGGCGACATGAGCGGGGAGTTTACCGATGAGGTTGCAAAGTCCCTTCCGGTGCAGCTTCCAACTTTCCCCGAATCCTTGTTTCCGCAGCTTCCTGAATTCCTTAAAAAAGTGGTCGCGGTTTCCGCTTCAGATGAGGAACGGGATATACTACTGCTCGGCAGCATTACGGCAATAAGTGGATGCCTTCCGAAACTTTTCGGAATATACGACGGCAGGAAAGTACACCCCAATCTTTTCCTCTTTATCACCGCCCAGGCTTCAGCCGGAAAAGGTCGGCTCATTCACTGCAGGCAGTTGGTGAATCTAATCCATAAAGAATTACGGGATCAGGCAAAAATACTGAAGCAACGGTATGAAGTGGAAATGGCGCAGTACAATGCGGAGAAAGGAAAGAACGAGAATGCGGAGAAACCGGCAAAACCACCTGAAAGAATGCTCTTCATTCCGGCAAACAATTCCTCTACCGGTGCCTACCAGTTATTGGGAGATAGCGATGGAAGGGGGATCATATTTGAAACCGAAGGCGATACACTTGCTCAGGCCTTCAAAAGCGATTATGGCAATTACAGCGATGGATTCCGCAAGGCGTTTCACCACGAGACCATTTCCTATTACCGCCGCACAGACCGCGAGTATGTGGATATCGATAATCCATGTTTGTCCACAGTCTTGTCGGGAACGCCCCAGCAGATCGCGGCCCTGATTCCCAGTGCGGAAAATGGGTTGTTCTCCAGGTTTATGTTTTATTCGATGAATGTGCGCCCGGTCTGGAAGAATGTTTTTGAATCTGCTACCGACAATGGTTTGGAAGCTTACTTTGATGATTTGGGATTCGATTTCTACAACTTGTATGGAATGCTGCTGAAACAGCCGGAAATACAATTTACTTTAACCACAGAGCAACAGATCAGATTCAATCACGAGTTCACCGAAATACAGAAAATGTACACCAGTCTGAAGGGTTTGGATTACATGGCATCCGTGCGCAGGTTAGGTCTCATAGCCTTCAGGATCTGCATGATACTTTCCGTATTGCGGATTATGGAAACCGGTGAGGTGCAGGAAAAGATGATATGCGGGGAAAAGGATTTCAACACAGCTTTGGCGTTGATAAAAGTGCTGGTAAAACATTCCGCGAAGGTATTCAGTGACCTACCTCAGGAAACAAAAGCACCGAAGCGCATGAACCGGAAGGAAAGGTTCCTGGGTGACTTGCCCCGCAACTTCAGCAGACAGAAATATCTCGAAGTGGCAGCGCAGCATGGAATTCCCGGCAAAACCGCGGAAGGCTATATTGCTACATTTAAGAAAGACGGTTTACTTCATCACGAGGGGCAGGATGATTATATAAATCTGACAGTTGAGGAAGTCAAGGAAAGCGAGGAAACTGGGGACGGTTAATTCTCAGTTTCCTTTAAATCCTTAACTCCTTAAGCTAAAAAATATTCGTATAAAATCCTGAATTACTTTGTTCACTATAATGAACATACCGATATTTAATGTATATTTACGCTTATTAAAATTTAGCGTTATGTTACCTAAAAAAGAAGGTCAGATCGTGAGATTCCATACTCCGCTGGCAGATGAAGACCCGGATCAGATTTATGTGGTGTTGGAATTAAAGGAAGATCGAGAGAGGTCCAGGGCAGATATTCAGGCTCTGGGAACCGGATGGGAATTTCCTCCTATTAGTACCGTACTGCTTTCAGATCTGGAAGTCGTGGAAGTCGGAACTTCGGATTTGATTGGTCATCAGGTGACCATCAATAAACCGGATTACTCACAGATAGAAGGCAATGTAGTTAGTGTAAGCGAACAGAAGATTGATTTGGATCTTTCAAAAGGGGTTAAGGGTGTAGAAACCAATGTCTGGCTAACTGTACTGGATAAAAATGGGGTAGAACACCGGGGGACACTGTATGTTACTCCTTAGTTTCTGCATGAATACAAACTTTAAATGAGGCAGTCATGAATACATATCTAACTGAAAAAGAAAAACTGAACCATCCTTACTACAGGATCATGGACCTGAAGGGTGAGGAATTATACGAAAAGCTCAATTCATGGTCCAGACTTGAACTGATAGACTGGCTGTGCTGGAACGACCGCAATGGGGTATATACCGATGAGGATTCCTTACGGGAATTTGGTAATGTACTGACAAAGGAGCGGGCAATTGAGATTATTACAGAAATGATTACGGAAAATTAGAAAATGACAGATAAAAATAACGACTTACAGATAAATATAAAAGAAACTAATAACATAGAAAACCGTACAGAAATTGGTAAAACTATTCGCGAAATCAGAGAAAAAAGAGGATTAAGCCAGGAACAGTTAGCTGATAAAATGAATATCAGTCGGTCTACGATTTCCAAAATAGAAAGTGGCAAATTTAACTGTAGTATTGATTATCTTTCCAAATTTGCTACAACACTTGGTTTCGATCTAAAAATATCCGACCGTGCAACAGTTGATGTTACACCTATCAAACAGAATATTTCGATTGAGGAAGTTGATGATAAGAGGTATATGATTAGAATGTTCGAACCTGATGCAGAAACAGAAGCAATCATAACTCACTACTATCATAATAAAGATTCTGATTTAGGTGATGTTTATAGAAAAAATGCGGTTAAATACATTCAGAACATTTTACAAAATAAATGTCCTGAAGAGGACATTACCTATAAGATTGCAGAGGAGGCGTTGCAGTACGGCCTATTTGATTATTTTCAAATACCCTTTCCTCCAGTAAATAATCCAACATTTACATTTATTGACTTGTTTGCGGGAATTGGCGGTTTTAGGCTGGCAAGTCAAAAACTCGGGGGAAAATGTGTCTATTCTAGTGAGTGGGATGCATTTTCTCAAAAAACATACAAAGCAAATTTTGGGGAGGTTCCGTTCGGTGATATAACTAAGCCCGAGATTAAAAATTACATTCCGGAGAATTATGATATTCTTTTTGCAGGCTTTCCCTGCCAACCTTTTAGTTATGCTGGTCTTTTAAAAGGCTTCGAAGAAACTAGGGGAACTTTATTCTTTGATGTTTTGGAGATTTTAGAAAAAACTAAACCTAAAATGTTTTTACTAGAAAATGTAAAGGGCCTTGTTTCCCATGATAAGGGAAATACTTTAGAGGTCATTGAACATTCATTACGAAATTTAGGATACAACATAAAGTGGAAGATATTGAACAGTTATGATTTCGGGTTACCACAATATCGCGAAAGATGGTACTGCGTAGGGTTTCAGGATGAAGTTAATTTTGAGTTTCCAGTGGGAGATTCTCGGGGTGCAAAGCTTAAAAATATTGTAGATGAATCAGCACATGAGGATCCAAAATTAAAATTGACCGATTTTGAAATCGAAAGGATTAAGTTTCATTTTAATTCCGATGAAGAAAGGGTTAAACACGATAATTCTAAATATAACCCCAACACCAAGAAGGGTAAGCATGGCGTTTATTCATTTCAAAAGGCCGATGGTGCATTGCGTTTCCATATTGGTGATGTAGCAAAAACTCAAATTCAAGAAGCTTTTTATGCATGTTTAGATACTTATGCACCTACAATAATAGCTAATAGGGTACCCAAACTTTGGGATATTCAGCGTAAATTGTCTGTCAAAGAAGCACAAAGACTACAAGGTTATCCTGATGAATTTATTTTCCCCGTTTCTGATAACCAGGCATATAAGCAGTTAGGTAATTCGATTGCGGTACCGGTTGTACAAGCAGTAATAAACCAAATGTTAAAAACTATCAAACTATAATTATGAAGTATATTAGTGAATCGTTTGTAATAAAATCATGGCATAACCTAATCATCAAAGGTGCGGAAGATAGGCTTCAGTTGAATAAATTTTTTGGCGTTTTAGAATTATTGCAACATCTTGATATTTCATCAGAAGAACCCATCAAGCCGAATAATCAATATAATGTAAAAGTGAGCGAACTCTCGACTTCACTTCAAAATAAATATTCTTTTGATGAAGGAAACAAACGGACATTCACATCCTCAGATATACTCAGTATCATATTTCCTACTAACTGGTCGGATAATTTAAATAACATAACTTTAAAACAGCAGAAATTACCATTAGAACAAGTGGTTGCAGTTATGTTTCAAAATCGTCCTTTTGAAGATAGCCAAACTACACTTGATCTTCTTAAAACTTTTGGTTCTGAATTCCATATTGAGGAGCTAATAACCACTTTTTTCTCTGCAGAAGATATTGAAATTGAATTTCAGCAAAATCGACCTGCTCGAGTTAGTATTATTAGTAAAATTAAAGAATTATTAGAAATTTCAGATGATTCAAAACACACGTTAGGTTTTGATAAAAACTTAATACAGGCCAATCCTGGTGAACTTACTCGCGGTCCGTTTATACAGCCACTTTATTCAGGTCAGGAGAATCTGAAATATATCTTTTTGGCGAATTTTGACATATCCCAATTTTATAATATAAATTCTTTACAGAAGGCAGAAGATCAGACAACATCGAAAGATGAATCGCTGTCCTCAAGTGATCCTTTCCAAGACTTAACGTCAAATGACATTATAAATTTATTTGCAAGTTGGCTTACACGAAGAGAAAGAAATAAATATTTTAACAACGATTTAGAAAAAACTAAAGAAGCATTAAACGAGTATTCAGAGAAGTATTATGAGTCTTTTAATGAAGATTTATTCAAGGTTGATTTCCATCAAGTACAAGATTTTATTTCAAAGCTTGATAAAAACCTTTTCGATGCCGATACTGCTTTCTCCGAATTTAGTTTCAAAAGGTCCAACCACCAGCCGCGAGCAATTTTAGGAAAAGAGAACTATCAAAGGTTTTTATTAGAATTAGAAAATAAAAAATTAAGAAAGGAGCCAGGAGCAAATATTATTTATTATGGGGCACCTGGTACTGGTAAATCTTATACCGTTAACGAAATGATTGCCGGTAAACATACCGACTTTGTGGAAAGAATAACATTTCATCCAGAATATGATAACGCTTCTTTTGTTGGAGGTTATAAACCGACTAAAGTTGATAATTCAGATCCTAGCAGCGATATTACTTATGACTTTGTTCCGCAAGCGTTCACCAATATTTATGAGAAAGCATGGTTAGATCCTTTTAACGATTATTACCTTATAATTGAAGAAATTAACAGAGGGAATTGTGCAGAAATTTTTGGAGAAATCTTTCAACTATTAGATCGAAATTCAAACTATACTGTTTCACCATCAAACGAACTTAGAACATATTTAATAAGAAAATTTAACAATAATAGTTCTCATCCTGGAATTACTAATGGTCTTAAATTACCGGGTAATTTGCACATTTATGCAACTATGAATACGTCGGATCAGTCATTATTTCCAATGGATAGTGCATTTAAGAGGCGATGGGAATGGCATTATATTCCGATTTGTTATGATGAGATAACAGATCAGGGGGAGCCCAATCCTTCATATAATTACGAAATTAAGGTGGATAATGATTTGCATTACAGTTGGATTGATTTTATTTCCATTGTAAACAACAACCACATAAAAAATAACCCATCGTTAGGAATGGATAAGTGTATAGGTAATTACTTTATTAAACCGGATGAAGTAAATAAGATCACTATAAAACCATTTATTAATAAGGTAATCTTCTACTTGTGGAATGATGTTTTTAAAGATGAAGACAACATCGTTTTTGAGGAAAATATATCCTATGAAGAATTCTTCCCGGTAAATACAAAAGGAAAAGAAAAAATTAAAGAAATGTTTAAACGTCTAGGTCTTACATCAATGGAAGTAAAAACTTCCGGGACAGATTTACTTGCAGGTGAAAAGGCAGAACATAAAACAGAAAACGGAGAAGCTTAGAAAATGCACATCCTGATAGAAGGTGAATATTATCCGGCCAAGCAACTGGAAGAATTGTTTGAGGATCCGAAATTCTACAAGCTTAATGGTTTGGAGGGAAGCATAACATCTGTAGGATATTATCATTCTTTCAGCAAAAACACATTGGTATTTATGCTCCCAAAAGTGTTTATGGAAGATGGACACCAGACTGTTTTTGGTTGTAACACCACTGAATTAAAGGACTTAATTAAAAATGAGTCAGTAAAACACAAGACAGAATACAATTGGGTACGTCAATTATCAGTCTACTTTTACAACAGTCTTTTAGAATACCGAAAGAGGTACAATCAGAACATTATTCTTCACAATACAGAAACTTTTGAGCTGAACACTAATCTGGGGGATAAAGAGTATTCTTTCCTAGACTTGCTTTTAAGCTTTGTAAACTTTTACAAAAAAAATAAGCAGCAGATTCTCTTCAAGCATATAGATTTCATTTCCAGTCAGGCAAGAAAACCTAAATGGGAAAAGACAATCCGTAAATCATTACCAATGATGGTGAATGGTAAAACCCCAATTTATACAGAGATTTCAAACAGGAAAAAAGTAATAAACACAGAAGAAGAGCTGTTAACATACTTTTTTTCAATTCTGAATCATCTTAACAAAAGCAATGATTTAAACTTAAAAATTGATAAATCATTTAGGATTATCGAAGGTGGTGCATTTGATAGGCTGTGTGAAAATGGGTTATCTAAACTTCGTAAAATTAAGTATAAATATTTCAGCGATACGCTTCGCAGAATGTTTGTGTTGTGTGAAATGTATTTTTCGATTTATGATAGGAGTAATGTCAAAAGGAAACGGGAAGATTATTTGTCGGTGAGCAACTACAATCTCGTCTTTGAAGATATGGTGGATAAACTCTTTTCTGATGACGAAAGGGAATATCAGGTAGATGGGGTAACAATAGAAAATCTGAAGCATAATGATGATGGAAAGATTATTGACCATATTTACGATCACCAGTCATTGGTAGATACGAGTAATATATTTTACATTGGCGATTCCAAATACTATAAATCGGGCAGCCAGGCAGGAAAAGTCTCAAAATACAAGCAATTTACTTACGCTAAAAATGTAATTCAGTTCAATATTGATTTGTTGAATAGGGATGGGGAGCAAAAGCTGAAACCATTGCGTTATCGTGATGAGTTAACAGAAGGCTATAACATTTCTCCAAATTTCTTTATTTACGGTTATATCAGCAATATAGAGGATTACGAAGACGATTCAGTTAAGAGATATGGTGATGTCGTAGACTCATTTCACTTTAAAGACAGACTGTTCGACCGGGATACTCTCTTTGTGCATCAGTACAAAATCAATTTCCTGTATGTTTTAAAAGCCTACACCCATGCCAACAGTAATGAGATAAAGAATTTCCGGGATAAAACCAGAGGAAAATTCAGAAAGCATTTTATTGATTATTTTAACGACGAAAATGCCTGTAAATTTGAATTCTATGAATCTCTTTTGCCTGAAGGAGATCATAAGGATTTTGTTGAAAAAAACTTCCGGCAATTAAACGGCAAATGTTTCCGCACAGTAGACAATAGATTACTCCTGGCTAAACACAATGTTGATAACTCCTTATCAGACTTACTCTTAAATTTCAAAAAAATGGGTAAATTGGTATAAAAATACAGTTTACCGATGAATCAAAACCTCCACTTCAACATCCTTACATTTAAGCTGCCAACGGAGCAGCTTACTTTTTATTTCACCAACGAGGACGCGGATGGGCTCGTCAGGTATCATATAAAAGCAGTGCCGGATGAGGTCGTCGGATATTTTGGAGAGCAGGAACATTACTACACCTCATTTACAGAAGAGAAGGATGGATTCATACCGGTAACCAAAAAAACAGTTCCGGATAGAACAGCGGAACGCACAAAGGACGGAACAGAAATTTTCCGCAACGTACACAACTCCGCATTCACACTTTCGGTATTGAAAGCATACTATAGCGCTGAAATTGCAAAGTATTTTAATTCCCGGGGGTTCCCGGTAATGCCAAACTTTATAAAAGCAATTGAAGTGTGGCTTCCTGCAGATACAAAAGATGCTGCCGGAAAATATAAGCTGTACCGGAAATTTTCCTTAAAAGTGCAGAAAAGTCTGGTCTCAGATGATTGGGAACTGATGGTTGTATTTGAAGGAGTTTCAAAAGTTTTTCAGAAATCCCTTACAGAACTGCAGGATCTGATTCCTTCAAAGGCGCTGAACTGGGTAATTCATGAAAACAGCCTATACAGGTTTGCAAATATTCCGGTTAGCGTGCGCAGAAACCTTGATACTGTGTATCCGGTCTGGAATTTCGATATAAGAAGCGCGATTCATGAACGCCCCGCTGCACCGGAGAGAGGAAATAAATACCGGAAATTTAAAGAAGAAATTGAAAAGCTGTATAATGAACACCTGAATACAGAAGAATTTCGGGAGATCATCACAATCGGTTCAAAGGGGTTTTACAAAGTACCCGATAAACTCATAGGGATGGTAAGCAGCGGCAGTAATAAAATGGTGTTTGGCAATAATGAAAAAGACATCAACCCAACCAGTGGCCTCACCAATCACGGACCGTTTGATGTGTCAGATGCAGCCGTAATTGAATTCTTCTATATTTTTCACGAAGATAATACAGATGCGGTTACAAAATTACACCGCTATTTTCAGGGAAAGATAAATACATTCAAAGGACTGGATAAGTTCATACTTACACCGTATGCATTTGATAAAAATCTGAAAATTACATTTAAGAATAAAAACAATCCCTGGCCCGAAGTCAGTGCCAGTCTTCGCGATCTTAAAACCTCCAAAGACATACGCTATGTTGCGATATATGTGAGTCCTTTCACCAAAGAGGAAGCGACTCCGGAACAGAAAAAAGTATATTACCACATCAAGGAACGCTTGCTGCATTTGGGAATCCTTTCCCAGGTAATCGACGCACAGAAAACAATGAATAACCGGCTGTTCGAATACAGTGCGCTGAATATGGCGATTGCGATCCTGGCAAAACTCGATGGCATTCCATGGCAGCTGAATACAGATTTAAGGAAAGAACTCATCGTGGGAGTAGGAGCGTTCCGCAACACAGAAAGTAATGTGAAATACATTGCAAGTGCTTTCAGCTTCAACAATACCGGCCAGTTCAACTGCTTCGACCATTTTTATGAGAACCAGACAAAAGAACTGGCAGGTTCCATCATTCATAAAGTTAAAGAATATACGAGCATTGATCCTACACTGAAAAGATTGATTATTCATTTCTATAAATCGATCAGCGAAAAAGAGATAGCACCCATTGAAGAAGGACTAAAGAATTTGGGAATTCACATTCCCGTTTACATCGTTTCCATCAATAAAACAGAGTCAACGGATGTAACAGCTTTTGATAACTCAGATCCTGTGCTGATGCCCTTCAGTGGAACATATATTAATGTTGGATACCGGAAATACATTCTGTTCAATAATACGAGATATTCAGACGGATATTTTAAAGCAAGTAACGGGTATCCTTTCCCGATAAAACTCGAACTTTTCTGCACAGAAAAACACCTGTTGAACGATACCCGAACAGTAAAGGAACTCATTGAGCAGGTTTACCAGTTCAGCCGAATGTACTGGAAATCCGTAAAACAGCAGAACCTTCCTGTCACCATAAAATATTCCCAAATGGTAGCCGAAATGCTCCCGCACTTCCAGGGCACCACAATCCCCGAATTCGGAAAAGACAAACTCTGGTTTTTATAAACTCAAACAACCCTAATAATGAATATTGACGAACTAAGAGAACATCAGGCCGGTCTTGAAAAAAATATGGATAGTATTAAAGATGACAGGAAAGCTCTGTATAAAATAAGGGATAGTTTTGCAAAATACTACACACAGGAACGGATTGAAAAGATGCCATTGGATGATTATGTTTTAGGTAAAAAACATCCGGATGACAAGTTTAATTTTTGCTATACATTAGAAAGACAGTTAGATGGCTTAGGAAGAATAGTGGGATCTACAGCGCAGAAACTGGGTATCTATTATGGTGTAACCAAATCGGATAAGACATACAAATATCGATATACAAAAAAATTTGGCGAGACTGAAGTGGAAGCTTTCTCCAATATAAAGCAGGCAATTATTGAGCTGATTAATTTTGGTAAGGAGGAGAATTTACCAGGAATCGTAAAAAATAAAATATCGCCAATGTTTAAGGGTAAAATACTCTGTACCTATTTCCCCAACAGGTATTTAGACGTATTTGCAGATGAACACCTTACGTACTTTTTAGTTCAGCTTAATCTTGATACACCTGAGTTGTTGCAATCAAACCCCGTTTACAAAAGAGAAGCTTTAATAGCTTTTAAAAACGAAGATCCGGTAATGAAAGAGTGGCCACTGGATATCTTCAGTCATTTTCTTTATAATTATTATCCCAAGCGACCAACTGTTAAAGAGCCAAAAAACAAACCGAATAAAATTTTGGATGAATACCTTACTCCTGAATTTCCAGCTGAATATCAAACAGAATGGGTACAATTGGAGATGCAGGACCCGGGAGAAGTTTCAAAGAAAGGCACTAAGCCGAGAGGGGGAGGAAATCCTGATTATGAGAAAGAAGCGAGAAAGCTTAAGAGATTAGGAGATAGAGGTGAAAAATTAGTGATGGAGATGGAGATAAAGCGGCTTCAGAATTTGAATTTGCCTGCCTTAGCAGCGAAGGTAAAAAAAGCGGAATTTGATTATTTAGGGTATGACATTCAATCATTCGAAACTAATGGTGAAACGAGATATATTGAAGTCAAAGCTACCAGATCTAAAGTCGGTACAGCAAATTTTTTTCTCTCCGAAAATGAACTTACTAAAGCAGAAGAATTAAAGAACTATTACATCTATATGGTATACGATATTCTTTCCACTAAGCCCAAGATTTGGGTTATTGATAATCCTTTCAATCCTGAGAATGATAAGGTAGTTAAAACTCCTGTCTCATATAGAGTAATGGTTAAAGCTAAAGACACTGGGAAATAATAGTTAGGTTAGGCACTATTCATCATGGTTTTATATGCAAATGGAGTCCTTATATAAATAAATCATAATACAGAGTAACAATAAAACACTAATTTAAATGACAACACAGGAAGAGATAGAAAAAGTTCACGGGGGAGGAACTCACGTTGTAATTTTGGGAGCAGGCGCTTCATTCGCAGCTACTTTGAGAAATCCAGAGAAAAACAAACAGCATCTTCCTTTGATGAGGAATATTGTTGATATAGTAGGATTAAATGATGTAGTTGATGCTTTACCGGAAGAGTATAAAAAATTACGGAATAATTTTGAAAAACTGTATAGTAACTTGTATAATGATAAAAGATTTATTGAAGAGCGGGGATTTATTGAGAGGGGAATCTATCACTACTTTAACCAGTTGGAACTGCCTGATGAACCGACAATATATGATTATCTGGTTTTATCTTTGAGGAATAATAAAGATTTAATAGCAACATTTAACTGGGATCCGTTTTTATATAAGGCTTTCATAAGGAATAATAAATTTGTAAAAGGTCCTGGCATCAATTTCCTACACGGCAACGTAGCAATTGGGTATGATGAAGAGAATAAAATATCCGGTCCCGCAAATTGGTCATCTAACGAGTTCAGGAAGAAATTTGAACCTACACAATTGCTATATCCAGTAGAAAAGAAAGATTACAATTCTGACGAGTACATTGCCGGTCAATGGGAAAGCTTATCCGATTATCTTAAAATTGCTCAAAGAGTAACAGTATTTGGTTATTCTGCACCCGTCACTGATGTTGAAGCGATTGATTTGCTGAAAAACGCGTGGGGTGATATTGAAGATAGGGCAATGGAAGAGTTTGAGATAATTGATATAAGAGATGAAGAGGAGGTGGTGAAAGCTTGGGATAAATTTATTCATACACATCACTACCATTATTGCAAGGATTATTTCGAATCTTCATTAGCTTGGCATCCGCGAAGAAGTGTAGAGAGCTATCGACATTGGGCAATGCCATTATCACCGAATGAGGTATTTCAGGATGGAAATAAAATTCCAGAAGACTTCAAGACGCTGGAAGAATTGTGGGAGTGGCATGTTCCCCTCATAGAAGCTGAAAAGAGATTTTATGAATCTTAATTGTAGCAAGTCTAATTAATTTTATAACCATCAGAATAATGTTTAATTAATGGAGCAATCATTCACCCGAACTTTTAATAAAATATTTGTTATTGAATCACTTGATGAGTCTGACAGTAAAACAGGAAAAATGCTCTTTGACGATATAATCAGTAGGCTTGCAAAGTATGGGGACGGTAGTTTTACGTGTGAATACTTAGATATAAGTAACCGTGCTGAATTTGATGATGCAATGATAAAAATCGCAATTGAATGCGGTAGAGGTGTTAAGCCAATTTTACATTTGGAAATTCATGGCTCAGAATTAGGTCTTAAATTAAAAAATGGAGATTTGATACCTTATCCCATATTAGCAATGCAGTTGTCAATATTAAATCGCGGATGTAAGAATAATCTCTTTTTAACAATGGCTGTGTGTCATGGTGCAATGATTTCATTCAATATACAATTGAGCGAGCCTGCTCCATTTTTAGGATTTATTGGTGCCTATAATGAAGTTTCAGATTATGACATTTTGTTAAAGTACACTGAGTTTTATCAGGAGTTTTTAATAAGCAGGGATTTTGATAAAGCTTTTGAATATTTTCTTAAAGTTAATGCGGTTGATAGTAAAAAATGGCATTTAATCGATACTTATGAGCTATTTGTAAAAATATACAAAGATTATGTCAAAGAAAAACTGGATCCTAAAAAAAATAAAGAGCGTGCTAAATTGGCGTTGAAACCATACCATTTCATAAACAGGCGAGAACGTCGAAAAAAAGAGAGAAACTTTATCGAGGTATTAAACAATTCAAAACAGCACTTTTATAAGGAACATTCAAGAAAATTTTTTATGATTGATTTATATCCTGAAAACGAAGGACGTTTCAATTTGCCATCTAATCATACAGATTTATAAATTATAACTCCTACTCTTTAAAAGTAAGTAACAAAATGACACAGGAATACAGAAAACACCTTTTAGCAACCATTAACAATCTGTACGAAGCAGAGCAGTTATTATTTACAAGTGCCCTCAATCTGGTATGGGAAGGAGAACTGTCTCACCTTAAAGAAGCATACGAAAAAGGGGATGTAATGGAATTTAACATGAAATTATTACGGTCGGTTAATGACCCGAATGTAAAGAATCTTGTCGCACTGATGACACCATTACTGGATGCAGCGGAATCAATTAAAAACTTAAACGGTATTACAGATGAAGAACTCGGCTGGGAAGAAGACGATCAGTGATATGCAAATTGGTGAGATTGATACTTCACTGAAAGACTATAAATATCAACCGAAGCTGACAGAAAAATTAGAAGGTTTATTTGAAAACTTTACCCAGGAAACCATCAACGAAATCGTTCTTTGGAAGGTAAACAGGTATTCTGAACTGAACCCTGAAACATTGAATCTGCTGAATCAAATCAGCAAGGACGATAAAGAATTAAAAGTGGACTTAACAAAGGACCTGCTGAGGAAATTACTTGACACTCCCGGAATAAGATTGCCAATGGCCTCTACCATCTTAAGATTCAAAAACCCCAATATCTACCAGATCATTGACCAGCGTGCCTACCGTTTCTTAATTGGCAAAGATTTAAAAAATTATTTCTCCAATATAGATCAGCAGATTGAATATTATCTGAAATATCTCACAGAATTACGCATCAAATGTGACGAAAAGAAAATACCCTTCGAAAAAGCTGATAAGTTGTTGTATCAGTTAGATAAAAAAAAGAACAGCGGACATAACATCAAAACATAAATTCAGTACCATAGATCAATAACGGTGTTACTGGAAACCAAATAATCGAAAGGCATGAAGGATTTACAGAGACATTTTACGGGCATTAAGGATAAGAACAATAATAAGATATTTGTAGGCGACATCCTGCGGGTAACATATGGCAATGCGGATTCAAACTTTTCTGAAAATGAACTGGTAATTTGTAAAGACGGAAAATTTCTGCTTGATCATGAGGATGGACAATCCACCTTCGATTCACCACATTTTTCCTTAGAAGTAATTGGAACACTGAAAGACAATCCTGAACTGTACAATGACAATTTCCGAATCTCATTTGACAGCGATTAGAATATAGCGGACTGAAACTGAAACTTCAACTCGGGCAGATTATTCTAAGGGCGGTTATATGGTGTTCGGGCTTTTTGCGAGCTCTGCAGTCTTCCGGCAACTGACAACCCTATACAAAGCTCACCACAAAAAAAATGCAGCGGCAATGCCAGGTGGCTATATTTTTTTGCGGTTCGGGGTTGCATTTACCTACAGCCTTTGTGTCACAAAAAAGCCCTCATCGTGGGAGTATATTTTTCAGCCCTCAACTTTCCCATCGCATCTGAAAAAATATACACCCACCTGTTTCAGCGTGCCGCTGGTCGGGTTGGGTGCACCTTCTTGTTTAGTGCGCCTACACTCCGTTCCGGCTTTTTTCTAAGGTGTGCAGTCCCACATCCGCAGGAGTATGCAGCACCAATCCCTCCACATATACCCCTGCTGCTGGCCACCCCTCCGCACGCTTTTTGGCACGCGTCATAAATCGAAGGGTAGTTTTCCAAATCGAAAGGAAGAAGGCGGAATTAAAAGAATAAGTCAGTCCCATTAATTTTCCCACGACCTTCCCATGTTCCTCCAGCACACAGCCGGCATTCCCTTCTTGCATTCTGAATCCCAATTCATTCCTGCCGTCTGCGAGCTTCCGTCACCGCTCACAGCAGTATGCCGTTGCGTCGTTCCTCCGCACCGTCATATCGCTGTCTTTCCCACAGCTTCCTTTATTCATTCAGAACCTGGCGGTGCGTTTTTCCACGCAACAGGTCATCGATTTGACTGTCTAACAAATCAACTTCATCCATATATCTGATACGGCCTTCAAACCGAGCCTTCGATAGTGCAAAGTCCCTGTATTCGCTGTATACTCCGCCTTTCAGGAAAATATTGATTGACGTAGTGTTTTCTTCGATTTCATACGACACACTCTCTACAAAAAAGTAATCGGTACCCACCAGAGCTTTCATGAAATGGAACATGAATGTTTCACCTTTTCTGGGTATCGATGGTAGACTGAGCTTAAAATTCCCATATGAGTCAAAGTATGCACATGAAAGCGTTGCCGTTATTTCGTGAAGTTTACAGAACAGTTCAGGATATTCCTCATTAAGGATGAAAATATCATCATAGATTTCTTTGAACCATTTGGTGACTTTCGCTG
Organism: Kaistella faecalis; assembly: GCF_019195395.1. Classification (NCBI taxonomy): domain Bacteria; kingdom Pseudomonadati; phylum Bacteroidota; class Flavobacteriia; order Flavobacteriales; family Weeksellaceae; genus Kaistella; species Kaistella faecalis. Next base: position 2,616,457 of record NZ_CP078067.1, read on the forward strand.
TAGGGAAACCGCTAAGTTGTGCAAGCTTGTTAATCTTTATGCCGCTTTCAGGGTTGTAGAAGTCATTTTCAAGCAGCAGCAGCAGGAAATCATTATAAGGCTTACCATTCTTGATGCTATATAACAACTCGCTCCACTTCGACATGGATTGCAGACAATGAAAATACTCCAACGTTCCTGCCTTATGTTCGAATTTGGGCCTATCTTTTCTTCTTGTCATTTTTATCTTAAAATTACCAATAAAACACAAGATAGGTTCCCAGAAAAAAAACAAAAAAAGAAAGTAAAGTTATACCGTTGGGAAAATGCTATGACAATATCAAGCCCTTCCGGGTTTTTTGAAAAAAATCCCGACGTGAATTAAAATACGTCCATATTTTTTTCAAAAAAATATTGCACCACATTTTCCCTCCAGCAGGGTAGTGCACTTTCTTTTTTTTCCTTTTTTCTTTTGAAAAATTTTCCATTAAATAAGGGCACTCAATCACGGTTCCCGCTACAAAGCAAAATCCTCCCTTTTTTGTCTTGACTCGAATGTAATTTATTATGACACAAATGCTGCTGTCAAAAATTTTAACTGATAACGAATGCAAAGAACCGCAACCCTCACCAAGGCTCTTAACCTGCATAATCCTTGTCGTATCTTAGTATCGGAAGGTCGGAACCAAGTAAACTCCGTACCAAGTCCGAAGATTTATTAATTTATAAAAATTTCATATCCAAATGGGAAAAATAAAACAAGGTATCCTAGGAGGTCTTTCAGGCAAAGTAGGAAACGTAATAGGCGCAAATTGGAAAGGTATTGATTATCTCCGCATCAAACCTTCAAGTGTTGCAAACCCGAGAACACCAGGGCAGGTAGACCAGCGTTCCAAATTCTCCACAGTGTTGAGGTTCCTACAGCCGATGACTGACTTCCTGAAGGTAACCTTCAGACAGTATGCTTCAGGGATGACACAGTTCAATGCTGCCATGTCATACAATCTGAATAACGCGATCAGTGGTGCGTATCCGAACTTTGCGATTGATTATCCAAACGCATTGGTGTCCAGAGGAAACCTAACAACTCCTGCTGATGGCGCTGCTACTTCTACTACAGCTGCTGAGCTGGATCTTACCTGGACGGATAACTCCGGTACCGGTAGTGCAATGGCGACGGATAAAGCATTGATTGTAGCGATCAATTCAGTAAGAGGGGAAGCGGTATTTACAACTGCAGGTCCGGTGAGGTCAGCCGGTGCAGCGCTTTTAAACCTACCGGTAGAGTATTCCGGGGAAAATCTTGAAGTCTATCTAGGATTTATCTCCGAAGATGGCTCCAAAGTCTCGAACAGCGTTTATTTGGGATCTGTGTTAATTGCGTAGAGCGATTATGTATTCTTGTCAGGAACTGCTCCAGAAATGGGGCAGTTTTTGTTTACCAAAATTAGTGTTTGTACTACTTCTATAGTCCTTATATGCCTATTTTAGGCGATTCTTGTTGCTAACCTGTTTCTATCACAAATCTAATGTATTGACAATCAATCTATTATAGCCAGTAATAAAGTTTTGTATCGGCAAATAACCTGCTATCAGAAAAACGCAACACTCCGGAATCTCAGATCCCGGAGTTTTTTTACGCCAATCGTCCATCCTTTGGTTTGTTCCCTGTATTTTCGCGTTTAATCATTACGCCTGCTGCCGGAACTTCTTTCGAAACATAGAGGGCCTCTACTCAAAGAAAAGGTCAATGTGGTTTTTGAAAAAAAATGTTCTTATTTTTCGGTCATACCTATTAGAATATCCCGTACTTAGACGATATTTCAGATAAAAATGCTATTTTTGTGCTATAAAACACAATATTTAATGAAAAAGAACTATTTCCTATGATTTTTTTCCCTTCGGTATGCCATCAGGTGGCGTTATGGGTTTTAAGTCTTTCACGTTTTTTTGATTCTTCATTTAATTTTCCACATAAGAGAATGAAAACGACACTCACTGTATTTTTTATTTTCATTACGGTTTCTCTTATATCCTCTCAGAAGCCAGTCTCACATTCCAAAATAGACAGCCTTACCCATATGGTAATGAAAAGTGATATGTTTAATGATGAAGGACTTTATAAGGCAAAAGAACTTTATTACCGGGCAAAAGAAGCTGACTATAAAAACGGACAAATAAGGCTGCTCCTGCGGATTGTGGATCTTCAGGTCGGGAGTGTCGATCTGGTTGGAGCATTGGAGCATATAAAGATTCTTAAGCCTCTTGCTTTATCGGTAGACGATTATGAAAGTTATATATCAGCATGTGGTTTAGAAGCAAAGATATTTTTCTTGGATAAAAATTTTTCTCAGGCAAAAAGCATTTTACATGCCGCGGAAAACTATCTTCCCCAAATAGATGATCCTGAAAAAAGAAGAAAAGCGAAAATAGAAATCAATATTTATAAGTGGTACACTATTGAAAATGCGAAGTTTCCCCAGGATTCTTATATGGACTCCCTGGTAAGCATATCGAAAGGCATTTATAATGAATCTGTGCAGATCATCAACCCTGATCAGAGAGCAAAAAGGATTTTACTTTCAGCCAATTTGCTTACCACTTCCCTGACCCAGTTAAAGAGGTATAAAGAGGCTTACCACTTTATAAAAATTGCCGAAAAGCAGGTCAGATTTTTAGGAGACCAGTCTTTTTTAGGGGTAGATTTTTATGCCGCTAAAGGTGATCTTGAATACAGTTATAAACCCGATGGAAAACACGCTGCAGACAGTGCTCTGGCTTCATACAATAAGGCCATAGCGATAGGAGAGCAACTCAATTACTCAGCACAGACCAAGAAACTCTATGCCAAGGTGGCTAAAATATACCAGGCTAAAAAAGATTTCGAAAAGCAGATGGTTTTTATGGACAAGTACATGAACCTGAAAGACAGTTTAGAAATTAAAAAAGGAATTGCCCTGGGCGATTTAAAGAGCAAGGTTTATGAGGTAAAAGATTACCCGAATGAGGGCAGGGCATTTTCAGGAGGTTCAAAGAATTTTTATACCGCAGTGGGAATGGCTTTTCTGATCTTTGCTTCCGTTTTAGGTTTTAAAAAAATCGGAACGCTTAAGAAAAAGAGCGTTGGTGAAAAATTATCAACCGAAAAAAATATTCCGGACACTTCCTCAAAAAGCATTGCCCATCTTATCGCGTTGGCAGAAAAGAGTGACAAATCTTTTTATCATTCCTTCTTAGAGACCTTTCCCGATTTCGCTGAAAAACTTCTCGCCATCAACGCAACGATGAAATCTACAGATATAGAGTTCTGTGCCTACATCAAACTTAACTTCGAGACCAAGAAAATTGCCGTTCTCAAGAACATGTCGGTAAGGGCAGTAGAAGGCAAAAAGTACAGGATCCGCAAGAAGCTCAATATTTCTGCCGATGAAAATATGTACCTGCGGCTTTCAAAACTGTAAAAACATGGTATTTCCTCACTTTTCAAGGTATTGCTAATCAGCAGGTTCCGCTTTTCGTGTATTTTCGTGTATTTTTCGTGTGTTTTCGGTAACCGCTAAAAAACTGCCCGTAAAAGCAGATTTATATATTTGCCGCGATGAAGTAGAAGGACGGTATAATAATAATGATTAAAGCGTTTTTGCATAGAAGTATAGGCATACGCAATTCATTGCAGTTTTCTCTAACCCCCCGTTTTTTTAAGGTTGGTTTATGAAAATTCTGATTATTGACCATCATCCTTTATACCGTTTTTCGACATAAAAAGATGTTGATAGGCCTGTAAGTTCTCCGGAACTGCAATAGGCCTATATCCAGTCGAAAACTATTCAGCAGGTAACCGATAACGACCGTTTCATTTTTAGGGGTAAAAACAAAGACGGTTTCGGAATCCAGAAAGTCTGGCAACAGACACAATAATGAAGATTCTCTTTTCGCACAAATGAAGAGGATTCTTTAAACACAAATTTAAGACATATCGCAGACCGAATATTTGAGTAAAATATTTTGAATGCCTTATGTAAACACAATGATGAAAAAAATTCCAACAGCACATCGATTGCAGTTGCTCAAAAAGCAGCTGTTTTCTTTGTGCTTTTTCATTTTGGGAATAGCCTGACACTGTATATGTTTTTATGCTGCCGCCGGTAAAACCTGTCAGCGGTAAGGTAAAAACATTTGGTGAAGGGGTGAAGTTATTGTGGATCCAGAAGGATAACTTTAAACATGAATATATGAGAAATTTCCGCAAAATGAATCCTAAAACGGGTTTTCTGGACAAACAGAGTTTCAGAAAACTTAGCAGATTAGTGGCCCTTCTATTCTTTTTAATGTTCGCTCATCAGTATTCGGCACAAAGTATCGATTCTGATGGAGACGGGGTAGCAGACTCCATTGATCTGGATGATGATAATGATGGGATTCCGGATATTTTAGAAAACGGCGCGTGTGGAGTTCCACCTCCAACCATAATACCGGGCAACGGTTTTTTAACCCACTATTTATTTAACGAGACTTTCGGAACCATGAGTACTGTAACGGGCACCAGGAGTGTCAACATGACTACTCTGGGTACCGGTGCCAATACGACCTACAATTATTATGAAGCGGTACTGGGAACCACTCCTTCCAGTTCTAACGACGGTAGCGGACCTCCGAATTCACTGCAGGACGGTAGATATACGATTTTTAATAACATAAGAAACACTGCACAATGGTCATCTTCACTCTGGCAGAATATCGGTGATCATACCAATGGCGGAACCACCCCTACGGCGGGCAGAATGCTTATCGTCAATGCCAGTGCTGCCCCCGGTGAATTTTATAGAAAAACACTCACCAATGTCATTCAGGGAGCGCCCATCAGCGCATCTTTATGGGTGATGAATCTGGACCTGAATACCAGCTCTAATAATAACAGACGTCTTCCGGATATCACGGTAAGGTTTATCCAGGGAGGAGTTACCATTTACAGTTATAATACAGGTGAAATCCCCAGGTACAGTGCAGGAGATGTAAATGCATGGAGATTTTTCAAGAATCCTTCCGTCTTTTTTCCGTCTTCCGGTCAGCCTATTGATGTAGTTTTTGTGAACAATTCACCAGGTGGTGAAGGAAATGATTTGGCGATAGACGATATTATTATTTATCAGAGTTTATGTGATTACGATAATGATGGAATCCCGAATTATCTGGATCTCGATTCCGACAACGATGGCTGTCCTGATGCACTGGAAGGGGCAGGTAACTTTAACCCATCTGCCACAGCTTCCGGAACTTTAAGCGCTCAAACGCCGAATATCAATTTTGGAACAGCAGTAGATGCTAATGGGATGCCAACAGTGGTGGGTGCTGGCGGACAGGGTCTGGGCCAGTCTCTTGATCCATCGAAAAACGACTGTCTGGATTATGACGGAGACGGGTATGCCGACTGGCAGGACTTAGACGACGACAATGATGGGATTCCTGATAAGGATGAATGTATCGGTTTTGTGTCAAGCAACACCAATGGGGTGTGGAAGGGTAAAACTGCATCTAATATTAACATTGCGGCCAACCCTTCGACTACTTCCAGCAGTACCTATCAGTTTTTGGCTACCGATCCCGAAGTGAATTTCAGTGCCAATACCAATGGCGGTACTCCACGGTTTACTACTGCCAGTTCCTCCACCTCTTATACCATTACTTTCAGCAATGCCGTTCCTGCCAACGAAATTGGATTAATGATTCATGATGTGAACGTGAGGGCAGCCCTGTCACCGAACGCGGCTTTTAAAATTGATGTCGATTTTGGATCCGGATTTGTGAATCCTTCCGGTGCATTCGTCAAAACGCTCGCAGGGAGACAGGCAGGAGTTGGCTACGACGTGAATATGGGCGTGCCCAGTTTTCAGGACCTGCCAAACCCTGCAGACACGAGTGGAGGAGAAGATATCTTACTTAAAGGAGTAGGTACAAGATTAATTAAAGCGGTAAGAATCTCCGGCAGTAGTGTAAGTACTGCTGCGCCCGGTTCAGACAGTGTGTCGTATTCCTTTTTCGCTTTTGTAAACTGCGATCTGGATGGCGATGGTCTTCCCAATCATTTAGACTTAGACAGCGATGGCGACGGGTGTTCTGATGTATTAGAAGGGGGTGCAACATTCACAACCGCCCATTTGCAGGACTCTGATTTGCCAGGCGGAAATTCCGGTCCCGGATATACAGGCACTGCCGCATCGGTTATTCAAAACCTTGGCAATACGGTAGGCAGTACAGCAACAACCTTTGGAATTCCTACCCTTGCAGGAACCGGGCAGGGTATAGGCGACTCCCAGAATGCAGGGATTAACTTACAGTGTGCACCTTTCTGCTTTAAGCCGGCTGTGTTAGATGCCGGAAATACCTATCCTGCAAAACACGGTATTACCGCATTAGGAAGAGCGGGTGCAGACAACGGAAACTGGCCGATGGTAAGACAGAGCGCCTGGACGGTTTTAGAATCTAAAGAAAAAGGATTTGTCGTGAACAGGGTAGCCACAACCGCTGCTTTAGCTAATATCACGAACCCGGTAGCAGGAATGATGGTTTACGACGAACAGGCAGACTGCCTTAAAATCTATTCCCTGAAATCCGGTGATCCTGCCATGGCCTGGCATTGTTTCTTAACACCCGCATGTCCTGATTAATCATTTTAAAATAGGAATAAAGGCGGTGGGAGTTCCCAACCGGTATCCCCTCAATATTTTAAAAATAAAGACTTCAATACACACAGCATGAAAAAAATACTATTTACAATAACCCTGTTCAGTTCTTTAACGGCAATGGCACAGGTGGCCATCGGAAAAACCGAATTAAGCAAAGTACCGCCGCTCAATACGGTAACCAATCAAAGTATTTCCCTGGAATTTTATGACCGTGCAGATAATGCCAAAGGTCTCGTGTTACCCTGGACCTCAACGGTGAATAACCAACCTACACCCTACAACGCCGCCACAGGAGCAGGATACAGAGGGATGCAGGGAGCCGTGGCAGACGGCACCATTATTTTAGACCTTTCAGACAGCAAAGTAAAATACAGGAGAAACGGAGCCTGGTCATCTTTAACAGGAGCGCTGCCCCTTTTATCAAACGGAACCCGGTTAAATTCTTTCTTCCCGATAGACAGTTCTTTACAGGACGGCAAAGCAGAGGGAGCACAAGTAAAAACAGCCATAGGAGCAAACGCAGCTGCAGATACTACCGCAGGAATTCTGGTACTTACCGATACCGATAAAGCCATGGTTTTACCGAAAATGCCAAGCCCGCATCTTACCATCAAAAACCCGGCACCCGGAATGATGGCTTATGACACTGCTACACATCAGCTGGCGGTTTTTAACGGAACTGTGTGGAGTTTCTGGAAACCGTAGTGTTTTTTGTGGTAGGTGGGATTGCGGGACTTTACGGTCCCGCTTTCCTTTTTGTCATCAACGCAGTGCGCTGCGGAATGTTTTAATCCTGTTAAACTGTTTTTATTCAATGCTGTACTCCAAAACTCAATAATCTCCTTCTCAGTTGCCCCCCGACAAAAGGTCGGGTTTCAGAGAACTGAGGCTGTTTAACATTTAATGATACCGACAGTGCCCTGATTGGCAAACCTTTGGCAGAGGTGATCATAATTCTGAAACGGATCAGCAGAAATTTTACCGCCAGAGTGAAGAGGTAGCTGGAGACTCCTCCTACGGCGGCAAGCACAGCGGTTTTTAAAAGCTCAATGGAGTTGGTTTATGGCAACAAAGTTTGGGCGGAACAAAACTCCAACATTGGGAATTTTTAAAGCAAACGGACAACACTTATTTAATCCGACTAAAAGAAACTGAATTGTATATTACCGCAAGTTCTGACGAAACAGACAGCCCAATCATTTTAATGCCCAAATTAGACAACAAAAAACAACTTTGGAAAAAAGTCAGACAGACGCCTTGGATATAAAAATGATCATAAAGATTTTCGCGCATTGTTCAATTTGTTATATTTACAATGACCTGTAGTAACAATCCCCGCCAACAGCAAGACCTAACCTTAAGAGAATTTTTAAAACATGATATGGAATTACTTCAACTGGATAAAAATGACAACAGCCATCACAAAATATCAAATGCTGTCGAACAATTTAATAATTTAATCAGATTGCTTCATGATAGAGAGCTTCCAACCGATATTGCTGAAAAAATTAATGGTGACATTACCGCATTAAATTCGTCACCATTCCTTGGCCGTTCATTTTTACATTTATTAAAAAAGAAGCAAAATAAAATTATTACCCTCCTTGAAAAAGAATTAAAACTTGTTCCAAAAAATTACTATAGAAATTTGTGGATGATTCTGGGAATGTCTGCTTTTGGATTACCGTTAGGGGTCGCATTCGGCTTAAGTTTGGGAAATATCGGTTTACTGGCCATTGGATTACCGATCGGAATGGCTATAGGATTGGTCGTTGGTTCCCAATTAGATAAGAAAGCAATGGCAAACGGAAAACAACTGGATATCGAACTGAAATAGAAAAACCTTCTGCCACAGTTACATCTTATGCTCATTCCTTTTGGTGAAAGCTGATGTGTAAATGGTCAGTATCTCATGATATCCCGCATGGATTCATAGGGAATGCCCATATAAGTGCAGAACTCCTGTACAGTGATCACCTGATGTTTTTCTTTATTTAAGACACTTCTGATTTTCAGGATCAGATAGCGGCTGTAGCGCTCGCTTTTTCCGGTGACGCGCTGGATGTCTTTGGGGTAAATGCAGATTCTGGTGATCCCGGGTTTCATGGTTTCGTGTTCTTTGCTGAACAAAGTTTGGAAATCTCCATGAATATCTTTCGGTAGGAGGGCGGTAGTACCGTGATTTTTATCTCATTAAAAAGCAGGGAAATGTCTGAAGCCACACGGTAAAAGCGCCCCGGGATCCGGGACTGCAGGTAGCAGAGATCAGGAAAGTGGTGGCTTTGCGACTAATCTTTTGAATTCACGACACGCGACGTGGTGCCATTTGGTGCTTTCGCCGGGAAGATCCTGTCCTTTCAGGGCATAGATTTCGTTTTCTTCGGTCTCAGCGTCCCGGATCTGCTGTTTGTTTAAAAATTTCTGTTTAAAAATCAGGTAGCCTTTATTCTTTAAAGCTTCCAAAACTTCGTCTCTGTGATATTCAAAACCATTAATATTGATTTCCATGGTGCTGTTGTTAAAAGGTTAGCTGTAAAAAGTGAAATGGCTTTGCAGCCTGTTTAAATCTGCACTAAAAACCGTTCCAAAGTTGACCGCGTGAAAACACTTTTCAGCACCAGTTATAACTTTGGCAAAATGGAAGCGATGCTGCCAAAGTTATAAGAATGGCAGTTACCGCATCCTGCTGGCAAAAGTTCAGGTGAACTTTGCCAAAGTACTTTCACGACGTATAGAACTTTGGCAAAGTGGAGTTGTTTTGACACAGATTTCAGGATATCTTACGGAAAATTAACGATATATGGTAGACTTATTCCCCATTTAAAGAACTTTGGCAAAGTAAATTCATGGCGTATAAAACCTGGCAAAGTTTGAGGCATTCTGGCAACGCTATAACAATGGCAGTTACCGCGTCCTGCTGAGTAAAGTTCACTTTCAGCATCAACGCAGGAAAATACTTTCCGACAGCGATAGCGTATCCGTGATTTTATGGTCAAAAAAACATTGCACTAAAAATGCTCAATTCCAGTTCTCTTCATAAAATTTCAAGAGGATTGAAGGTGAAATATGCGCTCATGGTGCCATTTGCCCTAAGATATACCACGACCAAAACAGTTCTTACCATTCTTTCTCTGTGGTATATTTTACTTTTGCAAGGTAAAAATAATAATGATGACGAATGAAATAAAAAATATTGTAATTCCAGTAGACTTTAGTAAAAATAATGTAAATTTTCTAAAAGCTGCCATAGCAATCGCGAAAAGACATTCAGCGAATATTCACTTAATCAATGTGGTGAAATCCAGTTTACTGGGTACAGGAAGTGCCGGAATCGGCAAGTTTTATTATCACGATAATACGCTGCTGACCAATTCTGAAAATCTTTTGGATCAGGTAAAGAAAAAGTTGGAACATGCTGGTTGCACGCAGGTAGAAACATACGCTGCGGCGGGCTCGGTTGCCCGCAGTATAACGGAATATGCCGTTGAAAAATCGGCAGATCTTATAGTTCTTGGAGTAGATTATCCTAAAAAACGTCCGGGATTTATCGCTTCCAACGCCTACGAGATTATTACCAATACTTTTGTTCCTGTAATTTCCGTACCGTATCACTGTACGAAACATGAATTTCAGCACATGCTGTTTCCTGTGAGGGATACTGAGGGTGTAATTTCCAAACTGCAACCTGTTTTGCCTATTGCAAAGCGGAACAAATCAAAGATCAGCCTCCTCGGTATTGCTTCAGATAAAATCCACAACTCTTTGCTCTCGGTTAGCAATACCATTGAATTCTTAAAAGTAAAACTCGCCAGGCAGAAGGTGGATTATGCCCTGCAGGAAGTGTCGATTGCCGCCAATGCCGAAGACCGGATTCTTCGGGCCTGTAAAAGCTGTAACGCAGATTTGGTGGCGGTAAATGTAACGACCGAAAAACCGCTGGCAAAAATCTTCCAGAACAACTTCACCGAAAATATCATTTATAAATCTGATATCCCGGTTTTATTCTACAGAAAGAAAAAGCCAGAAGATGCCCTGGCACAATTTGTTACCATTCCTTATCCAATGTTCCCGGTTTAATTTAAAAATACACAATGCAAATTATAAAATTTTCAAACACCCTGATCCCTCAATCCTACAGAAATGAAATTGCTTTATTTCTGGAGGAGCACCTGCAGCAGTACGGCGATTCTTATGAGGATATTTCGCTTGCTCTGGATTATGTTTCAGATACGTCCGGGAGCAAAGGCGGGTATCTTCTGGTGGCACAGCAGGATGATGTGGTCACCGGTGCTGTGGTCGTTAACAAAACCGGAATGTCCGGATACATCCCCGAAAATATTCTGGTGTATATTGCCACCCATCATGAGTACCGGGGAATGGGCATCGGCAAAAGACTGATGGAAGAAACGGTGAAAGTTTGCGACGGCAGTATCGCACTGCACTGCGAACCGGATAATCCTGCGAAGAAACTTTACGAAAAACTGGGCTTCAGTTCAAAATATCTGGAGATGAGGCTTGTAAAATAATGTCATGTCAATTGTCACCTTAAATAAAGATAAACTTACACACAATTTCAATTTTCTGCAGAAACTTTTTTCAGAAAAAAATATCGAATGGAGCGTTGTTACCAAGGTACTCTGCGGTAACGAAACCTTTCTTCAGGAAGTGCTGTCGCTCCCGATCGAAGAATTTTGCGATTCCCGGATTTCCAACCTTAAAAAGATTAAAGCGCTTTCCCCGGAAGCGCAGACTGTTTATATAAAACCTGTACCTTTTACGTTCGTGGAGGATGTACTCAGTTATGCTGACGTAAGTTTTAATACCGAAATCAATACCCTCACGCTTTTGTCCCGTAAAGCTGCTGCGCTTAATACCGTACATAAAACAGTGATCATGATCGAAATGGGCGAGTTGCGGGAAGGTGTCGTAAGGGAGCGGCTTCTGGATTTTTTCGCAAAAGTAAAAGACCTTCCCCATATTGAAATTGTAGGGATCGGGACCAATTTAACCTGTATGAACGGGGTGTTGCCCGATGATGAAAAAATGCGGGAACTCTATGAATGCAGGCAGGAGCTTGAAGAGATGTTCGGGATCAGAATTCCCTATATTTCCGGTGGTGCCTCGGTCGCCATTCCCCTGATCATGAGTGGGGAAATGCCGGAATATATCAACCATTTCCGGGTGGGCGAAACGTTGTTTTTTGGAACCAATGTTTATGATCATTCTGATATTGAGGGAATGTGCCAGGACGTATTTAAACTTCATGCTGAAATTATTGAGATTAAAGAAAAACCCAATATTCCGGAAGGGAAGTTAGGCTATAACCTTACCGGTGAAAAGAAAGACTTCAGCGTTGAGCCGAAAAATTCCACCAGCAAACGGGCTATTATTGATGTAGGGCTTCTTGAAATGAATCTTAAGGATTTGAAGCCCATAGATGAATCCCTGAAAATTGTAGGCGGCAGTTCGGATATGCTGGTGCTGGATATTGAAGATGCCCACCGGAATTATAAGGTGGGGGATTTTATAACGTTCAATATCAATTATATGGGTTTGCTGAGTCTGATGAATTCCGACTATGTAGAAAAGAAAACCGTAAAAACCGGTCGTGAGCAATTAAATCCTGCCTAAATCCAATAAAAACATCTCCGATCTTCATATTTTTTCATCATATTAAATAAATCATCACACGGTAGCGGTAAAATATACCATTATTTATTTTATGGTATATTTTATCTTTGCATCCTAAGTGTATGATACCGATGAAAAACACCAGTCCTCCAAGGAAATACTCCATAAAGAACATCAAGAAGACTCCCCAGCATGTGGTAGATTTCAATTTTTACTCCTTTGAACAGTTTCTGAAGGATGCGGAACATCTTACAAAATCACACCGGCACGACTTTTATACCTTTGTGCTCACCATTGATGGCGTGGGTTCGCATATTATAGATTTTGAAGAGTACGAAATCAAACCCAGGCGGCTGTTCTTCATCAATTATGACCAGATTCATTCCTGGAAGTTAGACGGGCCAATCCACGGGAAAATTATTCTGTTTTCAAAGTCGTTTTATAACCTTATTTATACCGGTAACAGTGACATTAGGAGTGACACGGCGCTGGAAATCCTGCCTACCTACGTTGATATAGAGGAAGAAGATTTCTCTTCCTGGCTCTCCGTCTGCGGGCATATTGAACATGAGTTTAAAAAATCTGAAAAGTTTTCGGAAGAGGTGATCTGTCTTTTGCTGAAGACCTGTGTTTTAAAAATGGAGCGCATAGCGGAAAATTCCAACCCGGCAAGCAGCAGGACCGACCACAAAAGTATGCTGGTTGATGCGTTCAAGAAACTGGTGAATGTGAATTTCCGGGAACTTAAAACAACAAGTGATTACGCCCACGAGCTGTCGATAACGGCAAATTACCTGAATGCCCTTGTAAAGGAGTCACTTGGGAAACCTGCAGGGACTGTCATTCGAAACCGGGTCATACTCGAAGCAAAAAGACTCCTGTTGCATTCGGATCTCTCGGTACGACAGATCTCTCTGGAACTGGGATTTACAGACAATTCGCACTTCGGAAAGTATTTTAAGAAAAGTACCGGTCTTACGCCAGATACGTACAGAAAAAATTCGATTAATAATTAATATCAATATTTATGAAAAATAACAGTTCAACACACCATTCAAAAAGCAGAACAGACCTGTTTTACCGACAAAAGCCCGAAAGTCTGAAATTAAGACATACGGGGATTTCAACGAAAGTGGATTCAAATTTTGATTCCTTTGGACTTATTACCCTAACCCATATTGAAGCGGAAAAACCAAAGGAACACAATGTAAGAAACGGGAAGGTACGTCCATAAAAAAGTCACCGGACCGGGGGCTGCCGGAACTGATCAATTGACCTCAGGTCCAGTGGCCTCCGGATGCCTGCATTCACCATGAGGTATGGCAGGCAGTTTGCGTAGGTTTGGCGCGGGAGTAATCAGGTGACAGAAACCATCAGTTCTTCAAGGGCATGGTATCACTGATTAATCCCTGCATTGCGGTACGATAAAAAGAAATATGGAAACCAACAAACTTTTACAATCCTTTCAGGAAAGCTGGAACAGTTTTATAGACCGGGTGCCCGAAATCCTGATGGCCATACTCATCATTGCCATTGGAACTTTCGTAGCCAATAAAATATCAGATCTTGCCCGTAACACGATCAGAGGTAAATCCAGAGACCCACTGATGACCAATTTTCTGGTGAAAGCCATTAAACTTGTTTTTATAACGGTCGTTATTATGTTTGCCCTAAGAATTGCAGGACTGGACGGTATCGCCACCGGACTTTTAACGGCGGCAGGGGCTTCTGCGGTAATTCTGGGTTTCGCCTTTAAAGATGTTGGCGAGAATTTTATATCAGGGATCATCCTTTCCTTTAACAGGCCTTTTAATCTGGATGATACGGTAAGCATCGGTGATATTTTCGGTAAGGTGAAAGCAATGGAATTCCGATACACCAAACTTAAAACTTTCGACGGTAAAGTGGTGTATATCCCGAACAGTGATGTCATCCGAAAGTCCGTATTCAATTTCACCGAAGACGGCTTTTTCCGTATGGAGTTTATGGTGGGTATTGCCTATGAAAATGATATCGACAGCGCTAAAAATATTATTTTAGAGACCATTGAAAAACACCGTCTGGCTTTGCGGGACCCCGACCATGAGCCTTTCGTGCTTACCGACGAGCTTGCCACCAATGCAGTCAACATCAAAGTGTTTTTTTGGGTAGACGCGGAAGATTACCGCCGGGATGCCCTGATGATCCGCAGCGAAATGATCGATCAGGTAAAAATCAATCTGCTCTCCACTGGCATCTCTATGCCTGCAAATATTCAGGAACTCAAATGGTATAAAGAATAATGAATTAAATTTGCGGATATTTCACTGTTGATATGAACAAACTTTTTAACCTCCACAACGGCGAAGAGCGCAAAGAAAAAGTCCTGGAAAATGTACGCAACAGCATTTCTTTTTCGGGTTCCAATTTCTGGATTCTCGCGTGTGCCATCATGGTGGCTTCCATTGGGCTTAATGTAAATTCCACCGCTGTTGTCATTGGTGCGATGTTGATTTCTCCGCTGATGGGACCTATTGTAGGGGCGGGCTTTGCATTGGGCATCTATGACTCCGCGCTCCTGAGGAAATCGCTGAAAAACCTGCTTATTTCTACGCTGGTAGGTCTGCTGGTGTCCTCGCTATATTTTCTGCTGACCCCTTTCAAAGAAGCCCAGTCTGAAATTCTGGCCAGGACCGCGCCGAATATCTACGATGTGCTCATTGCTTTCTTTGGTGGTCTGGTGGGAGTGATCGCCGTAACCAGGGTTGAAAAAGGAAATCCGATTCCCGGAGTCGCCATTGCGACCGCTTTGATGCCGCCACTCTGCACTGCAGGATATGGTCTGGCAACCGGTGAATTGACTTATTTTGCCGGCGCCATGTTTCTTTATGCCATTAACTGTGTTTTTATCTGTATTGCCACCTTCATCATTGTAAAATATTTAAAATATCCTGCTGCCGAATTTGTAGATAAAAAAAAGGAATCCAGGGTCCGCACCTGGATTACCGTTGTCACGCTATTAATGATTATTCCCAGCGTTTATTTTGCCTACCGTTTCTTAGAGCAGCAAAGATTTTATGAACAGGTCTCCAATTTCATCACCAAAGAGTTTGAGGATAAGGGAAATACCATTGTGTACCGAAAGACTTTCTATAACACCAGTCCCAGGCGTATAGAACTTGCTTTTCTTACCCGTAAATTTACATCGGAGCAGATCAGGGACGAAGAAAGAAAACTGGCTGCATTCGGAATTACAGATACCCGCCTCGTGATCCGGCAGGACAGCGCTTTTCTTGCCCAGGCTTCGAAAATTCAGAATAATGAAGTGGCAAACGATGTTTCCAAGGTGGCAGCAGAACTCAATGCGAAAATGGATAAATACGTATTCCAGACAGATAATCTTTTCAGCGAAGCCAAAGCCATCATTCCGCAGCTTCAATCACTTTCAGCATCAAAGCAGGAAATTCTTTCCGACAGCGACAGCGCATCCGTGATTCCCGTCGCCATGTATGAAAGCGGGAATGCGCTTAGTGATGAGCAGACCAAAACGCTGCAGAACTGGTTGAAAGCCAGGCTGAAAGTTGATACGATTGAAATTTATAAGAGACCGTCGAAGTGATGGGTGATGGATGCCGGAAGGAGGGGTGGCTTTGGGAGCGTGCCGTTGCTTTAAGGGGGAAGCCAACAAGTAAAGTCGGGATAAACTACAGCAGGCCCTTCATAGGGGTGAGGATCTGCATTCAAGCACTAATGTGACTTTGGGAGTCTCCGCCAGGAAATCCCGAAAGCTGATCATTGTGACCCTTCGGGAGCCTCAGGGTCCGGGATTAATGCCTCAACGGTGGCTACGGGAGCTGAGCCACCGGAATCCGGCATCGTGAAGTGCGGGAAGCTTCAGCTGATCTCCGATATCTGAAGTGTCTTCACTCGGAGCATTCAGATCGAAAGCGGAAGGGCTGGTCTTATCATTTCTCTAACATGAAAACATAAAAACAGACAGGTATTCTTTAATAATTTTCCCTCCCAATATTTCTGTATTAAAAGGACTTTAGCACGGTTGTTGCCTGAGTGAACCCATTAAATAAATTCATCATCATCAATTATGAAAAAACACATTTTATTACTCATCGGGATCGTGTCATTAATTATGATGTCATGCAGTACGAATACGGTCCTGAAAGACCAGAAATTATATGCCAATGCCTGGGAACTTGAATACATCACGGGGCCAAGAATTACTTTTCAGGGATTATTTCCGGACATGAAACCTAAAATTCAGTTTACAGCCGGGTCGGATATGATTACCGGAAACAGTGGCTGCAACGGGTATTCCACTCAATTTACAGTGAAGGGAGACCTGATCTCTTTTGCTGATCCAGAACTCTCAACGATGATGTATTGTGGAGATGGGGAAGTTGTTTTCCGCAAGACAATGAAACAGATTGACCGTTACAGGGTAACCGACGGAAAACTGGAATTTCTGACGGGAGATGTCGTGATGATGAGATTTAAACCGGCGCTGTAACTCCTTACCGCATGTAAAAAGAGCAGGAAAATTAATTCCTGCTCTTTTTTTTGAGGTCACTGAATTGCCCCTCTGATCTGAATAAACCTCCAGCGGAAGGTACTTAAAGCTTTAATTAAATGTTTAGCATTTACTTCTCCAAAAAATGTAGCTCCGTTACCGGCGGTAATTCTATCCATGGTCCAGCAGCTTTTGAAATTCATTCAGATACTTTGCCAAATGAAAACCATCTGCTAATCCATGATGGGCTTCGATGGAAACCGGTAAATATTTCCTGCCATCCCGAATACTGAACTTGCCAAAAGTAACTTTAGGAACTGATTCTGTTCTGTCAAAATCCGTAGGATGCAACAGTCCGGTAAATGAAGTCCATGGAAGGGTAGAATGCCGGATGAGGTCTTTTTTTATATCATCATTGTTTAACCGTAAGCCGTTTGAGTTCTGAACGGCTCTGATTTCTTCCTGCAGTTCATTATTGAAGGTTTCGAAATCATCTGAAAAGCTGACAAAGGCAAATCCAAAAGTTCCGTCTGCTCTCCCAATTGTGCAGCCGGCATGCACGTTATCGAATAATACCACCTCATGATCAACAATTCTTAATTTCAATTCTTCAACTGAATTGATCGCAGCCATTGATTTGTGAAGATAGCAGGCAAAAAACGACCGTTCTTTTTCTTTAGCTTTTTTATACGCTGTCGTACAGTCTACCTCAGTTACAATACCAAAATAGGGGCTTGCCATTTTCGAGAAGAATTCATAGTGCTCCTTTCTGTTCCATTTTTCTGTGTCGATTACTTTCATTTGCATTTTTCAATTTAATATTGTGCTTGTTAATGACTGAATGTTCTCAAAATCCTTCTATCTGATTTCTTGTTCAGAGCGTTTTCCCGATTATTTGAATTCACATGCAAAATCGGGAGGGCACATCGGTGCGCTGTGATCACACTCGGTTTTTCAATCCAGAGATAAACACCTTATTTCCAGATGATCAACCGCATAGTCACTCAGAATCTCATTCAGTAACTCTTCTGTCAGATCAGGGCTCTCCAATAATACCGTTCTGAAAATTTCAGTTGTGTCTTCAGGGGTCAACTGATTGCGTTTTTAGGTATTGGGGAAAAGCTGCATGAAGGCTTTCGGGTTAATATTTCCAGTGGTTTTCATTATCAATTGATCTTTTTCTTTATTGAGGGCGGTTTTTATTTTCAGAATCAGATTACGGCTGTAGTGTTCACTTTTTCCGGTGACGCGCTGGATCTTTGGGGTATATGCAGACTCCCGTGATCCAGGATTTTATGATTTACGTTTGTTTACTGAAAAAAGTTTTGAAATTCCAATCGATATCTTTCGGTAGGAGGACTGTAGTACCGTGATTTTTTTGAAAGATGTTTCCTGTATTACAATTTATACCTTTTTAAGGTGTTTTCAAAAGCAGCAGCTTTTATAAAGTTTTGTTTCTGCTTGTTTACTTGGATGATTTCTAAAAAACCTAATTCCACTAATGATTTTAAGTCGGTTCTTGCCGTATAATTTGATATATTAAATCTTGCTTCCATTTCTTTAGTGTTCAGAATTCTATCCTGATCATCGTGAATAATTTTTAATATTTGTGCCATTCTGTCATTCACTCCCGGTATTTTCATAAACTTCGCGGCCTGAAACACTTCTTTCTGCTTATGACTGATATACTCTTTTAATGCGACAAATGATCTGTCCATTGTCTTAAGATGATAGGTTATGAAATAAGTCAGATCATTTTCATCAGTTTCTGTGTATAAGTACGCTTTCTCATATTGGGATTTGGTATCTTTGATAATTCTGGAGATCGACAGATATTCCGTTAACCAATACCCTTTTTTAAGCATATACCAATAAAATACAGCCCTCGCAGTGCGACCATTTCCATCTGTAAAAGGATGTATCCAGCCAATCATAAAATGAATAATGCAGCCTTTAATTATGGGATGGATAAACTCTTCACCATCCGTATTAAAAAATAGGCATAAATCATTGATGAGTATTCTAAGATCAGATTGTAAAGGTGGGGTATGTACAATTTCACTGTCAATATGATTTACTACATGTACATCATCATTTTCTCTGAATGCACCCTCATCTTCAGAATCTTCTAAGGTCTTATTTGTAATGAGATGATGAATATATAATAAATTTTCTACTGTTAAATCTTCACTTTTGTGCTGAACAATATATTTCATGGTCATAAAATTGTTCAAAATCATTTGTTCAGATTTGTTTCTCGGCTTTTTCTCCTGCTGAATCATTTCTTTAGCCTTTTTTCTCGTTGTGCTGGCGCCTTCCATTTGGCTGCTGGAAATAGCTTCTTCCATGATAGAGCTGATCATGAACTTAGTCTTGTCAGTTTCTGCAATACCAATGTTGCTTCCCAGTGTTCCACCGGTATGCATGTCAAACTGATGTAATGATTTTTGAATATAATCTGTTATAACATAATGAAAGGGATACGAATGAAATTTCACGGTTTTACTTTTTAACAATCTGTCTAACTTTATTGCACTCCAAAGTTCCAAAGGGGTGCAGTCTTTGGCTTTATATTTTATTTTATCCCAGTATAAATAATCATCCTGTATTTTCTGCAGACTTCCATTCATCTGAAACTTAACCATAAGCGGTATTGTCTGGTCCGTTTTTTCTATCTGAGGTGCCGGTTCAATCATTATTTTTGTAATAGCTATAGAATTCAAAGATAAGTAAAAACCTCGAGATTTTTTTAAAATCTCGAGGTTTTTACTCATTGTGGGTTTTTACACCGAAGGTGGTCAATGACAGATTTCAGATATCCTTGTTATTGACTACGTCGAATCTTCGATTTCTGAACGGAGCACAGCACAGTGAAGAATCTCTATAATTTAAAACCGATGACTTCCAGATGTTCAACCGAATAATCTTTTAAAATTTCATTCAGCAGCTCTTTGGTCAGGTCAGCTTTTCACTCCATTGTATCCCATTCCGAAACCGAATAGGCGATATGGTCAATGACAGATTACAGACTGGATATCCCTGTCATTGACTACATCAAATCTTCGATTTCTGAACGGAGCATAGCACAGTGAAGAATCTCTATGATTTAAAACCGATGACTTCCAGATGTTCAACCGAATAATCTTTTAAAATTTCATTCAGCAGCTCTTTCGTCAGATCAGAACTTCCCAGTAATACCGTTCTGAAAATCTCAATCCTGTCCTCAGGGGTCAATTGATTGAGTTTTTCGGTATTGCGGAAAAACTGCATAAAGGCTTCAGGGGTTATGTGTTCAGTGGTTTGCATGGTATATAATTTTTTTTCAGCTGTCGTGTGTTAATCTTGTAGGTACATCAATTTACTAAATACAAAGATCAACAAACAGATCCCTAAAGCATTATTCTTTCAGTATAAATTTCCAAATGGATCAATAGCAGTTCCACAATATTAATTACGGTAAACCGTAAAAAAGATATGATGAAATATTGTATTTTTATAAAAATTTGCATCTATGTGCTTACGAATGTAAAAATGGTCACTTGGCCACAATTTTTTACAAAAAAAGAAAGATAAGAACTGCTAATGGATCTAGGAATATATGAAAGTCTTATAACGGATACCCTGAAAAGCCGTTTAGATACGATTGATAGAAATGAATTTTATGTTGCTGATCAGAAAAGGTTGGATGCCGATGAGGCGGTTCATTTTCTGGCGATGCACTTGGGTACGGCAATTAAAAATGCACTTAAATTAATCAAGGCTGAGAAGAAAGACTTATTGGTTTCCAAACAAGTTGAAATCACCAACAATATTCTCAAATACCTAACCCAGGAAATTTCCCAATATGAATTCGCAGGGGATTTGATATATGCCGAAGGTCTCATTCTGGAAGGTGTTTTGGAAAAATTAAATTCAGACTACAGTGATGTGAAACTGCATTTAAGTGAGATCATGCCGCTCACTAGGCTTACTCAGAGTGAGCTTTTTACGGGCGGTAATGTAGGATTATCACTGGATGCGGAATTGAAGAAAGAAATCCGATCGTCGGATCGAATCGATTTATTAGTTTCCTTCATCAAATGGAAAGCCATAGTGATTCTGCGTGATGCTTTTGAGGAATTCACCAACCGGGGCGGAAAATTACGGATCATCACCACGACTTACATGGGAGCTACCGACGCCAAAGCAATCCATGAGCTCAGTAAACTTCCCAATACAGAGGTCAAGGTTTCTTATAACAATTCCAATGAACGCTTGCATGCAAAAGCCTATTTGTTTTTTAGAAACTCTGGCTTCCATACAGGCTATATTGGGTCTTCAAACTTTTCAAGGTCGGCGCTAACTGATGGTTTAGAATGGAATGTAAAAGTAACCACCAAGGAAATTCCGCACATTATTGACAAATTTCAAAAAACATTTGAATCGTATTGGAATAATGCGGAGTTTGAATTGTATGATGAATCAAAGTTGGAGCTCTTGGATGATGCCCTGCAAAATAATAAAATGGGAAAGGCAACCTTGGAAGTTGTCCGATTTTTTGATCTGAAACCCTACCATTATCAGTCAGAAATCTTAGAAAAATTAAAAGTCGACAGAACGGTTCATAATTCTTACAAGAATCTTATTGTAGCTGCGACAGGAACAGGAAAAACGATGATCGCTGCATTTGATTTTAAAAGATATTTGGCTGAAAATCCGAATGCTAAATTTTTATTTGTTGCCCACCGTATTGAGATTCTAAAACAATCATTACACACTTTTAGAAATGTCCTAAAAGACCAGAACTTCGGTGAGTTGTATGGGAACGGTTATGAACCAAAATATAAAAATGCAGTTTTTGCTACCGTGCAAACCCTAAGCAATTTAGATTTTGCGGCTTACAGTAAAACAACCTATTTTGACTATATCATTTTAGACGAAGCACATCATGGACAAGCCAATACTTATCAGAAAATAATCAATTACTTTGAGCCTAAAATTCTATTGGGATTAACAGCTACTCCCGAGCGAATGGATGGTAAAAGTATTCTGCCAGATTTCAATAATAAGATTGCTGCGGAGATCCGGCTTCCGGATGCGCTGAATAATAAGCTGCTTTGTCCATTTCAATATTTTGGTATTTCAGACGTTGTCGATTATTCACGGGTTAAATGGCAGAATGGAAAATATGATGCTGCTGAGCTGACCAATATTTATACTGCCAATGATATCAGGATAGGGGATACTATTAAAAATCTTAATGACTATACGAAGGATATCCACGCTGTTTCTGCCCTCGGATTTTGTGTAAGTATTGATCATGCAAAATTTATGAAGCGTAAATTTGAGGAGGCGGGCCTCAGTGCGGAATATTTGGTTTCTGAGAACTCGTCAAAAAGAGAAGAAATTATCCATTGCTTCACCACCAAACAGATCAATTACCTTTTTGTAGTCGACATTTTTAATGAAGGCATTGATATCCCGCAAATTGACACGGTTTTATTTCTTAGACCTACAGAAAGTCTAACCATATTCCTTCAGCAATTAGGAAGAGGTTTGCGTTTGTCAGACGATAAAGACGTGCTCACGGTTTTAGATTTTGTAGGCCAGGCAAGGGATGAATATGACTTTGAAAACAAATTCCGGGCATTAATCGGAAAGACAAATACTACCGTTCTCAAAGAGATCGAGCAGGATTTCCCGCATTTACCTTTAGGATGTTCTATTGTATTAGAAAAAAAAGCTAAAGATTTTATCCTGGAAAATATTCGAAAAGCAACTTCAATTAATAAAAGGCAATTGGTCTCAAAAATTCAGAGATTTCAGGAGCATACCCATTTAGAATTGACGTTAAGTAACTTTCTTACGTTTTATAACCTGCGACTACAACAGGTTTATAAAAATTATACGTTCACTGAGCTGTTAGAAGAAGCACTGCGAAAACCGTATGACAAAAGCAATCATGCAAACTATAAATCAATGCTTTCGAATAAGCTTATGGCTACGGAATCGCTGAGCTATTTTAAATTTATCTTGGAGCTGATTGATCATGACTTCGAATTCTCAAATTTGGAGCAATCAGAAACTAATACGCTATTAGCGACCATGCTTTTCTATGATTTCTACCAAAGTGCATCCAAAGAAATAACGCTGGAAGAGGGAATTAGAAAAATAGGGGATAACAATGACATGTTTAAGGAACTTTATGATTTCATTTCCTTCAAAATTGGGCAAATCAATTATGAGGAATTCCCACTTGAAGATCTTGCTTTTGCATTTCCACTGAAATTGCATTCCAGATATACGAGGGATCAAATTTTAGTGGCAATGCGGCTAAGCACCATGGAAAATAGAAGTTCAAGCCGCGAAGGAGTAGCAGAAAATAAGGAGCTTAATTGTGAAGCACTCTTTGTTAACTTGAAGAAATCGGAAGAAGATTTTTCACCTACTACGATGTATGACGACTACGCAATTAACGAATCCTTATTCCATTGGCAGTCACAGAACCAGACTGCAGCTACTTCGGAGAAAGGAAAGTCTTATATCGAGCAGCAGGATCGGGACAAAACCATCCTCCTTTTTGTAAGAGAATCAAAGACCGATGCGGATGGCTTTACCAAAGGTTATGTGTTTGTTGGACCTGTCAATTTCGTTGCATTCACTGGTTCGAAACCAATGTCAATTACTTGGGAACTCAAAAAGGAAATGCCGCATTTTCTTTGGCAGGAATCGGCGAAGCTAAGGGTGGGGTAAAACAAATAAGTTACAATGTCAAAAAATAAAAAATAGTGAGGGCATACGCTCAATTCTTTTGCACATCATTCAGTTTTCTAACTAGTCTTGCTTTTTCATTGCTCCCATTGGTATTAAATCGCAGTAGAGGTATATTATACTTTTCCAGAATTAGATCTTTTAACTGGTCCCGTTCCGCTTGACGGGTGCCAGACTTATGGAATTCAAATCCATCTACTTCAATTGCTAAGACTGGAGTTTTACTTACTTTATTATAAATAATGAAGTCCAGATGCGTTAAGGGATTACAAGCATATATTTTTTCTTCATCATTTAGCTTTTGAAAATCTCTTATCAGACTTCGTAATGGTAAGTGAAGTACTACATCATATTTGAGAAATTTCTCCTCTGTTAGGACGTCCCTAATTAAGATGTTCATCAAATTCTCACTATCATACTGCGAAACTTTGCCAGATTTCTTAATTAATTCAGCACGCTGTTCCTCGTAGCCTTTATACAAAAGATCGAAAATTGAATTCAATTCGCTTTTCACTACAGTAAAATTGTTGTATTCGATGTACTTTATTAAATCTGAAATATTGCTGTCGTTTTCTGATTCATTTCCGTTCACAACAACGATCAACTGATCTTTTGCACGCGACACCGCTACATTTAACCGATTGGGATTATCTGTAAATTCGGATATTTCATTGTCTACAGTGGATAAAATAATCACATCATTTTCTCGGCCTTGAAATTTATCTACCGTATCTGCCTTAATACTTGTTCCATTAAATGCCTGCTGCAGAGCAAATGTCTGGTTACGATACGGTGTTACAATGCCTAAATCTACTTCCTTAAGATTTTCGTTTGGTATAATCTCATCCTTAATTATATCTATTTGTCTCTGGTTCATCCGCTCTCTCGCATGATTCCCAGGAGGAGTTCGGTAAACGATAAGAGGAGATCGATCACTTGTGTTTTCAGTAAGAATGATTAATTGATTGCCGTAAAATTTCTGATTACAAAATTCAATGATTTTAGGATGGCAACGATAATGTTCTCTTAAAAGCGTTTTTGAAACATCTGGAAATAATTCGAGTACTGATGATAATAAACTGTGTTTTGAATAACGGAACGCCTCTTTAAGTTCATAAGAATCAAATATCGCATCTGTCTTCTCTTTAATATCGCTTGCAACCACATTAGGCAGTTGTTTAGTATCGCCCACTATTACCGCACGTTTAGCACAAGATAATGCCAATGCGCCAGTAGCTAAATCTACTTGCGAAGCTTCGTCAATAATTACATAATCATAAGTAATGCCTTGTGATAGTGTGTTACGGAGAGAGTAAGTAGTGCTCAAGATTACAGGATAGTCCTTGATGAACTCTTCGGAATTCCACTTAAGATCTGGTATATCATATTTTTTTCTTGTTCCCAATGTATACTTGTCATATAATTTTGACTTAAACAACTGCATCGAAATTTTGGTGTGTTCCTTCATTTTATTGTCAAAATCAAAGATTTTTAAGGAACCTTCCAACTTATGAATCAATTCTGTTAATTCGGAGATTTTAGTCGAATAGTATTTTGATTGCAGGATGAGAATCATCTTTTCTACAGGATGCTTGTAAAACGATTTGTCCTTTAATCCATATTTTAGGCGATAGCTAAATTTTCTGAAAAATGAAATACTTTTATACCGACTTAAATTTTCAATGTCGATCAAAAAAGCAAGGATAGAGCTCGATTTCAGATTTTTCTTTAATAATATAAATGTGTCTAATTTCTCTTTAAAGGTTTCCTGAAAATGATGGTACTCAGTTGTAATGTTTTCCAATTGCAATCTTGAAACTGCAAGTATATTAATTTGTTCAAGATATTCAATTAGTTCCAGGTGTAAAGTCGAGGCTTGCTCTTTCAAAACAATTTGATCCTCTTTTTGTAATTTAAAATTTGTTAAATCGGGAATTTCTAGCTGAGATTCAATGAATTCCTTTTTGTTTTGTGAATTTCCCAGCATTGCAGCAATAAATCCTATGCCGCTTTTCTCCAGTTTTTCGTACACATTTCTTGTAGCGGAATTATTACTTGACACAATAGCAACGCTTTGCCCATTCATCACGGTGTTAGCAATAATGTTTAAAATTGTTTGGGTTTTTCCCGTACCTGGGGGACCTTCAATAACGTTTAGGTTATTAGAAAAGGATTTATTAACTGCATCTTTTTGACTGAGATTAAAGCCAAAAGGGAAAATGTTACTTTTAACATCGTCAATAGGTTTTGGAAGAGTACCATTTAAAAAACTTGACAAAACATAGTCAGCTGGAATGTGTTTAATGCTATTATAGCTTTTAGAAAGAATGTTGCTACCTTCTTCAGTTTTTAATCCTACACTTTCCGCTGTGTCCTTCAAATAATTAAAAACACTGAATGCCTTGTCGTTACTTATCGCGGTCTTTACAATTTTCGCTCTGTGCTTACCATATGCAAATTCTTTATTACCGTTTTTAAAAACAATGATACATTTATCTTTCATATACGAATATCGAGCAATTCTATCTGTTTCGTCCTTTTCATCAATGTAAATCCGTTCTCGTGTAAGCGACATCTCCTAAAATATTTCTTTTAATTCTGTTACGTTTAGTTATTTACTAAAACCCCTTTTTAACCGCGGAACCTGAGTATTAGTCCAATCCAAATTTACGCATTCTCGTACACAAGTACATAGATAATTTCTCCCTTTTTATTTCAGGTCAAAGGGGGCATCCTTTAATTGATTATTCATTTTCTTTTGTAACTTTAAAAGCATTTTGTCTTGATAGTTAATTTTCTATAAAATTATTTGTGACCAGCATGTATTACCCTAAAAATCAGTTTTCCGTTTATGAATAGCGAAGTTTTTTCAAACATTAGCAAAATTATCGAAAGAGACAGTAAATCTACCACCTATAAATTTGCTCTACTGCGTGGTGTTATTGATATTATACAAGACAATTCGCCATTTATTACATTTGACAAAACGCGTGTAGAATTTCCTACTGGGTTACTTGTGGAAAAATGGTTATTGTATTATTATCCTGTACTACAGTCAGAAGCATTAATACCTCAAATTAATGGTGAAGCCAAATTAGCATTCAGCAGTCCATTTTTAAAAATCATTGCAGAGTATGAATCACGAGGTGGCTTTTCTGCATTTTATAATGACCTGCGAAATAAGGGTATCCCCGCAGATTTAAATAATGACTTTTTTGAGCTAGCAAGAAAAATCAGAGATACTATTACTAGTATGCCAATGAAATATATTGGCCGTTCGATAAGCAACGAATTTTATTCGATATTCAGTTATGAGAATAAAGCCGTTAAAAGAAATTTAAATCTTGACCTTCAAAGGTTGATCAGTGAATTTGGAACTTTTTCAATCCCACTTGAATACTATGAAGCATTCAGAATTTTGGGAAGTTTCATCAACGGACAAGACTCTATTCTTTTTAAATGGGCTGAGTTTTCTGTTAATGCCTCCCGAAATAATCTGTCTGTTCAAAAAGTTCTTAACGAAGTTCTAAAAAGTCCTATTACTGAAAGAAATATTGCTGAATCAAAAAATCTTTACAGGGCAATTCTTAAAAAAGAGGGAGCGGTATTTTGTGTATGGACGGGAAAAAAAATTGCAAAGTATGATATTGACCATTTGATACCGTTTTCGGTTTGGAAAAACAATGATCTTTGGAATTTACTTCCTTCAGAGGCAATCACAAACAATAAAAAGCGGGATAAAATTCCAACTCCTGATATGATTGAAAGGCAGAAAGATCTAATTCTTGAATATTGGGAAATTATTTTTGAAAACCAGGCAACCAGATTTCAAAAAGAAATTCAGGTTTCACTTTTAGGCAATCACGCATTTGAGGAGTGGAAAAATGTTGGAATATCACAATTACAAAACAGTTGTCATTACTTAATTGAAAACAGAGGTTTTGAAGGATGGAAAATTTAAAAGGAAATCCCAACAGTCATCTTACCGCTAAAGAAAGGGATAATCTTTCCTTTCCGGCCAAAATACTTTTTGAAAGGAAATTTCTTCATGGAAGAATATTGGATTTTGGTTGTGGCTTCGGCAATGATGTGAAAATTCTTAGTGCTAAAGGACTTGATATTAAAGGGTATGACAAACATTACTTTCCAAATTATCCTTCGGAAAAGTTTGACACGATAATTTGCTTCTATGTTTTGAATGTCCTTCTACCCGAAGAACAAAGTACTGTTTTAATGGAATTGTCCAGATTGATTAAGCCAACAGGAAAAGTTTATATAACGGTACGAAGAGATATTAAATTTGAAGGTTTTAGAACACATAAAATGCATCAAAAGAAAACTTATCAGTGTAATGTAATACTGCATTCCAAGTCAGTTTTCAGGAACGAAAACTGTGAGATCTATGAATACCAGCATTACAATCAACTTCCCAAAATTTCGGATAATCATTGCCCTTTCTGTTATCCAGATTCAGACCGAGAGCTTGTGGTAGAATCTGCAACAGCGTATGCGATATACGATAAATTTCCTGTTAGCGAAGGACACGCACTGGTAATACCTAAACGACATTGTGCAGATTATTTTGAGCTTTCATTTAAAGAACAATCGGCGTGTATGTTTTTACTCAGTAAGGTCAAGGAAATTATTTCCTCCGATTATCATCCTGATGGTTTCAACGTCGGAATCAATATTGGAGAATTTGGGGGGCAAACTGTTGATCATGTACACATCCACTTAATTCCACGCTATAAAGGTGATGTCGCCAATCCCCGAGGTGGAGTTCGGGGAGTGATTCCTTCAAAAAAAGAGTATTGATTAGACGAAGAGAGCACAGGGTGGAATGATTACCGACAGGGAAAAGATGATGACAGTATTTTTCAGGATGCCACTGCGGAAATTCAAAGTATTTTATCTAGCGCGGAATTCGAAAAAGAAAGTTTCGAAACCAAAACCATCCGTTTCGAGATGGACATCATTAAATCGAAAAAGATTTGGCGATGGAAAAGTGTGAACTTTACAATAAGTTTTCAAAGAATAAAAATTTTACGGTTTTTCAGGAAGGGGAGGAATGGCTTTGCCGGTGCGATAACTTTAACGATGGGGTGGATCTGATTATTGAAAATAACAGAGTCTCGCTGAATTTTAATTTTGATGAATCCCGGATTTTGGATATTTATTCCGAATTAAAAACAAACCGTTATCACCGAAATGGTGATTACAGGATCGTGGAGTGCTTCCGGATGTTCTGGACTTATCACAAGTCTTCGCCTACACTTTATGCCAACGCTACACACCCAATATGGTCCTATTCGACAAACAGTAATGAGTTCCTGGAAGGATACTTCCTAGGGTTGACGGAGTTTTTTAAGATTTTGAAACCGGAGATCTTAAGGACTAAGGTATAAAGCTAGCCACGCGATGAAATCGCGCGGCAGCGGGGGATTGTTTCGCTTTTATAAGTCCTCACCATTTGCATTATTGTATTCATTGTCATAATACATCGTAATATTATATCTACCAGAATTTTCGGTAATCATATACCACACAACCTTCTTAGTTTGTGTTTGTGCAAAATAGGATGAATAATCTTCTATAATCTGGTCTCTAAACTCGCTGCTTATATCAACTAGTTGCTCTGGTGGATATTTAGAAGAAATAAAAGATTGCAGATCTTCTGGTGTTGAATCAGATATCTGATAATATATTGCTTCATAGCGTTTGTCTTTTACAAGCATTTGAAACGAGATATCCTCATCATCAGAAATTTCACATTTTGCATCTGTTACCGCATGAATATATTTTTTGTTATTGCTGAATTGTTGACAAAGATTATTATATCTTATCTTAATATCACTTTCATTTCTCGTATTTACATCTGTCACCATAATTCTATAAACTTTATTATTATTTGTAACAACATGTATGTTTACATCTGTTCCATTAAACTCCCCACTTAATACATCTCTAGAATTTGGATTGTTTTTAAAACCTTTTGATTTTAATTTGTTTAACATTTCATCTTTTGATCCGTCAATTGGAATACCGAGAAACATTGTGACATCTTTCTGTGCAAATAAATTTGAAGTTACTAAGAGTAGGGTGAAAAAAAATAGAAAATCAAATTTCCTCATAGTTCATAAGTTTTAGGATATAATTTAATAATTGGTTAGAATGCGGTTGGGTATTGATGATAATTGTTATAACTGTTTTTTTGTAACAAAAGTACAATAAGCAAAAATCTTCGAGATGTAAACTTCAACTTGCTATTAGAAATACGGTAGCTGAAAAGCGTCCGAGACTCCCGTTCACAGCGTAGCTAAAGTTTAGTTATCAGCCGCAGGTTTTTTTTTATTTTTCAATAAGTAATGATATACGTTCTGATTTCCTAGGGTTATTGTATATGCACTTACAAAATCATAACCATTTTTTGACATAAAATTTAATGCATCAATCATTGAATTGAAATCTACTGCTTTTCCTTCTGTGTCTTTTACTATGGTTTCTTTTCCTGACGAAAAGAATTTTGTTCGTTGTCCAAAATCAATTTCAATAGTCAGTTTTGTGCTTAATAATTTGGAAGTTCCAACAATTTGTACGTATTCAACGTCAATATCTTGTAATGGAACATCATTCACAGTTTGAGCTTTCAATGTTATTCCGCAAATAAGGATTAAAGCAGAGAGTAGTATTTTCTTCATCAAGTTAATTTATAGTGAATAGTTTTTTGCTTATTCTCAAATATCCGAATATAATATTTTCTCGCCAAGTTTTAAAACACTTTTACGCACTGATTTTTATCAGCAAAGCAGTTACTACCCATTATCAGACATATTATATTTACTTTGAGCGATTGATTTGAAGTAGTTATTTAGATCAAAAAACTGCTTGCATTTTTAAGAGGTGTGACACTCATTAGAACATGTCTTGCACCCGTTGGATTTTGTATAAGTTTTCTTTGCTTCCTTAACTGCCTCTTTACAGGTGCTGAACGTACCCAAATATTTTCTGTTGACGGCTGAGGGCAGATAGGTGCACGTTGTATGATGAACCTCATGGTCGCCGTTGCTCTGTGCATTCTTATTCACATAGTAATTTTTCATGTTATTTTTTTATTGGTAAGTAAACTAAAAGTATAAAGATATTAAGAGGTCACATTACGGAAAACCGTAATTTTTCTTTCAATAAAATATCCTATTTTTATAAAAATTTCAAATTGGTTACATAAACCATAAAATGATTGCTGTATGACCGTATTTTTATTACTTATTATTTTTGTACTCATCCTCGTTATAGTAAACAAGATTAAGCACAGGAAGGGCGGCAATGCACCTCTTGTTGGATGGGAGCTGCATAAGCAGTGTTTAAAACTTCAGATTAATAAAGTATACCCCATAGAGCGCGGTCAGTTGAAATTTTATGTTGATATAAATACCGTGGAACTCCTATTAAAATGTTAAACTATCATAGACCTACAATGAAAAAAACTTTTACACTACTTGCAATTATTTGCTCGTTGACAGCTTACTTGTGATCGCGGCGGGTGGCAAAAAAACGTGTGCCACGTGAGCAATTTTTTCCACCAGTACAATTAAAAGATTATTTACTGATATAATATCTAAATGAACAACCATAAACTAAGCATGAAACTAACTCTTTTCTATTCATTCCTTTTAGGGTCAATATTTTGCAATGCCCAGACTTTTAATTATTCTAAATGTATTGCAAATGCTACCCAGATACCTTTGTCGAAAATTAAAAAACAGATACAGCTCAATAGGGAGGTAAGTGATCTAAAAAAACTTAGCCCCGACAAAGATGCAAATGATATAGAATGGACTAAAATTAAAAACAGTTGTAATGAATCCTATGGAGACCACCCTGATTTTAAAGAAAGTGAGCTTTATAACAGATTTTTTAATTCAATTGGAGCGAGCCGGTTATATGACAGTCAGGTGTTAATCACTATCGCGCCCAATGTAATAAAGCAGTACGTTTGTTTAAAAAACAACTATGGTCTGCGATATGACATCGAACCGGAATTCCTCAGTGAAGAAGAATATTTTAAAAAATATCCAAATCCGGAAGATAACTATGATCCCACTCGATACTCTTTTATGCAATCTCTTATGAATAAGGGTTATAATTACAGATTAGCCGCACAAAAACAATTTCCTAAATGTATCACTAAAAAAGAAGTTGACTGGTAGTGATGTTGTCAGCCGCCAGAATGACAAAACGCAGATTAAAACGAACAAAACAAAAAGCATAATGTCAAAATCAAGATCACAGAAGATTGCCGAGAAAACAATCTTTGCCGCATTTCAAATTATAAGTGAAAATGGTGGCGAAATGAGGGGGAAGGAGGTCGTCGATAAAAATCCGTCAGACGGTAACGTTTGATGAATACGAAAGCCACCGTTACGAAAAAACAGGCTACATCCGCTGGGAATCGATCCTTCATTTTTATACCATCGATTGTATGAAAGCCGGTTTTCTGCGCAAACAAAAAGGGATCTGGACGGTTACAGCAGAAGGGGAAAAAGCAATGGCACTGGGACCCGAAAAGTTCCTGTATACCGCTACAAAACTGTACCGGGAGTGGGATGGAAAACGTAAAGCTGTGGATACAATTGAAAATGATCTTGGGAACGGAAGTGAAGAAGATACCATTCAACTGCAGAAATCACTTCTGAGTCAGTATGAAGAAGAAGCCTATAACGGAATCCGTGATTATATCTGCTCCAAAAACCCTTATGAATTTCAGGATTTAGTCGCCGAACTGTTGAAAGTGATGGGTTATTATATTTCAGAAGTGGCAAAAAGAGGACCTGATGGTGGTATCGATATTATAGCTTACACCGATCCTTTAGGAACAAGACATCCAAGAATTATCGTACAGGTGAAACACCGTACTAACGATGCTGTCTCAAGTGATGAAGTGCAGAAACTGGCTGGAACTTTAAAAAGAAATACCGATGTCGGAATATTTGTGACCTCTGGGACATTTTCTAAACCGGCAATAAAAGAAGCCCGTGATTCCAGAGAGCATATTGAACTGATTGATTTTGAAAGACTGGTATCGCTCTGGCAGTCCTACTATGATAAATTGGAAGATCCACAAAAGACCTATTTACCTTTGCATCCCATTTATTTTGTAGGGGAATGATGACTCATTTTCATTTGTGAAAAATTCCTCTTTTGCTAAAACTTTAGGATGCCATATAAAAAGAACATATTTAAAGGAAAAAGATTCTACAATAACTGTTAGCCATAATGAATAATAATATTCACCAATTCAGAGATTCATTTAATAAAGTTTATACTTTAATTGGTTCTTCTGAAGCTTTACCTAACAATATTCCCAATATAAGAATTTGTAGATTTTACGGAAAAAACGAAGATGAAGTAAATTTTAAAACAATTGCTTATGCTTGCCCTGAATTATTAGGGCAGAATAGTCTTATCATCTATGATGAATGTGAGTCCTATAATGAACAATTCAGCAAATATGAAAGCCATTTTTCCCAATTTTTCTTACCGTATTTATCGGTCGTGGGAGTTAAAGGGGAAAAGAAAGTTCCTAGTTTTCAATCTAGAAAAGATCATGATGAAAATACAAGGACATCTCTAAAATTATTTAAATTATAAACTTAATTTGAAACATTATCTTTATAAATAATCTCATTTTAAACAAAAACTTATGTGGAAAGACAGCGAAACTAATTTAGACCTATTAAACTTTGATTATCTAGTTGAAGTTACAAAAGATATAATTGAAAATGAAGATTTGTCTCCCTGCACAATTGGGGTGTATGGAGATTGGGGAAGTGGAAAATCTAGTTTGGTAGAGATGATTTTAAAATCCTATGATGGTAATGATGATTTTTTATGTATAAAATTTAATGGTTGGTTGTTTGAAGATTATGAAGATGCTAAAACAGCTCTTTTGGGAACAATCATAGATAAAATCAAAGAGAAAAGAAAACTTTCTGCAAAAGCTAAGGCTGGAGTTAAGAAGCTTTTGGAGAATATAAATTATCTCGATTTAGCAAGTAAAGGTCTAAAATACGGAACTGATTTTTTTCTAACTGGTGGATTAGGAACAATAGCGGATATAACAATAAATCAAATTGCTTCAAAATTAAAATCAGCAGGTCAAGAAGTTAATGATGAAGAAATAAAAAAAGTTCTTGAAGGAACTTTTTCAAAAGAAGAAACGAGAAAAAATTTAAGAGAGTTTCAAAATGACTTTGAAGAATTACTCAAAGAAACCAAAATTAAAAAACTAGTTGTGTTTATTGATGAACTTGACAGATGTAATCACGATACAATTCTTGAAACTCTTGAAGCTATAAGACTGTTTTTGTTTACAAAAGGAAGTTCATTTATAATAGGTGCGGATGAAAGGCAAGTAATGTATGCTGTGGGTAAAAGATTCCCTGAAGTTAAAGGAAATCATTTAGATATTGGTAAAGAGTATCTTGAGAAGATGATACAGTATCCTATAAAAATTCCACAACTTGGCGTTCAAGAAATGGAATTCTATATTACTTCCTTATTTCTTCAAGAAGCTTTTGAAAAAGAATATTCTGAAATTATAACTTTTCTAAAAGAAAAAAGAGAAGAGGATTTTATTAGGTTCGAGATTACTTATGAATTAATTAAGAATAAGTTTGAAGAAATTAATGATAACAAGCTAAAAGATGTTTTATCAATTTCTAAGCAACTTTCATCTGTACTATCTAATAGATTAAATGGAAATCCAAGACATTGTAAAAGATTTCTTAATTCTTTATCTATGAGGATGAAGATGGCTAAATTTAAGAAGGTAACATTAGATAAAAAGGTTCTAGCAAAATTAATGTTAATAGAGTATTTTCAAGATGATGTCTTTAAAAAAATTGGAGAGCTCCAAGCTAATGAAAATGGAAAGCCTTTAGAAATTAAGTTAATTGAAGAAGATAGGTGGGAAGATGTAGAAACGTTAAAACTATGGAAGGATGATACATGGTTAAAAAATTGGATTAATTCGGAACCAAGATTATCTGATATTGATTTACAAAACTATTTTTATTTTACAAGAGAAAGCTTACAAGCAACTTTTTATAAATCATCTTTTGCTCTTAGTACAGAAGGCGAAAATATTTTGGAAAGATTACAAGGAGGTTCTGACTCTTTAAGAAGTGAGGCAATTAAAAAATCTCAAAATGTTAGTGATTTCGAAGCAACAGAGATTCTAAAGACAATATTTAATATCATACAGTCATCATCAACCATAGATACACAATTATTCAAGTCTTTCTTAGAGTGGTCAAAAACAAGAGCTTCACTCTATTCTGACTGCTTGTCTAAACTTACTACACTTCCATCTCAATCTATTAAAATTAGTTTTATTCCCACTGTTTTTGACTTTGGAAAAAAGATAGATAAATTACATGAGGTACAAGAACTAGCTAAAAAATGGAGCCAAGAGAACCCTAAATTAAAAAAAGCAATTGAAGAAGAATTAAAATAAAAACTAAAA
This sequence comes from Kaistella faecalis, assembly GCF_019195395.1. Taxonomy (NCBI): domain Bacteria; kingdom Pseudomonadati; phylum Bacteroidota; class Flavobacteriia; order Flavobacteriales; family Weeksellaceae; genus Kaistella; species Kaistella faecalis. Next base: position 2,651,528 of record NZ_CP078067.1, read on the forward strand.
AACTATGGGAACATCAAGTATGTATGGTGGCTATTCCAATGGAGGTTCACAAAATAATCCTCTTATACCACCTGATTTTGAAGATAATGAACAAGAAAATAATAATGACGGAGAAGGTGCAGATAATCAAGAAGATCAAAATTCTGAAAATGAAGATTCTGAACAAAATTCAGAGGATAAAAAAGTAGAAAAACAAGACGAACAAACTGTTGAATGGAGTAATGCAAAAACTTTCATGTCAAAAATAGCTTCTGGAAGATCCAATAATATTAAGGGTGCAGTCTCAAAATATGTAAAAGCTTATGGAGGTGCTAAATCTGCTTCAAAAAATGCAGTAGGAGGAATAAAAACAACTATCAATCTTGGAAATTTTGTAAGAGGTATTTCAGAGAAAGGATTGAAAGAAACCCTTGATGCATACAAAATAGATTACAAGGATAAGGGTGGAAAAGAAATTCTAAGTGAGCTAATAAACATTTTAGCACCTTCTCCTAGTACAAAAGATGATGCTGTTTCAAGAAAGGCTTTGATTCTTACTATGGAAATACTATATGAACTTATAGAACAAGAAAGTTCAGAGATTGAGACTATTGAAAAACTAGATGTGAACATCATAGTTCCAACTTATATAGAAGCTTATATTTATCAGAAGCTAATAAATGATCTAGGGTCACGAATAGAAAGTTATTCTAAAAGTGCAGCAGATGCAGTAGCTGTGGAAAAAGATATAAAAGAATATATCCATTCTAAGATTGAGGTTGTCTTTAAAGGTAAGGATATTAAAGACTATGAATTCTCAACAAAAGAAATACTAAGCCTTTATAACCAGTGTTACACCGTAATGGAAGATTTATTATGAAAGAATTTATATTTAAACTAAATACTGATGATACATTCACAGTAGACTCAGCAGTTGAGGTGGATTTGACTTCAAAGGCAGATTATAATCATACTTTTTTTAATTTATTAAGACCACTTTATCGCATGCCAAGCTTTTTTCAAAATGAGGCATTAGATTTATGGTATATCTCTTTAATGGTGTACTATGTTGATAGGAAGGTTTTAAGGAGTGGAACTTTTGACAATTGGACTAGAGAAGTAAAACTTTACATTCCAGTATTAGAAGTTGATAAATGGAATCAAAATAAGGATTTGCTTATAGAAATGATTTCCTACTTAAGTGGTGATATTTGGGATTTTGAATTTAGAAAAAGAGACTTAAATGAAAAAGAGACTAAAATATCTGGAAATATTACTCAAAGATATATATCAAGTAAATATACTCCTGATTGCTTTTGTATGCTATCTGGGGGGTTAGATTCATTTATTGGTGCAATAGACCTATTAAAAGAAAGTAAAAACATTGCATTTATTGGACATTACGGAGGAGGAAAAGGGGTAAAACCTTTCCAAGATAAAGTTGCTTTTCTATTAAAGGATAAATTTGGATTACAAGATGAGCAATTTTTCAATTTTAATGCAACACCAATTGGAGGAATTGAAGATACAACTAGAACACGTTCATTTATGTTTTTTATGCATGCTATTATTTTAGCATCCTGCATGAATAAAGATATTGATTTGTATATTCCTGAAAATGGATTAATATCTTTAAACATCCCTCTTACCAATTCTAGATTAGGCAGTAGTAGCACAAGAACAACACATCCCTATTATCTAAAAATGTTTCAGGATTTATTAGTAAAACTTGGTGTAAAAATAAAATTAAAAAATCCTTATCAGTTTTTGACTAAAGGAGAAATGTTATCAAACTGTAAGGAATTAGATTTTATTAAGGAGCATTACAAAGAAACAATGTCTTGTTCACATCCAGATCAAGTCAGATGGGTCAAAGGTAGTTTTAAGCCTAAACATTGTGGTACGTGTTTGCCTTGTACTATTAGAAGAGCATCAGTTTTATACGCATTTGAGAGTGATATCACAGAATACAGAGATCTTGATTATGAAAATAGAAAAGCAAACATAGAGCTAAGATCTTATAAGATTGGGCTTTTAGACTACACTGAAAATAATACAGGATTTACAATTCAAATGTCTGGAAAAATTGATGAGCAGCTAGATGAATATGAAGATCTATACAAAAGAGGAATGGAAGAATTAGCTACTTTTATAAATACGAAAAATGAATAATTTTTTATTTGATACTCATGCTCATTTAGATTTGTCAACTAATTTTAATGAGGAAGTTAATAGTATTGAAAAACTAAAAATATACACAATAGCTGTAACAAATCTTCCTCCTCTTTACGTTAAGTTTAAAAGCAGGATTGAATCAAAATATATAAAACCCGCTTTAGGGTTTCACCCTGAACTCATTGAGAAATACCAAAAGTATATACCTCAAATGTGGAGACTATTAGATGAGGCAAAATATATTGGAGAGGTTGGTTTGGATTATAAGGCTGCAATTAATTCAAAAGCAATTCAATTAAGTTTTTTTGAATCACTTATTCATAAATGTAATGATTTAGGAGGGAAAGTATTAACCATACATAGTAGAAATAGCGTTGATGATGTTTTATCTATTATAGGAAGAAGGTTTAATAGTAAATTTATTTTACATTGGTATTCAGGTAATTTAAAAAATATAGATGTAGCAGTTGCTAATGGAGCCTATTTTTCTATTAACAATGCAATGTTCAATTCTAATAATGGATTAAAGATAATCAATCACATCCCACCTGACAGGCTTCTTTTAGAATCTGATTATCCTTTTGTAATTAGTAAAAATAAAACTCCTTTTAGAGTTATTGATATTAATGAAACTGTTATTAATTTAGCAAAATTAAAAAACCATAATTATGATGAAATGCTAAAAGTCTTAAATGAAAATTTCAAGCAAATACTTAGGTAGAAGTCAAAAGTATTTTTACTAAAGAAGTTGATTTGCTTCGATGGACATGTTTGTGTCATTTAATAATCTTTCCCAAAAACATTATTAAGATCACATTCTACATCTAATGTTTTAAAAGAACTGGAACAATTAATTATAAATCAAAGTACTTTATTTTCTGAGGTTGATGAGGTAGCTGATTTTACTCGTAGTATTTTTTAGCTCATGCTCAAAATTTCACAGAATAAATTTTAATCATACACAAATAATCAAACCCTATAAATATAGGTGACTTCTAGGATAAATTTTTTGAAATCAAACTTATATGCTCGTCTGAATACGTTAGATCAACTGGGACAATATTTTCTTCTACGTATCTCACACCAGTATCAGTTAGTTTACCGGCCCTGATTGGACTTTTTAGCCAATCAACCTCTTTTTTGAAAGAATAATCTTTTATTAAGTAAGAAGGCTTATTGACTATTGTATAATCCTTTCCTGAATTATCCCTCAAAAAAAAATGGCTATCTTCCATTTTAATATTTCCTACTAAAGGTTCTTTACTTAGAATGCAGGCTTTAAATGTTAGTGGTTTGTCAATCCATTCTAAAAAAATAATTGGATGTTGGTCTCTTCTTATATTCCAAAAAATATCACCTTTATAAAATTTTAGGTCTTTCATCGTCATAGATATGCTGTTAAATATTACAAATAATTTTTTAATATAATTACGCTTTCCAATAAAAGCTAAAAATGCAAACTCTCTTTTTTTATTCCCTCCTCACATACAAATTCTTCCTCCCATCCTCTTCCCCAATTTTGACAATATTATCGCTTGAAAGATTTCTCATCACCCAAAAACAAACCTCTCTTAAATCTCTTGGCTGAGGTCGTCGAAGTATAAAAGAAGTCGGCTTTTATCTTAAATTTCTAAAAATCTTGAAAATCTTGGCGTTTTGCAACTACTACCTTTGTTAGCAGAAGTTTTTACCTTCTCGGTGATCTTCTTGTATGTGCTCTTACATATGTTCCATCTTTTCTATAGTAACTTCTTACGTGAACTTGACCTCTGGAATTTGTTGTTTCAAAAGTCGTGTAATCATAATTATTTGTTTTTTCAGGAATAAATTTTTCAATCTCTAAAGATATAAATTCATAAATTCCATCATTATTTGAGCAAGCATCATTATTTATTGAAGATACAATTGTGCCGTCTCTACAAAGACAACCAATGTTAATTTCATTTCCTTTATGTTGATTTTCTAAAAAGTTGTAGTAACTATTTTTACTTAATTTTTCTAAATAATCCTTATTATTTAATTGATAATTGGATTTGTAATCATCTGTTTTTTTTGTTATTTGTTCTCGAAAAAAGAAAGTTTCTGCTTTATTAGGATTTAATTTCTTCGAAATTGAAAGAGAAAATAATATTGAAATAAAAATTGTAAAACTAAAAGAAATACATCCTAATTTATCTCCTTTTATTTTAATCATTAAATTTCCTAAAATTATGTAAACAAAAAAACAAGAGATTATAAAAATGATTAATTCAAACATAGTTTCTTTTTAAATTTCTGCTACCAGCTAGGTATTTCCGTACGCGGTATAAAAAACGAAAACTTACTACTTGCTATAAGCTTTATTTATCATAAAATTCTTCAAATGAAAACTTTAAAGGCGCTTGCAAAATTTAGAATTTAAAAAAGCTCCATTTTTAGGCTTTCATTGCATTTCGTACTTACAAAACGAAAGATTGTTACTGTACGAAGCCTTTTCATATTTTTTTTAATTGTTTGACCAACAATTTTAATTGTATTCCCAGGTTTTCAAGTTTATCGTTCTGTTCTTTTACAAAATCCTTATCTTCAAAATGTTCAAAGCTTTCTTGTGAAAACATTTTATGTTGTGCAAAAAGAAACATTAACTGTATGTAAATTGGATAAAATGGTAATAGAATTTCGCAATCATTTTTGAAATCATTAACGGATAGTTGTAAACGAATATTTTCATCAGCATATTCAAATTCAATTGGTTTTGGACTTTTTGTTGGAAATCCATCTCTATGTTTTACGCAATTTGCTATCCAATTAATTCGATGAATTAGTTTGAATTGTTGCCAGTCTTTGATTTGGAATTCAAATTTTTCTTTTGTCCAATTATTTAGTGAAATTTTATCAACATAAAACTCTGAAAAAACTTCAGATGTCATTTCAAGAACATCATTTGTGAAATTTTCGATTTTATGAAACAAGCCAACATATGCAAGTCTTATAGTTTCATATAAAGTTTCCTGAAAATCAATTTCTTTGATATTTAGTAAATTTCTATATTTCGAATTACGAAATTCATTTTTTGAAATGTGAATTGCTTTATTAGTTTCTGGAACGTAATGTCTAATTACAAGTTCTTTGTATGTAGTTAATTCCGCTATTCTATACGAAACGGTATTAAATAGTTTATTTGCAAGTTCATCCTTTTGAGTAATATCAAAATTTGGAATTGTGGTGAACCCTTCTATTAATTTCTCTATTAATAGATCAAATTTATTATTTGGCTGTTTTTTCATATGGTTCCATAAGACTCGTTCATATGTATGGAATATAGATAAAGCGAATCAAAGCTGGGTGTATTTGCATGATTATATTATTACAATATAATCAAAGATATAAAAAGTATTTGCACTTTCATGAACTCTATAAATGCAAAGAGATTCCAATCTCCATTACGGTTCTCCATCATCTACTTATCATCCTCCTTAATTCTCACAGAAAACTCCTCATACGTCTCTGATTTTTCATTTGTCCATTTTGTTTGTAGAAACAGGTCTCTTATATCCATGCGGAGAAGTTTAGCGATTTCGTAAAACTCTTCTAGAGAAGGTTGTCTTTTATTATTACGCCATAGAGATATAGTGGACTCAGATTTATTAAAGTACTTCGCCAGAACTCTGTTCTTAATTTTTTTGTCTGTAAAGACCTTATTTAACAAGTTTAAATCCATGAATTATTAATTATTTATTAAAAAGTTTTGCGTTTAACGTAAAACTTTGTATATTTGTCAGTAAGAGAAATAAGCGAATAGTTGAGAATTAAATAATTCTAATTTTACAACGATGTCACTCGTTCTAAATCCGCCAGATTGCCACGAGTTGACGAGTGTTCGCCTAATACTGGGATTTTGTATATTTGCAATATATTCCAGTAGGGCGTTCCTCGTATACTTTTTGGGGCAGCTCGTGTCTTCGACAAGAGTAGGTTTCTGGCGGAACCGTGAACAATAAGTTGAGAGGGCGCTCTATCTGGTTTTATCCGCTGAAAGAATTCTTCCTCCAATTTGGTGTCCATCGTTCCATAAACCCCAAAACACATCAGTATGAGAACGACATTTACCTACTTTCCGCCTTAAAATCAGAAGAACCTGAAGGTTCTCACCACCAGTCTCCAGATACCCATCAGGAGATAAAAGAACGCCAACGCTCCTCACTTTGTGAGAGGGTAAGGTTTTGTGCAGCCCAATGCTACACAGAATCCTTAAAACATTATCACCCTTAAACACACCAAAGCCCTTTGATGGAGCCTGAGTGCAGGAGTAACAACATTTTAAAACTGGTACGTTAAAAATAGGTTGTTTATTCCAATTATACAAATGAAGTGGAAAGGTGAGTGAAGTGGGAGAGTGTCGGTTTATTAAGGTTGAGGTTAAGGATGAGGTTAAGCTTTCTTTTGCTGCGCAAAAGAGATTCCTCGCAGGCTCGGAATGACAACTCCGCCTGGAATGACAGGGATCATTCTGAATGACATGAACAATGGTTAAGCGCCATTGCGGCCCCGGGGCTTATAAGGATTTACGTTTTTCTTCACCAATATAATAACAGTTATGAATTATTCATTCACTTTTAGTGACACCTCTTAAGAGCTCCTCACATTCATATCAATGCTCTTTTAAAGGATTGGTTCTTAGCGGGAAAGCGCCCCTCTCTTCATAGGTTTTTACAGTGCTTTCCCCTAAGGCAATCCGAGA